>JAFSUD010000009.1 GCA_017445405.1 Synergistaceae bacterium
CGAGCACCGCATACTTTGGGGACGCAAGCTCAACAAGTTTGCGCAGGAGTACGCTGACCAGATGCAGACCAAAATGCAGGGCATTCACCAGTTCGTGTCTGACCTCTCAGGCGGCAACAAGCAGAAGGTAGTGTTAGCGCGCTGGATAGGCAAGGGCAGCGATATTCTCGTCCTCGACTCACCGACAAGGGGAATCGACGTGAAGGTCAAGCAGGCGATATATGCTCTCATGTCGGAGCTTAGGGCGAAGGGAAAATCTATCATCATGATTAGCGAGGAGATACCCGAACTGCTCGGAATGTCAGACCGTATCCTCATCATGAAGGACGGGAAGATTAACGGCGAGTTCATGCGCTCGGAGTCCCTGAGTGAAGAAGACTTGATAGCGAAAATGGTATAGGAGGCGTTGAAGATTATGGCACGGAAAAATAATGATGAGCCTTCGAGACTTGCGGAGATTTTAGGGAGCGACACGTTCAAGGGATTATTGCCGTTCTTGGGGCTGGTGGTGATTCTCGGCGTGATGTACTGGCTCACTGAGGGAAGGATAATGCAGCCGAGACGAGTGAGGCTGTTGCTGTCGCAGGTGTACTACCCGATGATTGTCGCAACTGGAGTGTTCTTCGTGATGACGCTAGGGTCGATCGACTTCACGGAGGGGTCGACTCTCGGGGTGGCCTCAATCGTAATCTCTGAGCTTTCGTTCTACAGCATACCGTTAGCGATTCTCGGGGGCATCCTGACAGGAGCAGCAATCGGAGCAGTCAACGGATTCTTTCACGTGAAGTTCAAGCTGCAGAGCTTCATCGTAACCATCTGCACGATGTATTTATTCAGAGGCGTGTGCGCGTACATGACGACGGAGACGGCTATTCCGGCTTCGGCAGCGATTAAGGCACTCGACAGCGACAACCTCAAAATCGGAATCACTGTTGCTGTGCTGGTGGTGGCGTGGCTGCTGTTCAGGTTCACGAGGATTGGCAATGACGTTAAGGCTGTGGGGTCTGGAGAGACGGCGGCGAGGTTCTCAGGAGTGAGGACGGACAGGGTGAAGTTCCTGACGTTCGTAGCTGCGGGAGCACTTACCGGACTCGCGGCATTCGTGAACGTCATCAAGGTAGGCTCAATCACGGCGACTGCGGGTAACCAGCTCGAGACTCAGATACTCATCTCGTTAGTGCTCGGGGGACTGCCCATCACCGGAGGCGCAAAGGTGAGGTTCTCGAACATCATTGTGGGAACGTTGATGTACACGGTGCTGAACAACGGACTCGTGATGCTGGGCTTGGAGTCGGCGACGCAGCAGCTCATCAAGGGAATAGTATTCTTGGTGTTCGTGGCATTGACGATAGACAGGAAAGCTCTGAAGGTCATCAAGTAGCATGAGACAGTACATAGTTGACGCTTTCGCAGACAAAGTATTTTCCGGCAACCAGGCAGCCGTTTGCGTTATGGACTCTTGGCCTGACGAAAAATTGATGATGAACATTGCGCGTGAGAACAATTTTTCCGAGACAGCTTTCACAGTTAAGGAAGGGAATAGTTATCGTCTTCGGTGGTTCACGCCCGGAGGAGAGATAGATTTATGCGGACATGCGACACTTGCGAGTGCGTATGTAGTGCTGAGGTTCTACGAGGACGCAGACAGCGTAACCTTCACGACACTTAGCGGCGAGCTGTCGGTGAGGAAACATGATGACCTCTACGCAATGGACTTCCCCGCATACGAGCTTGCGGAAGTTCCCGTAACTGAGGCAATGCGTGAGGCTTTGGGGTGTGTTCCCGAGTGCGCATACATGGGGCGGGATTTGCTGTGCGTCCTGAGCAGTGAGGAGCAGGTCAGAGAGTGTGCGCCGAACATGGAGAAGGTGAAGACTCTTGACGGCCTCCTGCTTCACATAACGGCGAGAGGTCATGACGGAGTCGACTGCGTGTCCCGGAGTTTCGCGCCCAAGCTGGGAATCGTCGAAGATCCTGTGTGCGGATCTGGGCACTGCCACATAATCCCTTACTGGTCAAAGGTGCTCGGGAAAAGTGAGCTTACTGCGTATCAGGCATCAGAGCGGGGAGGCTACCTGTACTGCAGCGTGAGAGGCAGCCGCATAACTATCTCAGGAAAAGCAGCGTTATATTCGCGTTCAGACATACTAGAGGAGGAATGATAGACATGATAGCTAAAAGTTTGTTCGGAGTTACACCAGAAGGGCAGAATGTGTACAACTACACGTTCACTGACGAGTCGGGGCAGAGCGCAACAGTCTGCGAGTTCGGGTGCAGAATAGTAGAACTCAATATCCGGGACAAGGACGGAAATTTGCGTGACGTAGCACTCGGCTATGACACATGCAGCGAGTACCTCAATGACACACGGTGTTTCGGTGCGACGGTCGGACGTTACGCAAACAGAATCGCCAACGGCCGCTTCACCCTCAACGGAGTAACGTATCACCTGCCGGTCAACAGCGGCCCGAATACTCTTCACGGAGGGCAGGGCTTCCACAAGAGACTCTTCACGTCGGAGGTTCAGGGAGACGAGGTGCTCTTCAGGCTCGAGAGTCCGCATCTGGATCAGGGCTTCCCCGGCAACTTCACGCTGACTCAGCGTACTAGCTTTAGGGACGGAGCGTTCAGGATGGTGTACGAGTATTCCTGCGACATGGACTGCCCGGCAAACATCACGAATCACAATTACTTCAACCTCAACGGGCACGGTATGGGAATGATCCTGAATCATAAGCTGTGCATCAACGCGGACAAGTATTGTCAGGCTGATGATAATTGCCTCGTCAAAACTCCCATAGCCAGCGTTGAGGGTACACCGTTCGACTTCAGAGGAAAGCCAAAGATTATCACCAAGATGATTCCGCCGAGCGGTGAAGAGCCTTCATCAGAGATAATCAGGGCAAAGGGCGGATTTGATCACTGCTTCGAGATTAACAGCAACGGTTATCCTGCAGCAACCGTAACAGGAGACATCAGCGACATCACCCTTACTGTGTCTACGGACATGCCCGCGATTCAGTTCTACACCGGCAATTCGATAGGCCACTGCAGAGGCAAAGGGGGCGCGTTCTACAACAACTACGACGGCTTTGCTCTCGAGGCTCAGCAATTCCCCAATGCAGTAAATGAGCCGTCCTTCCCTGATTGTGTAGTCAGAGCAGGACAGCCCAAAACTGTATTTATCGAATACGCTTTCAGTGTAGGGCGCGGCAGGTATTAAGCCTGTGAGTGCTGACCATAATACGCGTTAGGCCCGTGTTTGCGCAGGTAGTGTTTGTCCTGCACGTACTGGGGAGCTTCAGAGGCCTTCGGGTCAATGGTTACTGTATACAGAGCCATTTTCGCAAGCTCCTCAAGAACTACAGCGTGATACACTGCCTGTGCTGCATCCTTGCCCCACGTGAACGGCCCGTGTGAATGACAGATTATCCCCGGCGACGACTTCGGACTCAGCTTCCGCCGGGAGAACTCCTCCGCAATAACTTTCCCGGTGTTCAACTCGTAATCCTCATCAACTTCCTCTGCAGTCAGATTCCTCGAACACGGCACGCTCCCGTAGAAGTAATCCGCGTGAGTCGTCCCGTAACAGGGAATGTCCCTTCCTGCCTGTGCCCAGCCTACAGCGTGAGGGCTGTGCGTGTGAACAATGCCCCCGATTTCCGGAAACGCCTTGTAGAGTTCGACGTGAGTCTTCGTGTCCGATGAGGGATTCATTGTGCCCTCGATGATGTTGTTGTTCAGGTCAACGATGACGAGGTTCTCAGGGGTCAAGTCCTCGTACTCCACACCTGAAGGCTTGATGACCACGAGTCCAGAGTCCCTGTCTATTCCGCTGACGTTGCCCCACGTGTAGACTACGAGTCCGCGCTCGGGAAGCTCCATGTTTGCGCGGTAAACTTCCTGCCGTAATTTCTCTAGCATCATAATTACTTCAGCTTCCACGCTAGATCATTCAGGAACAGCTCGTGCTCGAGACTCTCGGTCGTGGTGTCCCTGCTGATGTGCACAAACTCAATGTCCATCATCCTCGCCCAGTCCTTCATCTGTTCCGCGTCAACGTCGTAGCTAAGAACTGTGTGATGTGCTCCGCCCGCAAGTATCCAGCACTCGAGGCCGGTCTTGAGGTCAGGCATTGCGCGCCACATTACGCGCGCTACAGGCAGATTCGGCATAGGCATAATAGGCTTTACGCACTCGATGTCCTGACAGATTAAGCGCAAACGTCCCCCCATGTCGACGAGACTCACAACTACTGCGCTTCCTGCATGTCCCTCGAACACCAAGCGTGCGGGGTCTTCCTTGCCGCCGATGCCGAGAGGGTGTACCTCGATTCTCGGTCTCTCCGCTGCAACAGACGGGCACACTTCAAGCATGTGCGCTCCTAAGCTGTACTCCTGGCCGGGCACAAGGTGATACGTGTAGTCCTCCATGAACGCAGAGCCGCCCTTCTGGCCTTCCGTCATGAACTTGATTATCGCGGTCATTGCTCCGACCTTCCAGTCGCCCTCTGCACCGTAGCCGTAACCTGTCGCTAGCAAGTGCTGAGTCGCTATGCCCGGAAGCTGCTTCATGCCATAGAGATCCTGGAACGTGTTCGAGAACGCACGGCAGCCTTCACGGTCGAGCATCTTCTTCATCGCGACCTCTTCACGAGCCTGATAACGCACCGCATCAAGATTATCTGTCGCAATGTCGTAGAGCGACTCGTACTCGCGCATCATTGCGTCCTCTTCTGCCTGTGTTACCGCAGCTATCCCGTCTGCGAGTTCACCGACCGGCCAAGTGTTGACCTGCCACCCGAGCTTCGCCTGAACCTCTACCTTGTCGCCCTCAGTTACCGCAACCTCGCGCATGTTGTCTCCGAAGCGCATAACCTTCAGCGAGCGCGAGAAGGCCGCTCCTGCTGCTGCACGCATCCACTTGCCGAGTCTCTCCTGAACGTCGGCGTCCTGCCAGTAACCTGCGATGACCTTACGGGGCGCGCGTAACCTTGCTCCGATGAAGCCGTGCTCCCTGTCTCCGTGTGCTGCCTGATTCAGGTTCATGAAGTCCATGTCTATCTCGTCGTTCGGAATCTCGCGGTTGTACTGCGTCGCGAAATGACACCATGCCTTCTGGAGGTTCACGAGGCCGTTAATCCACATCTTCGACGGGCTGAACGTGTGGCACCACGTAATTATTCCTGCACACGACTCATCATGGTTTGCGTCGCGGATTACGTCAGTGATTTCCTTGCTGGTCTTGGCCGTAACCTTGTAGACGACTTTGCAGGGGAGTTTGCCTGATGCGTTGAGCTTGTCGGCCATCTCCTGAGCGCGTGATGCTACAGTCTCCAAAACTTCCGGGCCATAAAGATACTGGCTGCCCACAACAAACCAGAACGTGTAATCTCTAAGACTCACTATAAACTTGCTCCTTTCTTCTCGATTGCAGACATGAGGGACTCAAACGCTTTGTTGAACGCCTCGAGTCCGTCAGCTAATAACTTTGCGCACACATCATCAAGGCTGACTCCTGCATCCTTGAGCTTCTGCATGTCAGCTTTTGCCTCAGCGAGTCCGGACTCTACGGTCAACGCTGCCTTGCCGTGAGACAGAAACGCCGTCAGAGTCGCAGGAGGTACGGTGTTCACTGTGCCCGCTCCGATGAGTTCATCAATGTACTTCACGTCGGAGTAGGCTTTGTTCTTCGTGCCTGTGCTTGCCCATAGAGGACGCTGTACCTGCTCTGCACCCGCGAACAATTCCTTGAACGACTGGTAGATGAGCTTGATGTTGTCGACCGCGATTCTTCCCTGCAGGCTCTCAGGCACTAGCTTATCAACTGCACCGTCTACTCTGCTCACGAACACCGACGCAACACTCGCTGCCCTGCCTCCGCGCTTTGTGCCCTCGATGTAAGCCTTCGCGACGTTCACGTACTGCTCGTGCGAGAAGATGAGCGTGCTGTTGACGTTGACGTTTGAGGCAATGCATTCCGTGAGTGCGGAGATGCCCTCCGGAGTCGCCGGAATCTTTATCATGACGTTCGGCCTGTTGAGCAACGCAAAGAGTCTCTTGGCCTCGCTGATTGTGGTATCCCTGTCCGACGCGAGCAGAGGGTTGACCTCAAGACTCACGTAGCCGTCCTTCCCGCCTGTCTTATCGTAAACGGGGCGCAGTATGTCCGCAGCAGCTCCGACCTCCTGAAGCGTGAGCACCTCGTAGATTTCTGCGGTGGTCTTGCCCTGACGTGTGAGCGAGGCGATCTCCTCGTCGTAGTCGCTAGTTTTGGCTATGGCGTTCTCAAAGATTGAGGGGTTAGTCGTTACTCCTACAACGCCGTTCTTTATCCACTCTTCGAGTCCGCCGGAAGCTAACATTGACTTGCTGATGTAGTCCAGCCAGATGCTCTGCCCTAAGTTAAACGTTTCGTGTATTGTTGTCATAGTTCATCACCAATCCATAGCCTTAATTGCTGCCTTCTCTGCCTCGATACCTGCAATATACCTCTGCGTAAACACCTCGAACCCTGCAACTTCTGCCGGGTCTGGCTCTACAACGTTGCCGGTAAGCTCAACGAATACCCGCTTGTCGAGGTAATCCTCAAGTTTGCCGTACTTTTTGCCGTCAGCAAGATACGCAGCAAGCAGAGCTATTCCCCACGCTCCGCCCTCGCTTGCAGTCGTCATCACACTCACAGGAGAATTTACCGCAGCAGCAAGAACCTTCTGCATCACCAGCGGTGTCTTGAAGAGTCCGCCGTGTCCCATCATGCGCTCGAGCTTCACTCCCTCATCCTTGAGGAGAATATCCATTCCCAGCTTCACAGCACCGAGAGAGGTGTAGAGGTTCACCTTCATGAAGTTAGCGAGAGTGAACTTGCTGTTTGGTGTCCTCATGAATAACGGCCTGCCCTCGTTAATGAACGTGATGTTCTCTCCGCTGTAGTACCCGTAGGCCATCAAGCCTCCGCAGTCAGCGTCGCCCGTCATCGAGTGAGTGTAGAGCTTGCCGTAAAGTTCGCCCGCGTTTGCCTCTATGCCCATGAGCTTGCAGAACTCCCCGAACAGTGAGACCCATGCGTTGAGGTCGCTCGTGCCGTTGTTCGCGTGAGACATTGCGCACGGGAAGCCTGAAGGTGTCGTAACCATGTCGATCTCACGGTGAAGTTTTGAGAGCTGGCGTTCAAGAACTATCATTGCGAACGTTGACGTGCCCGCTGAGAGGTTGCCTGTTCTCGGAGCTACTGAGTTGGTCGCTGTCATGCCCGTGCCCGCGTCGCCTTCGGGAGGACACACAGGGATTCCGGCCTCAAGAGTCCCGGTCTCGTCGAGCAGCTTCGCGCCTTCAGGAGTGAGAGTCCCCGCGTTGTCTCCTGCAACAAGAACCTTCGGGAACACATCGCGCAGTCCGTAATTCAGCCCTGCTTTCTTGAGGAGAGCGTCAAACTTCTGCACCATGCCTTCATCATAATCTAGCTTGTCGCTGTCAATCGGGAACATTCCCGCAGCGTCGCCTATACCGATAACCTTCTGGCCTGTGAGCTTGTAGTGCATGTATGCTGCCAAAGTGAACACACTAGCTACATTCTTCACGTGAGCTTCGCCGTCAAGGATTCTCTGGTAGAGATGTGCTGCTGACCACCGAAGCGGAATGTTGAAGTCGAAGAGTTCAGTTAATGCGTCTGCTGCCTGAGTCGTGTTTGTGTTGCGCCACGTCTGGAACGGTGCGAGCTGCTTGTCGTCCTTGTCGAGGGCAATATACCCGTGCATCATCGCAGAAATCCCGAGAGCACCAAAAGTTTTTGGTGTTACTCCGTACTTGGCCTCTACGTCCTTGCGCAGTGATGAGTAGCAAGAACGCAACCCCGCATCAACATCCGCGAGGTCATACGTCCACACGCCGTTCACTAATTTGTTCTCCCACTCGTGAGAGCCTGACGCTAAAACATGGCCGTCAAAATCCACAAGCACCGCCTTGATTCTTGTCGAGCCGAACTCTATGCCTAGAGCTGTCTTTCCTGCTGTGATTAATTCCTTCATGTGATTACCTCATCTTCATGAATGCCTGTGCTATGCCTTCGGGGTCTATCCCCATCTCAACGCGTACTGCATCGCTCGTTCCTGATGCTCCGTAGTGGTCGACTCCGAGTGTCTTAATCTTCGGCAATGCTATTCCCTGACGTGCTGCCTCGAGGAACATTATTGCTCCCATTCCTGTATTGACGTTGTGGTCTTCAACCGTGAGGATTGGGCCGAGTGCTGCAGCTTCCTTCAGTGCGTCCATGTCCGGAGCAAGCGGAGAACTCACCGCGTAAACGTTCACGTCAAGGTTGTGTGCCTCTGCTGCTTTGAGTGCGAGCTGGGCGGTGTAGCCTAACGCAAAGATGCTTCCTGATTTTCCGGTGCGTAACTTCACCGCTTCACCGTACTTGAACTCATAGCTTCCCGCAAACTCCTTGAGGCCGTCAACCTTGCTTCTGCCGACTGCCAAGCAAATATCCCCCGGCGTCTTGAGCATCCAGCGTGTAGCTCTGTCCGTCTGATTCGGGTCAACCGGCACTACGAGCTTCCAGCCGAAAGTGTTGCGCAGAAGTCCCACATAGTCGATGCACTGATGAGTCTTGCCGTCCTCGCCGACATCAAGGCCTACGTGAGTTAATACCGTCTTGTTGCCCGCAAAATTTATGTCGTTGAGTCTCTGCTGGTTATACACTTCATCGATCCCGAACACGCCGAACTCTGCCCACAGGCTCACCACTCCCGCAATGCTCGCAGTCCCGGACATCGTCGCGACGTTGTGCTCCTGAATACCGCTCTGCACGTACCACTCCGGGCAATTCCCCCTGAATGCTCCGGTCATCACGGAAGGTGCTAGGTCGCAGTCGAACACAAGAATCGGCGTGTGTCCTTCCTTCTTGTAGTTGAGCTTGCCGACATCAGCTAATGCCTTTCCGAATGCGCCTCTGTTGTCGCTGACCTTTGCGCCCTCGTAGTCGAACGGAGTCCCTGTGTCCATGACAGGGGCAGCAGGATAGCCGACTTTGCGTCCCTTGTAGGCGGGAGGAGTCTTGCGTCTCTCGAGTGCCTTTGTGAGTGTGTCAGGTGATTCGCCGAGTGCAGAGACTATTGCGTTGTAGTCCTCAGTTGCGGGAGGCTTGCCGTGATAGGTCGCAACTCCTTCCATGATCCCGCCGTCTTTGCCCATGATGGTCTTGCAGAGAAGAACTGTAGGTTTGCCGTGAGTGCCCGCAGCCTTGAGCGCGTCATAGAGTGCTGCGAAGTCGTGTCCGTCAACTTCGACTGCTTCCCAGCCGTCAGCTTCCCAGAGTTCTTTGATGTTGCAGGGCATGATTTCCTTGCGCATTCCCGATAACTGGATGTCGTTATAGTCAATCAGTGCAACTAATCCCGTGAGGCCTTCCTTGACTGCAGAACGTCTTGCTTCTGCGAGCTGGCCCTTAGTCTGCCCGCCGTCCCCCATGAGGACGTAGACATGTCCGGTGTAGCCGTTGGCGCGCTGTGCGAGAGCGAATCCTGCACCTGCCGAGAGTCCCTGCCCGAGATTGCCTGTTCCCCAGTCGATGCCGGGAACTTCACGCTCGATGTGTCCCTGAAACGCCGAGCCGCAGTTACGGAAATGCGCCATTGCTTCATCACGCTCAATGAAGCCCCACTCGCTCAGTGCTGCGTAGACTCCGGCAGATGTGTGGCCGTGAGACACGACGATGTAATCTCTCTTGAGATCGCTGCAGTTCTCGGGAGTGATGTTAGCGATGCCGTAGACTGACATAAACATTTCCATGCTCGAGAAAGCTCCGCCCGGGTGTCCGCTCTTGGCCGCTGTTATCATTGTCAGGGCTGTAACTCTTGCACGTTTGGCCGCAGCTTCAAGTGAAGAGATTTGTTCTCGTGAAAGATGGTCTGCTGTTAATTTTTCCAGCAAATGAACCGCCTCCTAATTCATAGAGTTTATAGTGATTGTGGAATGTGAATATTATAGACTACATAACTGATTAGACACTCTCAAATAGTACGGAAAGTTATATGCGGACAAGAAAACGCCCCGCAGCTTTTGAGACCGCAGGGCAGAATGTGTTAGTGCATTTTCCTCCTCATGAACAGGATAACAGCTCCCAATCCGCAGAAGGCCATAACAGAATCGCAGCCTCTGCTCGAGCCTCCCGAAGAGTTCCCCTGTCCGCTGTTCTTCGCAGCATCATTGACAAGTTCGCTCGTGCTGAAGGTTATTGCTGTCTCGTCTGTCCATGTCCTCCCGCCGTCAGTCGAGATCTGCACTGGCAGCGAGTACGTCCCTGCAGGAGTCGTCTCCGCGATTGTGCAGACTGTTACGACAGCCTCTTTTGTGGGTACTGTATCCGCGCTCTCTGTGTTCACGGTGAAGGCTAGCGTGTTTCCGAGTGCTGCATCGTCGCTCTTGATTCTCCAGCACACGGCCTCATCTTTCGAGAGGGTGAATGTCTTCGCGAGCGTGTACCTGAATGTTCCGTCCTCTGCCACTGCGTTATTGGGGTCTACAGGGTTAATCGTGTAATGCCAAATCATAACGTCGCTGTCAGCATAATCCGGCTCATTAGTTTTGTTGTAGGCTATAAGATAGAAATCCTGCGGTTCTGTCGCGCCTTCTTCCAGCTCAAGAGTGATAGAGCCGGTGTATTTCTCAGTTTCTCCCCAGATTCCCTTCAGAGTCAACGCGTAATGTAAGCGAATACCTTGCTGTCCGTTCCATGACACAGGTCAACGAGACGCTTGGCCGTGAGATTACTGACAGCCGCCGCACGTGAATAACCTGCAATCCAGAAGATGAACTTCTTGTCGGCCTTGAGTGTGCCGTCGCTGTTGAATGCGTCTGTGTCCTGAGTCCTCACGTACTCGATAAGCTCGTTATACACCAGCGTTGCAGAGACAGAGAAGCCCTGAGCCTCACCGTTGGTGTCCTTGCCGTCGCCCAAAGTTACGTTGCTTGCCCATTCCTTCTCGTAGTTCGCACCGCGCACGGCAATCGGAATCAGTATGCGGTCATCACTAAGGGGTTTCCAGCCCATTGTTACGCCGATGCTCTCAGTTGTAGGCCGGAGTGTGTTGTAGGCGTTGAGGTGATAATTCGTTGTCCCGATGTCCCTCATGTACTGGATGATGTTCCTGCTTCTCGTAGCGTAGTCATTGTCGCCGTTAAGCCCATAGTCTGCATACATGCCCGAAATCGCCATGCACAGCGAAGCCGCCGCAAGGTGAGTATTGTACATGTAGGGAGCTTCAGCAAAGAATCCGTCAGTGTAGAAGAATCTCATCGGCAGGTTAGACGGAGAGCGGAAGACTCCCTTCATCAGCGGGTAAGTTGTTGCGCCGACAGTGTAACCGCCGTCAACATACCCTTCAACCGATGCCTGAGCCGGAGCTTGAGCCGACACCAGAGCCAGAACAGCAAGCAAGAATGCCGCTGCTAGAAATTTGCGCATGAAAAATTACCTCCTGTGTAAGGATTTATTGCAACTAAGGCAGAAAGATTCCCGCCGTCGTTCACTGATGATTTGTGTGTGATGTGTGAATGGAAAGAGTGATTTTGACGAAGAGCAGGATGGATAACAGAGTCTGATTTTATGTAATAGCTATGCCTTGGCCGAAGTCCGGCTGCGTAAGCGCACGAAGTTTGCCCGAAGCCCGAAAACATTATGTACTATTTCTGCGTTTGTCAAGGTGGCTTTTGCTGACATTCCGAGTGAATGACCTCTTTTAAGATTATTGCTAGATTTTGCAGAGCATTATAGCTTGATGCGGTTAATCACACAATGCACGATTCAGCATGAATTTCATCATTACACAGCACGGCCTGAAAATTTATGTGAGTATGTTACAATTCTGCAGAACTAAAAACTTTATGAATACAGGACTGAATTAACATGCAAGAAAAAAACTCTGACCACATCCGAAATCTCGCCATAGTCGCGCATATAGACCACGGCAAGACCACACTCATAGACTCAATCTTCCGTGCTGCCCAAACCTTCGCAGCTCACACGCAGGTCGCCGAGCGCGTCATGGACAATAACCCCCTCGAGCGTGAGCGCGGTATCACCATCAGAAGCAAGCCCTGCACAGTCGAGTGGAAAGGCTACCTCATCAACATAATCGACACCCCAGGACACGCTGACTTCTCCGGCGAGGTCGAGCGCATACTCTCAACAGTCGACTCCGTTATCCTCATTGTTGACGCAAACGAAGGCCCTATGCCTCAGACACGCTACGTCCTCCAGCACGCCCTCTCTATTGGTATGCGTCCTCTCGTCTTCATCAACAAAGTAGACCGTGAAGGAGCTGACCCTACGCGCGCCCTCAATCTCACGTTTGATCTGTTCTTCGAGCTAGGAGCGAGTGATGAGCAGGCGGACTTCCCCGTACTCTACGGCTCGGGACTCAACGGCTGGGCAGTAAATGACCTCAGCAAGCCACATGAAGGCATGGATGACCTCTTCCAAGCAATCATAGACCACGTCCCTGCTCCTGATGTTGACCCCGACAAACCCTTCTTGATGCAGGTGAGCACCCTTGCGTGGAATGAGTACGTCGGCAGAATAGGCTGCGGAAAAATTTTGCAGGGACATATCAGGAAGAGCGAGGCCTTCACGAGAGTCTCGACCAAGTGGAACACCACCGACCACTCCGGCGACGACTGGACTATCACCGGCAAGGAGAACGCCAAAGTTGCGCAGCTCTGGGTAACGCGAGGACTCGAGCGCACGGAGGTTGACGAGGTCAGCGCGGGGGATATTGTGTGGCTGACCGGGCCGAACGAAATCGACATCGGCGACACGTTCTGCGCTGAGGAAATCTCGGACTCTCCCCTCAAGCCGTTATCCATCGAGGAGCCTACGGTGTCAATGTTCTTCCTCGTGAACTCCGGACCGTTCGCAGGACGTGAGGGACAGGCTGTTACGCTGCGTCAGCTCAAAGCGAGGCTTCAGAGAGAAATGCACGTTAATGTTTCTCTGCGCATGGAGGACTTGGGACGACCCGACGGCGTGAAAGTCTCGGGACGCGGTGAACTGCAGCTCGGGATTCTGATTGAGGAGATGAGGCGCGAAGGTATGGAGTTCTGCGTCTCGAAGCCTGAAGTCATCGTTGAGTACAAGGACGGCGTGAAGTGCGAGCCATACGAGCTGGTAACTATCGACGTTCCCGAAGAGTATCAGGGTATCGTGTTCGAGAAGATGACGAGGCGCAAGGGAAAAATCCTCAACATCGACAACCCCGACAGAGGATTACTCAGAATCGAGATAGAGATACCTACACGCGGACTCATCGGCTACAGGGGAGAGTTCCTCACTGACACACGCGGACTCGGGATCATGAGCAACTGCTTCAGCGGCTACAAGGAATGGGCGGGAGACCTCATCACGCGCAACAGAGGCTCGCTCGTCAGCATGGACACAGGAGAGGCTACGGCGTATCAGCTCGAGAACCTCCAGAGCAGAGGCGTGCTGTTCATCTCGCCGCTTGAGCAGGTCTACAACGGAATGATTATCGGGGAATGCTCGCGTCCCGGAGATATTCCGTGCAACCCGACGAAGAAGAAGCAGCAGACTAATCACCGTTCAGCAACTAAGGAACTCACCACGAAGCTAGACGTTCCGCGCAGAATGTCGCTCGAGAAGGCGATGGAGTGGATCGAGACTGACGAACTCGTCGAGGTTACCCCGCAGTCAGTGAGGCTCAGGAAAGCGATACTTGACGAGCTGGAGCGTCGGAAGGCGAGACGTACAGCTCCCGGCACTCAGGAAGGATAACCCGCAATGAGAAAATTGCTGCTTGCGTGTGCGTTGGTGTGCGTCTGCTTTACGAGTGCTTATGCTGCCAACACAAAGCCTCCTGTTATCGTGATTCCGTATGCGTATCAGGAGGCACGGGACTTCCATGAGGGATTAGCTGCCGTGAAGTCTCAGGACAGATGGGGATATATAGACTATCTCGGCAGAATAGCTATACCGTTCGTGCATCGTGTTCCGGAGGCCGGGGACTTCTCGGACGGATTCGCGTTCGTCGGGGATCACTACATCGACTATGAGGGCCGTGCTGCGTTCTCACGTGTAGATGAGGACACCGACGAGGTAACAGAGAGATTCTTCACGAATGGCCTGCCGTTCAGTGAGGGACTCGCGGCTGTGCAGTCAGGCGGGCAGTGGGGATATATTGACCTCATGGGTAATTATGTGATTGCTCCGGCGTTCCAGAGGGCAGGGTCATTCTCTGACGGACTCGCTCCAGCAATGAGCAAAGGCCTGTGGGGGTATATCAACGTCAGGGGAGTGTTCGTGATCGAGCCTAAGTTCACGAGGGCGAGGGAGTTTCACGAGGGACTCGCTGCGGTGTATGTCAATGGACGCTGGGGGTACATCAACAAGGAAGGGAAGTTTGCGGTGAGGCCGGGCTACTATGAGGCGGGAGACTTTGCGGGAGGACTCGCTGCGGTGAGGACTCGGACGAACTACAGGGGCTGGGGGTATATCAGTCCGCGCAGCAAGTTCACGATCCCGAGACGCTACAACTCTGCCGGAGAGTTCGGAGACGGATTAGCTCCAGTTGCCGGGGACAGACGGTGGGGCTATGTGAACATTCGGGGAGAATGGGAGATAGCTGCGCAGTTTGACGATGCGAGGAGATTCAGCGAGGGGCTTGCTGCGGTGAAGCGCGGGAAAATGTGGGGATATATCAGGCCGTAAGCCATAACTGATGCGGAAAGGAAGTGATGATATGCCAGCAGTATTAGAGAAGCCGAAAACATCATGGGTAAAGCCGACAAGAAAGCTGACACCTGAAGAGATAGAGCAGCTCATCGAGAACTACGACTATGACCCGAGCGTCTACGATGATGACGACGACAGCACGGAGCTTGATCCTGTGTACGACATTTACGGCAACCCTACGGAGTCAACTATTAGGGCACTCTATGAGGGGCGTAATGGCATTGGTGAGGAAACAACTCTTGATGAACTTCTTGCGTGGGTGGACAGCCTATGATGAGACGAATCATGGAAGCAAGCGACTTTAAGCGTGCCAAGAGGCGCATTGAGAGAAGCGGAAGATACGCTGATGCCGTGAAGGAAAGATTAGCACCTGCCGTAATAATGCTTGCTTATGACAGGCCGCTTGATTATTCGTATCATGACCATGCACTTCGCGGAGACATGGAAGGAAGCCGTGAATGTCATATAAAGCCTGATTTGTTGTTAGTGTACAGGTATGAAGGCGATGACATCTTATGGCTAGAGAAACTTGGCAGTCATAGTGAAGTGTTTGGGCTTTAGAATCGAGGTGAGAATGAATGCCTGCAGTACTTGAGAGACCGAAGACAGTATGGGTTGAGCCTACACGCAAAATGACGATGGACGAACTCTGGGCACGCTTCACGTATGATCCTGACTATGAGGACGAAGTTCTTGCGCATGACAGCAGAATATTCGACCAGTACGGGAATCCGACCTACGGGACGCTTTGTGCATGGTATGAGGACGACAGCGAGAGCGAGACAATGACTCTTGATGAGCTTTATGCTGATTGGGAGAAACTCTTTGAGGAAACCAAATCATGAGGGAATTTAGGCAGAAAAAATCATTCAGGCAAGACCTGAAGCGTGAACTTAGGGGCAAATATCGCAATGATGTTCTGTGTCCTCACGGGGAATTATGGGAAGTTGTAGATGTCTTGGCTAGGGATATACCGCTTCCCTATTCATATCGTGATCACCCGCTTCACGGGGACTATGAAGGAAGCCGGGACTGCCATATCAGGCCGGATTTATTGCTTGTGTACAGGTATGAAGGCGATGATTTGCTGATACTTGAGAGATTAGGGAGTCATGCTGAGATATTGGGGCTGTAATGCCTCACTCCCTCCCGAACCGCTTCAGCAGATCCGAGTTCTTCAGCTCTATCATTGTCGGCCTCCCATGAGGACACACATTAGGCTGTTCACACTCCTGCAGCTCCCTCCACAAACTCAACGCCTCATCACGGGATAACTCGCTCGTCAGCTTCACGCTCGCCTTGCACGCCATAGTCGCCCACGTCCTCCACAAAGACTCTCTCACATCTCCGTCATGCCCTACCCTCAATGCCTGAAGCGATGCCCGCAATAACACCTCCGGCTCAAATTCCGCCTCGCCTATCGCAGGAACAGCCTTTAATTCCACTCCGTTAATCGTGTTCTCAAAGCTGAAACCTGACGCACTAAGTTCACGTTCATATTCATGCGCCTCAAGAGCAAGCGTAGGGTGCAACATAACAGGCATCAGCAGCTTTTGCACATTGCGCGATGCCTCAGCAAGAGACTTTATGCGTTCATAGTTTACGCGTTCATGTGCGGCGTGAGGGTCAACAAGAATTATTGCGTCGTGAGTGTCGTAGATGAGATAGCCCCCTGAACTCTGGCCGAGATACTTCACATCAGGTTCGCTTGCTTCGTCGGATTCCGGCTCAGTGAGCGAGAACATGTCCTGAGCGTTCATCTGCGGACTGAGAATCTTTGCTGACGAATCGCGGAAGTTCCAGCCTCCTGATGACTGCGCAGAAGGTGCGTGAACTCTCGGCGTACTTGCCGGAGCTGGCGAACGTGCCGACAGAGTCATAATCTCCGGCATGGGCATAGGACTCCCTAAGTGCTTTGCTGCCTCATGAACTGACTCGTAAATCTCATTCTGATACCTGAAGCGTACCTCCGACTTGGCCGGGTGAATGTTCACGTCAACAAGCGAAGGCTCGAGCGAGAAGAACAATGCCCAGTTGCCCGCAAGCTCGCGCGAGACCTGACCTACTGCTGATTTCACTGCGGGATCATTAACTGCTCTTCCGTTCACGAAAGCCATAACATCACTTCGTCCAGAGAGTCCTGCTCTTGCCTGAAACCAGCACTCTAATTCCGTGTGCCCTGCCTTGACGCTGACGTTCTGAATTTTTGCACCCGAGTCCCAGATTTTGGAGAGTACTTTTTCTCTGCTTCCTGCTCCGTCTGATGTGAATATGATCTTGCCGTCATGTTCGAGCGAGAAAGCAACTTTAGGATTACACACAGCGTATTCACGGATGAATGATGCACAGCGTTTGAGTTCGCCTGCTGCACTCTTGAGGAACTTGCGCCGGGCAGGGAGTCCGGAGAAGAGATTCGCGACCTTGACGCGCGTACCTTGAGGACAGTTTGCAGGGACGTGCTCGGTTATCTTGCCGTCGTGAGTCCTGATGATGCCTCCGGATTCAGAGTCCTTCTGTCTGCTGCGTAGCTCGACATCGGCGACTGCAACGAGACTCGCTAATGCTTCACCGCGATAGCCCAGAGTAATAATGTGCTCGAGGTCATCTAGTGAAGATATTTTGCTTGTGGCGTGATAGGCGAGGGCGAGAGGGAGTTCGTCGAAGGCTATACCTGTGCCGTCGTCCTCTACTATGATGCTGAGTCGGCCTCCGTCTGTGAGGGAGACACGGATGCGTTTGGCTTCTGCGTCGAGGGAGTTTTCGACGAGTTCCTTCACTGCAGAGGCGGGACGTTCGACGACTTCACCGGCAGCGACTCTTGACCAGACTTCTTCTGTGAGTGCAGAAATTGAGAGCATATATCTTTCTCCTTGCTGAATATATGCCCTCAATTATAAGCGTTGTAATTTACTTCTTGTCTGGAAGTTCAAGCCACGAGCCAAGAATACCATCCCACTCCGGCGGCTCGAACCTCATGAAGCCTCCCCACGTGTAGAACGTGAACTCACCAAAGTATATTTGTCCGTCAACGATGTACCAGTCAACACGGACTTGCGGGATTCCTGCAGAGAGCTTCTCACTCAACGCAATAATCTCAGGCATCTGTTCGGGTATCTTTTCCGGAACTTCTGGATTCTTGTAGACCACAGAGAACATCAGCCTCTTCATGTTTCGGTCGTAGTGGTCATTTTGTCGTTTGCCCGGAAGATTATGCGCTATTCCCTTGCATATTGTGTTCAGCTTGGCTATACCATTGAAGCACGTAACCTTTATCTCTCTGGATTCTGGCTTGCCTAGAGATGGGATATACTGTTCAGCTATTATTCTTCTAGGAATATCTTTGTAAGCCCATTCACGGAACACAAAGTAATAGTTTCTGGCTAATGACTGCTCAATGACTTTACGCGCAATTTTTTTGTTGAAAGATGATTTATCTCTGCAAACTACTAACCCTCCGGAATCATGAGTACACTTCAGCACGAATTGTTCAGGCAACGCATCAAAGTCTATGTCGTCGAACTTGTCCCACACTCCGAGCAGCGGCACGACGTGTTCAGAGCCTATCCTGTCAGCGACGAACTTTTTCACTGCGTATTTGTCTGCCATGATTGTGTATTCAGGCCTACGGTCATAGAGTTTGAGCCAGTTCAATTTTTCACAGAGAGTTTGAGGATTATCAAGGTCAATTTCCCGTCCCATGAAGCACTTGTAGATTTTCCTGATGAGTTCTTCGTCAGTAAGTGAGTCGTAAAAACCGAGACTAGAGAGGAAACTAGCTCTGTAACGTGGAATCACTAAAGCTCTTGCGGCTCTTGCAGCAAACTTTACGGCAGGATTCATGACGCTGCCTCCCGCTTATTAGAACTTAATTTGTGTTGGGAAAAAAGGCTAGTATTTAGGCGTGTTGCGTGTTGCGTGTTGCGAAATTATATGTACTTACTGACAACTTTGTCAACCTCCTTATTGGTGATTTTGATTGATTATAGCACATGATGCACGATGTCTTGCTTTATATAGATAGCCATTGAGAGCATACATGCCTTCTCTGTGTAGAATGTATGCCCTCAATAAGCATTATGCTAACTCATCGGCTAATCTGATTCCAAGCTCAACAGTAAGGTCTGAGTTGTAGTGCTGATGCTCTCCCCACCGGCCAAGCCCGTAAACATTGCGCGTCTTCATCCAGTCAAGAAGTGCATTCATGATGCGGGGCTTGTCTATCGTGTTGAGGGGGTAAGCGTATTTGTTCATGTACGCAAAGTTCTTGCTGTCAGGCTCGGCTCGGTCTGCATTTGTCTCGTACCAGATGCCTTTGCTATTGGGCAGGACGTTATGCCGCAGAAAGATTCTGTGATACCTCAGCGACAAATCAGGGTAGTAAATCCATTGCGCCGGTGTGTCCAGACTCTCTGGGCTGTACTTTACCTCTACTGATGTGTGCTTGAGAGAATTTATGCTCTGCCGTAACTCTTCAGGCATTCCATAAAGCTCCGCGAACTCCCTGTAGGGTATCGTGCTGATGATTATTTCCCCGTGATATTCTGCGCCGTCTTCTGTCCTGACGATGTGCGAGTCAAAACACAGAGACTTCACGCGCTGGTTATAGATGACTCTTCCGTCAAGTGCCTCTGCCATTCTCAGCCAAAGCTCACCGTAGCCGTGCTCAACAGGATAGTAGAACTCGGCATGTCCGGGCTGTTTTGCGTAGGCTTTGTGCTCAAGGCATGAACGCAATGTGTCCTCAAAGCTGACATCGGGGAGCTTCTCGAGCCAGTAAGTGCCCAGAGAATCAAGCTCATCACCGAACATTTTCGTGTTGTATGGCAGCATGTAGTCATGAGCGATTTTCTCGCCGAGCTTCCAGAGTATCCAGTCTGTGAACTTTTCGGGCTTTGGCTTTCCTGTTACGCAACCGGCCTTAGCGATTGATGACAAGTACTCTACCTGCTGCTGTGAGCCGAGCTGCCAGATGTTGGCCTCGAACGGGTGAGAGATATATTGCCCGTTGAGGTGTATGCGCGAGTCTCTGGTGAAGTGATTCCACTCATCGCGGGGCATAAATGCGAACAGGAACTTGACGACTTCAGGCCTGCGAACGTCTAGGATGTGTCCTCCGCCGATGTCGAGAGGCGAGCCGTCGACGAGCTGGGAGCGGCAGAGTCCTCCTGCTTCGTGTTCTGCCTCGAGGACGAGGAAGTCCCGCTGGCCGTTCTGGAGGAGTCTGTTTGCGAAGGCGAGACCTGCCGGGCCAGCACCGAGTATCAGGAATTTGTGCATGTCAGAGCCTCCAGATCATGCTGTATCTGTTCTGCCCGTTTGCTGGTCAGAGAGTTGATTATGAAGTCATGATTCTGGGCGTATAACTCTTCAGGTGTCTGAGCTAAGGCGTGTTCGAGACATTCACAGAACTGTTCGTAGCTGGTGATGTTGGGGCAGTAGCGGGACATGTTAAGCTCTGTGAACTCTTCGTTTTCAGGGTAGCGTCCTATTAGTGCACAGCCCAGTATCGCTGACTCATAAAATCTCGGAGTAACAAAACAGCATCCATATTTATGTACATCAAAGTCTTTATACATGCCCGGAGATGATACTAAGCTAATTTTTGCGCTGGATAACACACTTATGAAGTCATCACGGCTATCAATATATCCTACGTTTCCCCTTAATGTTGATATATATTCTGAGCCTCTGCGTTCTGAAGAATATACGTAGTCAATATCTTTATGACATTCTGTATATCTGAGCATATATTCATGAAGAACAGGATCTTTCCTGCCAAATTGGACTACATCAATATTTTTGCTGCGGTATCTCTCAAAATTGCGGGAGTAATACCTATCAGAGACGGACAGAGGCATATAAATTACTCTGCTCGACGGACATTCTGCCTCGATGCGGTTAAAGACATAACGCGATGTTACGTAAAACAGGTTGTGCTTCCTTGCGTACTTGATTACATAATTGATATTCATATCCCATACATCAGTGAATATCAGCAGACTGTTAGTTTTTATGAACGCTGACATCTCAGGAACTTCCATAAGGATACACAGCGTCAGAGGAACATTAATATCCTGTTGGGGCACAGCTGCGATGCAATACCTTAGCTTACTTAATACATATCTCTTAATCCGCCGGAGTATAGGAAAAGCCTCGCCTATGAAATGCCTCGTATTAGTGTAGCAGCATGTTATCGGGTTGGTCTTCGTATTCGGATTTTTCCTAGTGTAAAAGGAAGTATTCAGTGAAGCAGGGACACCAAAATACTTTGCAATTTCTTCCGCCCATTCATAAGCTACATCATGAGCTAAACGACCTGTACCGTACAGATTCATCATGGAGACTACTTCACTAATCATAGTAGTACCCCGAAAGATAATTAGTTGTGATTGGGATTAATGGATAAGATAAGCTACTGCGAACTGCGAACTGCGAACTGCGAACTGTGAACTGCGAACTGCGAAATTATACACACTTCACTCATTCATGTAATCCTCCTTATTGCTGAATTTTGCGTGATTATAGCATAAAGCAATCCCCCCTGCACACATAACAGAGGGGATAAATGCGCGCTCATCCTTACTCGTCAGCTACTACCTGAATCGCCAGCTCGTCGAGCCTCTCCTGCTCGACCGCATCAGGTGCTCCCGACATCAGGCACTGCGCCTTCTGAGTCTTCGGGAACGCCATAACATCGCGGATCGAGTTCCCCCCGCACAGCAGCATCACGAGCCTGTCTACGCCCAGCGCAAGTCCGCCGTGAGGAGGAGTCCCATACGACAGCGCGTCAATGAAGAATCCGAATCTCCGCTTTGCGTCTTCCGGAGTAATGCCCAAGCACTTGAACAATCTCGCCTGCACTTCAGGATCGTGAATCCTGATGCTTCCTCCGCCGACCTCGTTGCCGTTCAGCACGCAGTCATACGCTCTCGCTGAGGCGTTGGCGGGGTCTTCGTCAAACGGAGTCTCGTTGTCCAGCGACGGCGACGTAAACGGGTGATGCATTGCCTCCCAGCGTTTCTCCTCCGCACTCCACTCGAACAGCGGGAATTTCGTTACCCACAGGAACTTCCAGTTGTCCGGGCTGTTGTCGAAGAGGTCTTCCCGTGCCTTGCCGAGTTCGAGACGCAGAGTCCCGAGAATCTCGCACGCCTTCTGTCGCGACGCATGAGCCACAATGAACAGCGCATCATCAGGCTGCATTTTGCCGAGTTCCTTGACCTTCTCGAGGTCTTCAGGCTTCAGGAACTTCACGAGCGGGCCTTTGAGTCCGCCCTCTTTGTAGAGGAAGTTCGCGAGTCCTGATGTGCCGAGCTTGATTGCCCGTGCCTCGAGATCCATTATCTCCTTGCGCGAGAGTGCTGCTCCTCCGGGAAGACGCAAGCCCCTCACAACTCCTCCTGCTTCAAGAATCTTCCTGAACGGCTCGAACCCCGAGTCCCTGAACGCATCGGCCAAGTCGCACAGCTCGAGCTTTACTCTGAGGTCGGGCTTGTCGCTGCCGAACCTGTCCATCGCTTCCCAGTAAGGCATACGGATAAACGGTGTCGGAATGTCTACTCCGCGTATGAGCTTGAAGAGTCCCTTCATGTAGCCCTCTATCAGGTTCATGATGTCGTCCTCAACAATGTAGCTCATCTCGATATCTACCTGCGTGAACTCAGGCTGTCTGTCCGCCCGCAAATCCTCATCACGGAAACAGCGCGCTATCTGATAGTACCTGTCGAAGCCGGAAATCATCAATATCTGCTTGAAGAGCTGCGGACTCTGAGGCAGTGCGTAGAAGCAGCCCTGATTGACGCGTGAAGGCACAAGATAATCACGTGCTCCTTCTGGTGTAGCCTTCGTGAGCATGGGAGTCTCGAGTTCGACAAAATCACGTTCGCCGAGATACTGCCTCGTGAATGCGTTAATCTTTGCGCGGGTGCGGAGGTTGTACTGCATCTTTTCTCTGCGCATATCGAGGTAGCGGTACTTGAGCCTGATGTTCTCGTCCACGCTGTCAGTGGCATCACCTACTTCAAACGGTAAGGGCTTGGCCTTGCTCATGACCAGAAAATCACTCGCCACTATCTCAATATTGCCGGTCTTGAGTTCGGGGTTGTCTGTGCCCTCCGGACGAATACGCATTTTGCCCTTTACGGCTACGCAGAACTCGTTGCGCAGACGTGCAGCCTGTTCATGAATCTCTCCTGCTTCGGGATTGAACACTACCTGAATCGGGCCTGTCCAGTCCCACACTTCAATGAAGATTATTCCGCCGAGATCTCTGCGTGCTCTGACCCAGCCGTTAGCTCTGACTTCCTGGCCAGCGTCTGATTCTGTGAACTGTCCGCATAATTTCGTTCTCTGCCATGACTTGTCAAATATTCTCGCCAATTATTTACACTTTCCCTTCAATGAATAATTGCTTTGTGTGCGGGGTATATTATAGCTGTTTTTCGTACGGCTGATTATTAATGAAGGTACGCTCACAAATTTAACAGCTAAAAATTTTTCGTGCAAATTTCGTGAATCATTTCGCCTTATTTGCAGACATAATCACACTTCGTAAGTGTTAAGGCATTTTACATTTGCATCACATGATAGATTTATGAGTCTGATTTTGGGAAGATGACATTATTATAACACTAATATTCCCCACAGTTCTTCATGAGCATCTAATTTAACGCTGCTTTTGCCGCTGATAAAGCGTCCTGCTATTGATGAAGAGATTCCTGCTTCCGCGAGCCTGTGCTGTGCATCGCCGACTCTCTCTTCGGGGATTACGGCTATGAGCATTCCCGACGAAATAAGGTTCAGAGGAGAGAAGCCCAGTTTCTGCGAGGCCCGGAGTGTAAGCTCGTGAACGGGTATCTTGTCAGTGAACAGCTCGAGTCCGAGTCCGCATGCCTGTGATGTCTCGCACAATGCACCCGAGAGTCCTCCCTCTGTAGGGTCATGCATGTAGTGAGCGTACTTCCGGAGAATCCTTGCTGGCTTCAGGACGGATAAATCATTCTGCCATGAACGAATCGTGCGGAGTTCTTCACCGCTGAAGATGCCGGTGAATAATTCCGGCTTGTCGTGCGCAATAATGCTCATGCCCTCTAGGCCTGCATGTCCGGTAACGAGCAGCATATCTCCCTCGTGAATATTCTTTGTGCTGAGGGTGTAATGTGTCATCCCGAGCATAGTTCCGGAGATCACAGGGCTGGAGTATTTGTCCGTGAGTTCGGTGTGCCCTCCGGCTATGGCTATATTCATCTCACTGCATGTAGCGTGAATCTCCTTCATTATCTCCGCTATGAAGTCTGCTGCTGAACCCTCCCTAAATCCCTCCCTTAACATGGCGGGACTTCCTGCTGTTCCCCTCTTGTCAAGGGGGGGCAAGGGGGGGTAATCATCAGGCACTATCAGCGTAACTATCAGCCATGAAGGATCTGCTCCCTTGCACGCTAAATCATTTGCGTTGATGTGGACAAGAAGACTGCCCGCTCCCTTCACCGCCCCGGTAACAGGGTCAGAGGCAGCAACAAGGATTCCGGAGGGGACGGAGATTAACGCTGCATCCTCGCCGAGTCCTCCGCCAACCAATAAATCATCACGCAGTGCTCCCGTGAAGTTCAGGACTTTATCACGCAACACTTCAGGCTGCAATTTTCCCGGCATAGCTATTCATCCTCCCATAAGGCTTTGAGCAGTAATTCTCCTGCTCTCTCAAGGCCAAGCAATGACGGACGGCTGATATACCGTTCAGGAATCTCGCACACCTTCACGTTCCCGAGTGCACCGCTCCATTCACGAGCACGGAAATCTTCAGCGTGTGAGGCATTCATTGCTCCTGTCTGGATGATGTACACGTCGAGATTCCCGGCATTCTCGAGTACCCTCTCGACACCGAAGGGAGCTACCGCGCTTCCCGGCCTGAGCGGTTCGGCACTCGAAGCAATGTTTATTCCCCCTGCTATGGCTATGAGCTTTGCTGCCCACGAATCAGGCGAACACGTGTGAAGTTCACGCGACGTTGCCTCGAGGAAGACTCGGGGAGCTTTGCGCGAGGGGACTCGTTCCCTGATGCCCGAAATGATGTCAGCAAACTTCCGCAGTGCTGAGGCGGAATCGAGAGAGAGACTCTCCGCAAGAGTCATCAAGTACTCCGTGAAGTCCTCCCACTCCGGAGGGTCAATCACTATCACCTTCACTCCTGAACGCTTGAGCACATCGTACATGTTAGGGTTGAGCCTGACTGCGAAACTCCGTGTGATGACTATATCCGGCCTGAGAGCTAAGAGTCTCTCCGCACCAGAACGAAGACTAACTCTCGGCAAGTCCGGCAGTAAATCAGCATCATCATTCTCACTGAGAGCAATTAACATTTCGCTTCCGCCTAATGCGCATATGTTATCCGAGTGCCCGGGATAGAGTGATATTACCCTGAGTGTGTCTGCATCTGCTGATGAGCATAGTATGAACAGAAATAATATTATTTTGGCAGCGCGCGCCACAATTCATCATTACCTTCCGTGCTGTGATATTCCGCAAACTCTGCGCCGTATAAGTCTCTCAGGACTTGGCCGGAGAGTCTGCTTCCGTGAGATATTAGCACACCATCTTTCAGAGCAAAATACCCGTGAGAGTATGGCATTGACGCGTTTATGTCATGCACTGCCGCAATAATGCACCTGCCTTCATCTGCGAGCTTTCTCAAGAGTGCCCAGACCTGTGCGGATTTGTCTGGGTCGAGCGAGCTTGTAGGTTCGTCAAGAAGAATCGTGCGTGTGTCCTGAGCAAGAGCAGAGGCGATTAACACGAGCTGCCTTTGTCCGTCGGAGAGAGTCAGGATGCTGCGTGAGAGAAGGTGAGAGATGCCGAGAATTTCTGCGGAGCGGGAGATGATGTCGTTATCGCGGGACGAGAGCCGGGAGAACATGCCCATGTAAGGAAGCCTGCTCATTGAGATTATCTCTCTGACGGTGAAAGCAGAGGCCGGGTGAAAGCTGCGTGCGGACATGCAGAAGGCAACAGTGCGCGAGAAGACTCGTCTGGGGATGCTGCGGAGTTCGGAGGAGCTGAGAGCTGCCGATCCTGTGTAGGAGAGGAGTCCGGCCAAGACACGGAGGAGGGTAGTTTTGCCCGAGCCGTTAGAGCCTATGAGCGAGAAGAGGGAGTTATCGTGAACAGTCAGCGATACTCCCTTAAGGACTTGGTGATCCGTGTAGCCTGCTGATAAATCCGTGAGTGTGTACATCACTTCACGCGCTCATTGCACACAACGCACACCCGCAAGCTGCCTCCTCCGTCAAGTCAGGAATCTCTACCCTCATCCCGAACATCTCGCCCGCAAGCCTCTGCATCAGGGGATTCTTCCGCATCCCGTTCCCTGAGCCGACAAGCACTCCCGCCTTCCGCCCTGTGAGTCTCGTCATCTCGTCATACATTCCGTGAAGCTCCCCCAAGATTCCCCGAATCACTCCCACCGTCAGCGCACCAGGCGTAAAGTTATTCTCGCTGATTCCGTGAATGCTCCCTCTCTTGGCCGGGTCTGCTCTCGTCCCCATGAATGTAGTCTCCACTTCCCACGCACTCCGCCCGGACTTCAGGAACTCCTCCGCGTGTTCACTCATCACTCCGTAGCACTCCCTCCCTGCAATCTCCCGGTAGAACTTCTCGAGCATCGCGTAAGCTCTCCCTCCGCAGAGTGCAGCTCCCGCAAGCACATACTCTTCACCGTAAGGCCTAAGCTCCACATCTCCCGAAACATTCACGTAATCACCCGTAACGAACGACACCTGCGAGCCTGTCCCGACGTTCACGAGCAGAGAGTTTTTCTCGTCCTTCCCCGCTTTTACCGACCCCTTGATGCTCGCCTGATTATCTCCCATCGAGCACACAACAGGGACTCCCTCTCCTGTTTCGCCTATCACAGCATAGCCCTTCACGACTTCAGGCAAGAATGATGTATCGACTCCTGCTGCTGCTAGTTTCTCCGTGAAGAACTCCCTCCTCTGAAGGTCAAAGCATCCCCAGCCCGCAGCCATGTCCGACGAGAGAATGGGCTGATTTTTCCCGCAGAGAGTCATAGCTATGTAGTCGCTGATGGTCGAGAGCCTGACTGCATCACTCGGAATCTTCCCGGCCTTCTGAAGGTGAAGGTGCGTCGCGAGTCCGTAGCCGGAGGAGACTCGGAGTCCCTGTTCACGCAGAACGGGGAGCATGTCGTCGCCTGAAGAGTCCTGCCACGTCCACAGAGGACTCACAGCTTCGCCCTTAGCGTTGACGTAGAGTATTCCGTGCATCTGGCCGGTGAAGCCTATTGCTGAAGGCCGGCCGAACTCTGACGTGATAGAGTTTACGATTTCCAGCACAAGACTCTTTATGCGTTCGGGATTCTGGATTCTGTCTGCGGGGTTATCGCTGTGAATGAACGACTCGTGATTCAGCGTCCGGCTAGTGAGGAGCGTGCGTGATTCGTCTAGTGCGGCTATGCTTATTGAGGTCGTCCCTGTGTCGATTCCGAGATAGTATTTCATAATATTCTTTCCTCTCAATTCATGGGATATGTTGTATAATTCTACTACCCATAAATTTTTACATATACACAAATTCATATTGTTACAGGAGGTATTCTCTCATGAAGAAACTCTTTGCGTTATTCCTTGTCGTTATGCTCGTTGTCTGCTCGGCATGTGTCGCCAGTGCCCAGGGCAAAAAGTTCGGCGCAACCTACATGACCATGAACAACCCGTTCTTCGGAGTCATGAACGACGCAATCAAGGCAGCAGTTGAGGCAAACGGTGATACCCTTATCACTCTTGACCCCGCGCTCGACGCAGTGAAGCAGATCTCCCAGATCGAGGACATGGTCGCTCAGGGCGTGGATGCAATCTTCCTCAACCCCGTAGACTGGCAGGCAGTAGCTCCCGGACTTCTTGCAGCACATGAGGCAGGTATCCCCATCATCAACGTTGACGCAGCAGTCTATGATGAAGATTACGTTGCGTGCATCGTCGCATCAGACAACCTCGCTGCAGGACTCGTCTGCGGAGAGGACATGCTCAAGCGTTTGCCGAAGGGCGGAAAAGCCGTAATTCTCGGCCACCCCACAACGAAGACCGGCATCGACAGAATCGCCAACTTCAAGAAGGTAGTCGAGGAGCACCCCGAGTTCACGATCGCAATCGAGGACAGCTCAGAGGGACAGCTCGAGATCGCAATGCCCAAGATGGAGAACATCATTCAGGCAGTGCCCGATATGGCAGTCGTTATGTGCGTCAATGACCCCACAGCACTCGGCGTAATTCAGGCTCTCCGCGCAGCAAACGCTCTCGAGGGCGTGCTCATCTACGGCGTTGACGGCTCACCCGATGCAAAGAAGATGATCAAGGACGGCATGATGACCGGCACAGCAGCACAGTCGCCCATCAACATCGGCAAGATCGGCGTAGAGATGGCGTACAAGATTCTTGCGGGCGAGAAGGTCGAGAAGCACGTTCCTGTACCTGTTACGCTCATCACGGCAGAGAACGTTGACGAGTTCGGCGTAGAGAACTGGCAGTAAACTTTGACACAATGAGGCAGGAGGATAACTACTCTTGCCTCTATATTTTTTATGGAGGTGAAAATCTTTCATGGCAGAAGGTAAGATACTTCTTCAGATGAAGAATATTCACAAGAAATTTCCCGGTGTCTATGCTCTAAAGGACGTAAATTTTGAGCTTAAGGCCGGTGAAGTTCATGCACTCTTAGGCGAAAACGGAGCAGGAAAATCTACGCTCATCAAGTGCCTTGCAGGTATCTACATTCCGGAAGAGGGCGAGGTTATCGTCAAGGGAGAGTCCCACATCATGAGGAGCGTCGCCGACTCTCAGGCTCACGGAATCAGCGTCATACATCAAGAGCTGTGCTTAGTGCCCTATCTCTCAATCGCAGAGAATATGTTTCTCGGACGCGAGCGCAACGTCGCAGGAATCATCAAGCGCGGACAGGAGAACGAAGAGGCTAGGAAGTTACTCTCACGTCTGGGGCTGGACTTTGACCCGAACACGCTGATTAAGGACTTGAGCATTGCACAGCAGCAGATGGTCGAGATAGCGAAGGCCTTATCCGTTGAGGCAGATATTCTCGTGATGGACGAGCCGACAGCCTCACTCACCGACAAGGAGACTGAAGTACTCTTTGAGACGATGAGGCAGCTCAAGGCTGAGGGCATCGGCATAATCTACATCTCACACAGAATGAGCGAGCTTTTCGCCATCACCGATAGAGTAACGATAATGCGGGACGGCCAGTATGTCGGGACGGTCAACACGCGCGAGACCACTAACGACCAGTTAATCGCAATGATGGTAGGCCGTGAACTGACGCAGCTCTACTTCAAGGACGAAGTGAAGCCCGGAAAGGTCGTGCTCGAGGTTAAGGACTTGGTGAGTCCTCCGTTCGTCAACGGCGTATCGTTCGCTGTGCGTGAAGGCGAGATCGTCGGCATGTCCGGACTCGTCGGAGCAGGTAGGAGCGAGAGCGCACACTGCATCTTCGGCATCGATCCCAACTACACGGGCGAGATTCTCATTGACGGCAAGCCCGTACATATACGCTCAGTCCGTCAGGCAATGGAGAACGGAATAGCCCTAGTCCCTGAGAACCGCAAGGAAGAAGGCTTAGTGCTCATTAACTCCGTAGGCTATAACCTCACGCTTACGATACTTCACGAACTCTACAAGGGCCGTCCGTTCGGCAATCCTTCACGCGAGAAGGAAGAGATCGCACGGCACATTCAGGAACTTGCAATCAAGACTCCCACAGCGGAGCAGCTCGCAGAGAACTTGTCAGGCGGCAACCAGCAGAAGATAGTCATCGCGAAATGGCTTGCGACGAAGCCGAAGCTCCTGATTCTGGACGAGCCTACACGAGGCGTTGATGTCGGAGCGAGAGCAGAAATCTACGGGTTCATGAATGAGCTTGCGAAACAGGGAGTAGCTATCTTGATGATAAGCTCAGACCTGCCGGAAGTTATCAACATGAGCGACAGGGTGTTAGTCATGCATGAAGGAAGAGTTACGGCCAATCTCGGGAAGAACGAGTTGAGCCAGGAGATAATAATGCGTTACGCAACAGGAAATGGAGGAAATATCGATGCCGCTTGAGAATAACATCAAATCACAAAATGCAGTGATGCGCTACCTGAAGGATAACATGGGAACATTAATCGGACTGTTCATCATGTGCGTGATTCTGTCCTTCACGACCAACGGAGTATTTTACTCACAGCGCAACCTAATCAACGTACTGCGTCAGGTAAGCTCGAATGCGTGCCTTGCGTTCGGAATGACATTTGCAATCATCACGGGAGGAATTGACCTGTCAGTCGGCTCAATCCTCGCGATCTCAGGAACTCTCAGCGCGGGGCTTATCGTCAAAAGCGGCTTCAGCGTTCCCGGAGCAGTGGCAACGTCAATAATTATTGGTACAGCACTCGGACTCTTCAACGGCTTCGTGATTGCAAAGACGACAATACCTCCCTTCATCGTAACGCTAGCGATGATGCAGATGGCGAGAGGAGCAGCATATATCTACAGCAACGGCCAGCCTATCCGCGCAATGATTCCTGAGTACCCGATTATCGGGACGGGCTATCTCGGGCCTATACCGCTTCCTGTTATCTACATGGTGGTGTTCCTGATTATCTGCGTGATTCTCTTAAGCAAGACTCAGTTCGGGCGGCATGTCTACGCAGTCGGCGGCAACGACAAGGCAGCGATATTCTCCGGCGTGAATGTTGCGCGCACAAA
>JAFSUD010000066.1 GCA_017445405.1 Synergistaceae bacterium
GACAACGGAGTTTCAGGAGAAGACGGCGTATGTGGACAGCCATTATTACACGTACCAGCGACCGAAGCAGCTAGCGGCGATAGCGGCCCTGTTTGGTGAAGACCACATGTACAAGTGGAACGACATATCTTACACATGCAACGCCAACGGGCACTACACAGGCTGCACGAGCATAGTAGGGCAGTGTGAGATACCCCATGCGCGGCAGCTAGTGGACAACATCACAGTCAATAGCTATCAGGACGCGAACAAGCAGTTCTTAGGGTCCGCGGGAAACCCGACCCAGCACGGACATCAAGTGCTGCCGATAATCCGTGCCAACCCAGCATGGCTGCTGACGAGGCTGGGGGCTTGCCAGATACGCGACCTTATGGGAGTTGACTGTTACGGCTGCGGCACCGGCGCAGTGATGTTGACGAGCCACACCCGCAACGGTATCTCGTACACGTCCCAGAGCTGGGGGAATATGGCAGTGATGACGGCGATAATGTGAGAGAGGAGAGGCGAGAGGAATGTACGCGATAACGTTTAGTAATGGAAAGACGCTGACGCAGTGCGGAGTGAATGGGAGTGCATTTGAGACGCGGGAGTCAGTGAGCAAGGGAGAGGTATTAGGGGGATTAAGGCGAGTGGTTATTCGTCAGGTGGAGAAGACGGAGGGAGAGCCAGAGACCTTAGGCGGGGAGTATGAGAACATGACGCTGGGGTACTTTATGAAGCACGGAGAGGTAACGCAGCTAGTGTTGAATGAGGCGGACCTTGAGGAGCAGAAATTTATGCAGTTGAGGGCGGATATAGATTACCTAGCGATGGTAGCGGGAGAGGAGCTGTAGTTAGTATGTATGAGAAGATAAGGAAGTATTATGAGAGTGGATTATGGAGTGAAGGGAGGGTGAGGAAGGCAGTAGAGTTAGGGAAGCTGAGTGCTGGTGAATATGAGGCGATAACTGGTTTAAAGTATTAAGGTAATAGTGTAGGAAGCAAGAGAAGAACTACGTACCTTCATAGCAGTAATTATGCTGTTATGGGGGTAAAATTTTTAGAATATAATGTGATATGTCTGATACCCAAGCGAGATAAAGGGAAATCGAATTTAGTGGGGTCAAGCTGAGAGACGAGAGCGAAGGCTGAAGTAATATTAAGTGCAGTCTTTAAGGTAATATTTGAGCTAGCTGTTAATCCTAGTGCTCGCGATATTGCGTGCAGGTGAACGTCGACCGGCATCTTAAGCTCCGATTTATCCAGTATGTTCCAACCACCCGGATCTACATCATCACATCTAACTAACCAACGCAAATACATAAATATCCGCTTACATGCACTGCCATCTTTGGGAGAAGCTATCATTGAAAATGTACCGGGCTTCTTGTTATGCGATAATCTTTCAGCAAAATTATCTATTCCACTCAGCAAATCTCCTCCAGAAATCTTCAGGCATTCTCCCATAAATGCTTCTATGTTCCCGTACTCCTTCAGCACTCCTGAAATATTCCGAAGATAGTTATTCATGTCATAACTAGTTGTAAACCTATGCTTGAAACCAGACGGCACTATATCCTCTTCACCGTGCTTAAGCAGAAATTCCCGAGGGTGCGAGCCTAAACATGCTAACACTTTCTCTGAACTCTTCATTATCTGCGCTACCCGGCCATAAGCTAAAGACGAAGTTATTAATCCTACAACTTCACGATCCCTCAAGTCTTCATAGTTATACAGGAAGTATAAAGGGTCAGGATAAATCAACTCACGCCTCGCATAAACATAGTACATACCTTCAAGAAAGGATTTCAGCTTCTCTCTGTCCATGTCAGTAATTGTTCAGGGAAGGTATTTCACTTCCCTGTTATTGTCTAACGGGCTGACAGTTCACGGTCTACTGTGTATATGCCGTGCTTGTCCGTGCCTAAGAACTCCAGCTTGCTTACTATGCTGCTGGTGTTGTCCTCTTCCTCCATCTGCTCATCTACATACCACTGAAGCATTGACTGCGTCGCGTAGTCCTTCTCAGAAACCGCCAAGTCAACCAGCTTGTAGATTCTGGAGGTTACATACTGTTCATGTGCGTATGCAGTCCTGAAAGCCTCCAGAGCATCAGCATAGTTATCTTTGGGCTTGGCCACGTCGGGAATGATTACTCTTGCTCCGCGCTCGTAAAGGTAATCTATGAACTTCTCCGCGTGCTCTACCTCTTCGCGGTACTGCTTCTGCATCCAGTGAGCCATGCCGTCAAGTCCTGCACTCTTGAAGTAGGCCGACATCGCCAAGTAGATATATGCTGAATCGTACTCCGCCTTTATCTGGTCGTTGATGGCAGAGACCATAGAGTCAGAAATCTTCATCGAGTTATGCTTCTGCCTTCCAGAGTCCGTGTTTGTTGCAGTACTCGCGCATGGTTACTCCAGCTTCCACGCACTTGAACTCCGCAGCAGGCTCTTCACCGGGCTTCAGGAAACAGCGTGCTACTCTCTCTCCGCCGTTGCGGATCACTTCTACCCACTCGATGTAGTGGTCGTCCGCCATAGGGTGAGCTACGCTTCCGACTTTTACTTTCTTGCCGTCAAGCACCGGGACGTGCTTCTCTGTCGCTGCATCAGTCGTGTTCTCCTTGAGCTGCTTCATAGGCTCGCCGCAGCACACTAATGTTCCTCCGCCAACATGCATAACTTCTACTATGTTGCCGCACTTCGCACACTTGAATACGCTTAATCTTTCCATGTAATATTTACCCCCTGCTAATTTTTCTGGAATGCTAGAATGATACCACACATTAACATTTTCAGGCACTGCAGGATTTATAAAGGAGGAGTGTTATCAATGAAGAGAAGAGCATTTATTCTGACAGAATTATTAACCAGCATGATGCTTCAGACACTATTTGTGCTGACGTTATGCGGGGCGTTCTACATGCTGGTATCGTTCAGCACAAGCACGCAGCAGATATTGGCAGCACATGATGAAGGGCAGATAGTCATATCCTACATAGAAAGCAGAATCAGGAATGCAGGTTTAGGCTTGTGGGGCTGCAGGACACCGGAAAATATACGCAAGGCCTTCAAGAACGTATCAGCAATAACGGGCGATAAGCTGGCTCTGCCTGTTGCGATCACGACAAACAAGAAACCTGAAGAGTCAACGAAGACCGGCAAAATCTACAAGGGAAATTATCTTACGCTGTTATATGCTCACAAAGACGGCGGACAATATACGCTGTTCACCGAGAACACGACGACAGTCAGTATCAGCAATAATATTAACAGCAGCGGAAATAACTTTACTCTTCTAGGTGGCAAGTCAGCATATACAGGTTCAAGATTTGGAGGAGGAGGCAACAATCAGGACATAAGCAATTACGCAGCTATAGAAAGCTCAGGTTATCCGGTGTACCTCATGCCGGAAAGCGTTACAGGTCAGCACGTAAGAATATTATCTACTACTTCAGACAACGTAGATATACACCCTATGAGCGAGCTTCTGAATATTGAGTGTGAAAGAATATATGTCAGTGATTCCTCAGGAGGGCGGAGCTTCATGGTCAGCAATCTCGGCCTCAACAGCAGCGGCAAAGCAGACTGGAACGCACAAAAGCCCCACACTAAGGGCATTCTAGAAATATACATGGAGCTTGACACAACCCCTGATATTCCGATATTCAGCATCAAAGTGTTAGTGAGCGAGGGTATACGTTCTGACACAAACAAGACACCGCGTCCTGAAGACTGGCCCGACGAATACTGGAAACCGCATAAATCTGAGTTCGAAGTGCACAAAGTCCACGTCTCCCGTGCATCATGGAAGCTCTATAACCTCGAGCCGTTCACATACTAGTGCTTCATGATTCCCGAAAGTGCTCCGCTTATGTTCGGCACTCTCACTAACTTGATGCCCCCGAACTTCACCTGCTCCCTCGAACTCACCACAGCAGTGTGAAAGCCTAATCTCGCTGCTTCCTTCAGCCTGAGGTCAATACGTGTAACCGGCCTTATCTCTCCTGCGAGTCCGACTTCACCGAGCCAGCAAGTCCCGGACTGCAGGGGAGTATTCATGAGGGCAGAAGCTATTGCTGCACACGCGGCCAAGTCCGCACTCGGATCCTGCAGCCTCAATCCTCCGGCTACGTTAATGTACAGGTCGTGATTGTTCGCAGGGATATTACACCGTCTGTCTATTACGGCGGTCAGAAGCTGGAATCTGTTAAGCTCGATTCCCCGTGATGTCCTGCTCGGGTAAGGGAATCTCGTCCTCACAGCAAGAGTCTGAATCTCCGCAGCAAGAGGAGTACTCCCCTCGAGAGCAATCGTCATCGCCACTCCTGACACAGCCGAGTCGTCCCTGTTCCAGTAGAGTCCGCTCTTGTCGGCGACCGGCACTAATCCATCTTCCGACATCTCAAACACTCCCAGCTCGTCAGTGTTCCCGTATCTGTTCTTCACCGCACGCAGCATCCTGTACGACGAGTAGCCCTCTCCCGAGAAACTCAGCACAGTATCAACCATGTGTTCAAGCATCATCGGCCCTGCAATCTTCCCGTCCTTCGTGATGTGCCCGATAATCACCGCCGGAATCTTCTTGTCCCTTGCGCAGTCAATCACTCTCTGTGCAACTTCACGAACCTGCGTAACTGTTCCCGGCCAGCCTGAAGAGTCATCGGCACTCATGGCCTGCACGCTGTCGAGCACGAAGAACGCAAAATTTTTGTCGTCAAGACTGCGGAGTGCGCCGTCAAGGCTTGAGCCTGAATAGAGGTAGAGATTCTCGGAGGCCGTGTGAATGCGCGAAGCCCTCAGTGCAACCTGCGAGTCGGACTCTTCTCCGGAAATATAGAGCACCGGAGCATTGCGGTACTTGGCCACGCTCCCCGCTGCCTGAAGCAAGAGCGTAGATTTGCCGATGCCGGGCTGACCCCCGAGAAGGACGACTCCTCCGGGCACGAGTCCTCCCCCGAGTACACGGTCGAGTTCGGAGATTCCGGTCGCGAGTCTCTCCGGAGGCTGGACATCAAGAGCACTGATTATCTTTGCGCGCGGAGCTGGTGATGAGTGTGTGGGGGATTTTTCCGGCTCGTGATACTCCTCAAGAGTCCCCCATGAACCGCAGGAGGCACATTTGCCCGTCTTGGTCGTCGTCATGTGCCCGCATTCCGTGCAGATATATTTTGTGATTTTCGTGTTAGCCATAATATATAATCATACTATCCACACGAAATTTTGCAGAGGGGGAATAACTTTGCACGCTATAGAGAAGATACTCATGAAGAACAGCGGCAAGACTGAGATTCACACCGGCGAGATAGTCAATGCGAAGATAGACTTTGCAGAGATAAACGATCTCTACCTTCAGACCGTCTACTCGTTCTACGAAATGGGAGGCAAAAAAGTCTGGGATAACACACGATGCGCTTTCGTGTTCGACCACTACGCCCCATGCCCTGACATCAAGAGCGCAGAGAATCACAAGGCAATGCGTGAGTTCGCACTCAAGAATAACCTCAAGTATCATTTCGACACCAACACCGGAGTATGCCATCAGGTATTGGCAGAGGCAGGGCTGATTTATCCCGGAATGATAGTAGTAGAGACTGACAGCCACACCACGACTCAGGGAGCGTTCGGAGCAATGGGTACAGGCTGCGGAGCTACGGACATGGCAACTATCCTAATGACCGGCGAGCTGTGGTTCAGAGTCCCGGAAGTTATCGAGGTCAGGCTCGAGGGAGAAGCCCCCAAAGGCGTTTTCCCCAAAGATGTAGTGCTCGCAGTGCTCGGTAAAGTGCGTGCAGACGGAGCAGTCTATAAGGCTGTTGACTTCACAGGAAGCTATGTAGAGAAGTTAGGTGTGGCCGGAAGGATGACAATCTGCAACATGGCCGTAGAAATGGGAGCGAAGACCGCCTACATGCAGCCGAATGATGCAGTGCTTGAGTTCGTGAAGAAGAGAGCGGTGCGTCCCTATGAGGTGCAGTTCACTGATCCGGGCTACAAGTACGCAGAGAGTTACACGTTCGATGTCAGCAGACTCGAGCCAGAGCTTGCGTGTCCGTCGAGCGTCGAGAACGTCCACACACTGCAGAGCGTGATTGCGCAGGGAGAAGTGAAGCTGAATCAGGGATATATCGGCTCATGCACAGGAGGCAGAGTCGAGGACATCGAGATTGCGGCAAAGATACTTAAGGGCAGGCACATTCCGGAGTATACGCGGTTAGTTGTGATCCCTGCATCCCGTGAAGTCATGCTGGAGTGCATCACGAGAGGCTACATCACTGACCTGATGAACGCCGGAGCAACTATCTCAACGCCCGGCTGCGGAGCATGTCTCGGAGCACATGAAGGCATACTTGCGCCCGGAGAAGTCTGCATCACGAGCACGAACCGCAATTTTCCCGGACGCATGGGGTCAACGGAAGCATTGATGTACCTCGCGAGTCCTGCGACAGTAGCGGCGAGCATGGTGTACGGACGCATAACGGACCCGAGAGAGTTTCTGTAAAGAGGAGGCGTGAACAATGCAGAAAGTATTGACAGGGAAATGCATAGTGATAGGCGACAACATAGACACTGACCAGATTTACCCGGGAAGGTTTCTGGCCATCACTGACCCTAAAGAAATAGGCTCACACTGTCTTTGCGGAGTGAGCGAGGACATAGCAGCTAATTTTCCGCAGGGAGGCTTCGTTGTTGCGGGACGTAACTTCGGGTGCGGGTCATCACGTGAACATGCTCCGATTGCTCTGCTCAACATGGGGGCGGTGTGCGTACTGGCCGACTCGTTTGCGCGAATATTCTTCAGGAACGCCGTGAATCTTGGCCTGCTGCCTATCATCTGCAAGGGAATCAATCAGCACGTGAAGGCAGGAGAGACTCTGACTCTTGACCTCGAGAAGGGAACAGTAAGGGTTGAGGAGACCGGCGGGGAGTTCGTGTGCGAGAAGCTCGGGGATCAGGCGATGAAGATTCTGGAGGCCGGAGGGATCAAGGCGATGATGCGGGCGAGGTTCGCTGACCGTTAAGGTACTGTGAGGCGGGGGGGGCTGTGTGAATGTCTGTTAGTCCCCTCTGAGTTCTGCTAGGTATGAGGAAAATTCGGTTTCGGAAGAACAGAAAAATTCCCCCCATCACCATAACGGGGGGATAATCTTTGCTACATTAGGCCGTAATACTTCAGCCTCGCTTCACACTCTTCACGCCCTAAGAGTTCTGCTACCTCAAAGATGCCGGGGCTTACCTTCATTCCTGTGAGCGCAAAACGCAAAGGCATAGCGTAATCCTTCATCTTCGCTCCCTCATGGCATGATACCCACTCTCTGGCGGCTTCCTCCATCTTCTCAGCTTTCCACTCCGACGCAAACACCGCAGCAAAAACGGACGGAGCTTTTCATCTAGGCAGCGGCATGACAGAAAAATTCCCCCCATCACCATAACGGGGGGATAATCTTTGCTAGATGAGGCCGTAATACTTCAGCCTCGCTTCACACTCCTCACGCCCTAAGAGTTCTGCTACCTCAAAGATGCCCGGGCTTACCTTCATTCCTGTGAGCGCAAAACGCAGGGGCATAGCGTAATCCTTCATCTTCGCTCCCTCATGGCATGATACCCACTCTCTGGCGGCTTCCTCCATCTTCTCAGCTTTCCACTCCGACGCAAACACCGCAGCAAAAAACGGCTTCAGCTTCTCCTTGTCAAGTTCGTCAGCGTTCCAGCGAGTCTTCACCGGCTCGAACGACACGAAGTAGTCCGAGAACTCCGACATCTCTTTTGCCGTGCGTCCTCTGCCCTCCATCAACGTCAATGCGTCCTCGAGGTACTTCACGCCCCTCCTGCTCTCAACGTCGTCAACAGGGAGTCCTGCCTCGACCCAGAAAGGCCTGACCATACCGAGCCTCACGTCAGGAGCTAAACGCTTGAGGTGTTCCTGGTTGATGTGATTCAGCTTGTCGAAGTCAAACACTGCTGCCTTGCGCGTTACCCTCGAAAGCTCGAACCACTCCGCAGCCTCAGAACGCGTGAATATCTCCCTGTCGTCTCCTGCAGACCAGCCTAACAGTGCGAGGAAGTTGAACATCGAGTCTGGCATGTAGCCCATGTCCCGGTATTCGTAAATGCTCGTAGCTCCGTGCCGCTTGCTGAGTTTCTTCTTGTCCCGGCCAAGTATCATAGGCAGGTGCGCAAACTCCGGAACTTCCCACCCTAACGCACGGTAAATCAATATCTGCTTCGGCGTATTCGAGATGTGATCCTCGCCCCTGATGACGTGAGATATTCTCATGAGATGGTCATCAATCACGACAGCGTAATTGTACGTGGGCATCCCGTCGCTCTTGATTATCACTATATCCTTGAGCTTGTCGGTGTCCTTCTCGCGGAGGCCGTCGCTCATCACGTCGATCTGTCCGTAAACTATATCCTTGAATGAAATATCCTGCCCCGGCTCGACTCTGAAGATTATTGCGTCTCCGTCCCTGTAGGCTTTCCCCTCATTGACTAACTGCTCTGCGTAGTCCCTGTAGATGTCAAGGCGTTCAGACTGGCGGTAAGGGCCGTAATCTCCGCCGATGTCCGGGCCCTCGTCCCAGTCGAGTCCGAGCCACACCATGCCCGACATGATAGTTTGCTCGTACTCTTTCGTTGAGCGCACAAGGTCAGTATCCTCAATGCGAAGAATGAATTTGCCGTTGTTGTGGCGTGCCCAGAGCCAGTTGAAGAGGGCTGTGTGTCCTCCGCCGATGTGGAGTGCTCCTGTAGGGCTGGGAGCGAATCTAACTCTTACTTCTGACATACTATTACTCCTTAGTGATGCAAAAATTTATGAATGCCGGAAAAATTATACTCTACAATCACTCTCATCAATCACATACGTTCATGAAATTTCTGCACGGCCTCTGTGAACGCTTTCACCTGAGGCAGTTTTGCAGCTTCATCGGTGTACAGAAGATATGTTGTGCGGGTGAAGGCTCTTCCGTCTGAGAATACAAGTTCCCTGATTTCGCCGTCAAAGTTCTTCAGGCATATCTCAGGCACTATTGCCCAGCCTAAACCGCGCCGGGCCATCTCTGTGCAGGTCTCTATGCTGTCTACGTATATTCCAGCTTCGGACTTGAGGCCGTTTTCACGCATCCATTGAAGTATCTCACGCTCAAATGCTGCGTCCGTTTTCCGGCCTATGTAGGGGATAGATGACAGCTCCCTTCCTGCATCACTTCGGCCAAGTACCGCGCAGATGTTTTCTGACGAAAGCAATATACTCTTTTCCTTCCAGTCATATATTCCGCGCACTACCGCTAAATCAAACTCCCCCTTCAGCAGCCGGGTGAATATATTTCTGCTCTGGTCAATGCTGATGTGAGTTATGACGTGAGGGTAATCCTTCCTGAAGGAGGCCAGAATATCCGGAAGAATATACCTCGCATAGTTGACGGAAATACCAGCACTCATAGTTCCCGAGACGTAATCTCTTGAGGCCTCGAGTTCTGCCCTCATTGCAGAGAGAGTCTCTGAGGCTCTGCGGACATGTGCGAGCACGATTTCTCCTTCCGGCGTGAAGCGTATTCCCTGACGTGAGCGCGTCATCAGCGTGATGCCGAGTTCCTGCTCGAGAGTCATGATGCGCTTTGAGAGTGCTGACTGTGTCGTGAAGAGAGAGTCTGCAGCTTTGGTGATGTTGCGTGTCTTTCCCAGAGTGTCCAAGAGCGTAAAATCCTTTTCTTCCATAATGCACGGGATTATATCATGCCCTGCAGGAATTGATTATCATGAAATATGCGCGTTTTACAGCATGATTGCTTCATGATTTAATATGCCCATCCACAAAGACAACACATACTAATAACGAAGGGAAGGCAGCATTCTCATGGAGATAAAGAAAGATGCTGTTGCCGGGACTCTTGAGTCAAGCGATGCTCAGGTTACGGTAACTCCGACAGATAAAGGCCTGTTCGTTCACATTGAGAGCAGCGTAATGAATCAGTACGGGAAGCAGATCAAGGCTGCAGTAATAGAGACTCTCAAGAATATGGGCGTAACTTCAGGGCGCGTTGAGGTCGTCGACAAAGGAGCACTTGACTGCACGATAAAGGCTCGCGTTGAGTGTGCAGTACTCAGGAGCAATGAAGCCAGCGCGGAAAATGTGAACTGGACGTTTGAGAAGACCGCAAAAGTTTCACGCCCAAAGCCCGCAAAGAACCGTTTACGCAGGACAATGATGTTCATGAATGCACAGAGGCCCGGCCTCATCAAGGACGCATACATCTACGGCTCGGACTCGATCATCCTCGACCTTGAGGACGCAGTCGCTGAGAACCAGAAGGACGCAGCCCGCTTCTCTCTGTACCATGCCGTCAAGAATATAGATTACGGCAAGACGGAGGTCATCGTGAGGATTAACGGCCTAGATACTCCTCACTGGAAGGAAGATATACGCGCTGTTGTTGCCTCCGGTGCGGACGGCATCAGAATCGCGAAGTGTGAGTCTGCGGACGACGTTCACGCTGTCGAGGCTGAGGTGCTCAAGGCAGAGAGAGAGTTCGGCATTGAGGAAGGCAGGACGTTACTTATGGCAGCCCTCGAGAGTCCGAAGGGCATCATGAACGCTTACGAGATAGTTACCGCCTCGCCGAGAATGTTCGGGTGCGCGATTTCCGGCGGAGACTTCAGGAAGTCAATGCACGTTCAGATTCAGAGGGACGGCATCGAGATGATGGCTGCACGCGGAAACATGCTCATGGCAGCAAGGGCAGCGAACGTCCAGTGCTTCGACACCATGTGGCCGAACATTGACGACATGGAGGGCTTCCAGGCAGAGGTTCAGCAGAACAGGCGCATGGGCTTTGACGGCAAGAGCATAGTATCCCCCAAGCAGATTCAGTATGTTCACGACACGTTCGCTCCGACACCTAAGGAGATCGCTTACGCCGAGAAACTGTGCAGGTCGTTCAACGAACAGGCAGATGCAGGAGTCGGAGTCTACACAGTTGACGGGAAGATGGTAGATATTCCGTTCTTTGAGGACGCAAGAAGAGTAATCGCGCTCGCTAAGGCCTGCGGAGTCTATCACGGAGACCTTTAATCGTCAGGGAGGAGTGAATAATCATGATTAACGCTGTAGGAAGAAATATACCCGATGAACTGTTAGTGAATGGCCGTGAAGTGTATCAGGGCAAGAACTACAAGGATGGAAAGTATGTGCAGAAGGCTTCCCCGAAATCGAGAATGTTCGTGAAGCCTCAGGAAGATAAATTAGTCGCAACCCTCAAGGAAGCGTGCATCAAGTGCGGTGCTCATGACGGAATGACCTTCTCGTTCCACACGGAATTACGCAACGGTGATTACGTCGGAGCTATGGCAGCAAGAGTCCTAGTTGAGGAGCTTGGCCTGAAAGATATTCGTGTAGCTGCAACATCATTAGGGAGTGCTCAGGACATCATCGCTGACTACATCGAGCAGGGAAAGATTATCGGCGTTCAGACTTCTGGAGTCAGGGGCAGGATAGGTGAGGTCATATCTGCGGGCAAGCTCGACGCTCCGGCAATAATCCGCTCGCACGGAGGAAGACCCCGCGCTGTTGAGGCTGGAGAGGTGCACATAGACATAGCGTTTCTTGCTGCTGCCAGCTCGGACTGCTGCGGGAATGCTTCAGGTGTCGGAGGCAAGAACAATTTCGGCTCGATGGGCTTCGGGACTCATGATGCGCATTACGCTGACCACACAATAATAGTAACTGATACCCTAGCAGAGTTCCCCAACCTGCCCTCGTCAGTCTCGGCAATCGATGTTGATGCAGTGGTCGTTGTTGACGAGATAGGCGACGCAGGAAAGATAGCCACGAAAGAAGCCCGCATGACCGACAACCCCCGCGAGCTGATGATGGCCAAGAATGCCGCGAGAGTCATTGCTGCGACTCCGTACTTCAAGGACGGGTTCAGCTTCCAGACAGGAGTAGGCGGGCCGTCGCTTGCGGTCAACAGATTCCTTGAGGAGTTCATGCGCGAGAAGGGAATCACTATGAGCTTTGCACTCGGCGGAACGTCAAAGGCTATCTGCGACCTGATGGACAAGGGATTAGTGAGGCACATCCTCGACACTCAGGACTTCGACACGGGAGCAGCAGCACACATCTTCAAGACTCCCGGCCATCATGAGATCTCGCTTAGTGAGTACGCGAACGCAGGCAACAAGGGCGCATATGTCAACAAACTTGATTATGTGGTCTTGGCCGCGCTGGAGATAGACACGAAGTTTAACGTGAACGTCATCACCGGCTCGGACGGAATACTCAGGGGAGCACCCGGCGGACACCCTGACACTGCGGCGGGGTCAAAATGCTGCATCATCGTTACGCCCCTGACGCGCGGAAGGATGGCGACGGTCTGCGAGGACGTGGTTACGGTAACGACTCCCGGCGACTGCGTGGACGTTCTCGTTACGGACTACGGAATAGCTGTGAACCCTCTGCGTCAGGACTTGATAGAGTGCCTCGACAAGGCGGGCATTGAGCACGTAAGCATTGAGTACCTGAAGGACAAAGCCTATGAGCTTGTGGGGACTCCCGAGAAGCTGGAATGGGAGGACAAAGTTGTAGCAATCGTTGAGGCGAGGGACGGAACGATCCTTGATGTCGTGAAGAAGATTAAGCCTTTTGACGTGAACGCAGAGGGCGAGGAAGTAATATTCTGAATTGTATTACCCTCCTGTTTCCCCCCTAAATTTAGGGGGGACTATAGGGGGTATTCTAAATGAAAGGAGAAATTATTCATGAATCTTGCAGTTATCGCGTTAATATTCCTGCTCGCAGCTATCGTTCTCGGCTTCGTGAAGAAAATGAACGTCGGGCTTGTGTGCTTAGGTCTGGCATTCATACTCGGGAAAATAGGCAGCGTACCCACGAAAACTATACTCGGAGGCTTTCCCGGCTCGCTGTTCTTGACTCTTCTGGGCACAATGTTTTTCTTCAGCCTCCTTCAGGAGAATAATACCCTCGAGCTGCTCTCTAAGAAAATGGTCTCGCTCGTCGGCTCTAACACGTTCCTCATCCCCATAATCATCTACGTGTCATCGTTCCTTCTCTCTGCTGCAGGGCCAGGCGCAATCTCCGTTCAGGCGGTAATGATAATCTTCGCGGTATCGCTGGCCGTGCAGATGAACGCAAGCCCGATCCTCATGGGAGGCATGGCAATTCTCGGAGCTGTCGGCGGAACAGCAAGCCCCATAGCCCTGACGGGAATACTTGTGCGGGACTTGACGGCAGGAGCGAACATCACGGGACTCGAGATGCCGGTGTTCGTCGGCGTGAGCGTGGTGAACTTCGTGTGCGCAGTTGTGCTTTACATAGTGTGCAGGGGCTACAGCCTGAAGGGTACAGTCTCGACAGGAGAGATCCCCCCTCTCAACGGCTCACAGAAAATCTGCACTCTGGCACTCATCGCAATGATAATTCTTGTCGTCGGCTTCCAGTATGACGTAGGATTGATTTCGTTCATGCTGGCACTAATCCTTATGTTGTTAGGCATCGTCAACGAGAAGGCAGCAATGAAGTTAGTTCCGTGGAGCGTGCTGATATTAATATGCGGTGTCAACGTCCTCATGACAGTAACTAAGGCAATGGGAGGAATTGACCTCCTCGCGAGCATCCTAGCCTCAATGATGAACGACACGACCGCGACCCCGATAATCGGCCTCACCGCAGGAATCATGTCGTGGTTCAGCTCGGCTAACGGCGTAGTGTTCCCGACACTTATTCCCACAGTGCCGGACATAGTAGCGAACGTCGGAGGCAATGTTACGGTTCTGCAGATGATAATCTCAGTTGTTGCAGGGGCAACCGTCGCAGGAATCAGCCTCCTCTCGACCGGAGGAAGCCTCGTGCTAGCGTCCTACACTCAGGGCACGAACGCCTCAGACAAGGAGCAGGCCTCACTCTTCGCGAAGCTGTTCGGTACGTCGTTCATGGTCGTGATGGTCGTAGTGCTCTTTGCGCTTGCGGGCGGGTTTAAGCTGTTCAGCTAGTGAGGAGTAATTGAGATGAAGAAATTTGCTTACGTAGGGTGCAGGACGACAAAGGAACGCAACGCCAGAGGCAAGGGGAGTAATTGAGATGAAGAAATTTGCTTACGTAGAGTGCAGAACCACAAAGGAACGCAACGCCAGAGGCAAGGGGAGTAATTGAGATGAAGAAATTTGCTTACGTAGGGTGCAGAACCACGAAAGAACGCAACGCCAGAGGCAAGGGAATAAAGGTCTTCGATGCTGAGAGCTGGGGGCTGATTCAGACTCTCGGGGGACTCATGAACCCGTCGTACTTATGCTTCGACAGGACAGGAGAGTATCTCTACAGCATTCACGGAGACTTCAGCGAGATAAGCTCGTTCAAGGTCAGCAGGGAAGACGGCACAATCACCTTCCTCAACACGACATCAACCGGCGGGGTCAACCCTGTGCACCTCTCAGTTGATAAGAGTAACTGCTGGGTGTTCGTAGCGAACCTTCAGACAGGGACAGTCGCAGTAATTCCGAGAAACGATGACGGCACTCTGGGGACGCTAAAGGAACTCTGCACTATGCCCGGCAAAAATGAAGGCGATGTGTCTCACCCTCACCAGGTCATGCAGGACAACACAGGAAGATTCTTGATTGTGTCGTGTCAGGGACGCAAGGCAGGGTACGGCCAAGTCGGCGTGTTCAGGATTGACAGCACTAACGGCACTCTCGAGAGGACTTGCCTTGTCAGGTCGAGGGAGATTGCAGAGCCAAGACATGTCGCATTCCACGCCAACAATAAGTACTGCTACGGCGTGAACGAGAAGGACTACTCTGTTACGTTCTACGAGTTCGACCAGAATAACGGCACGCTGACTCCGAAGCAGATACTCCCTACACTTCCTGAGACATACACCGGCGACGGCTGGGCAAGCGGAATCATCATGACTCACGATTCGCGGCACGTCATAGTCTCGAACAGGAAACATGACAGCATCACGAGCTTTGCTGTGAATCCTGATAACGGTATGCTGAAGTTCGCGGACTGCATCAAGACCGGAGGAGGCCAGCCGAGATTCATCACTCTTGACGCGGGCAATAACATACTCGCTGCGAATGAGACTACCGACTCTCTTACGTTCTTTGCAGTAGATGATGCAGGAAAGTTTACGCCTTACGGAAAGCCCGTAGAGACAGAAAGCCCAGTTTGCGTAATCTTCAGCTAGCAAAAAAATCTTCAGGAGTGTGAATGAGTTTCATGCTCCTGAAAATGTCATCTATACTCTTTCTCCGGCCTTCAGACGGCATATTATCTGTGTCATCGTCCCCATCGGGCAGAATGTACACCACGTGCGGGGTCTCCAGAGCATCATCACAAGTGAAGTTTCATGCTCCTTAAGGACTGTCTCTATACTCTTTCTCCGGATTTCAGACGGC
>JAFSUD010000067.1 GCA_017445405.1 Synergistaceae bacterium
CCAATTCCGTCGCTCAACTTGCATGTGTTACGCACGCCGCCAGCGTTGATCCTGAGCCAGGATCAAACTCTCAGTTATAATTTGTGAGATTTGAAACTTGGCATTTAGTACTTCGCTCGAATGTTATACGCTGTATTCACTTGTCAATTAACCTTTTAACTCATCGCCGCTATCTCGCAACGACAGGGAGAAATTATACGCGCTTTTTCTCAGAATGCAAGCACCAATTTTATTTATTGCATCAGAATAAGCACAGTCTGCTGTTACGCAGGACAAATCATCGCTGGGAAGAGACCTAATATCTAATCTAATCACATGGACAGCTTCGGCCTTATTTGCCAATATGCAGCAAGAGTTACTATGCTTGTGATAAGCCACGAAAGAGGGTAGACATTCATTAAGGTAGTAAAGTCGTTGTAGTACGTGAAGACAGTGTAAACCCACACGATCCGCAGGACACAGCACCCTAACAAGACCATCACCGACGGCAAAGTCGAGTGCCCCATTCCCCGCAGGCATCCTCCCGAAATTTCGTAGAAGTTAGTCATCCATAAGAAGCACACTACATGAAGCATCCTGATTTCCGCATAATGTAGGACTTCGGGATTCGTGGTGTAGACGCTCAATAATGGACGACACCACAGCCAGCACACAAGACACGCAAGCCCTGTGAAGCCTGTTCCTGCGAGCATGGTTACCCTGAAGACGGAATCACAGCGTCTGTAGTTGCCTGCTCCGAAATTCTGGGACGTGAAGGTTACTGCGGCCTGAGTGAACGCGGCGACGATGTAGTACACGAGGAAGTCGAAGTTTAGGGCGGCGGCACTTCCTGCTGATGCGTAGGATCCTATGCCATTTATGGCTGTCTGAATGCAGACGTTGGAGATCGAGAACAGCGAGCCTTGAATCCCGGCGGGGAGTCCGACTTTGAGGATCTCTGCGGCATGAGTGCGCTTGAGCATTAACTCACTTGGCCGGAACGTGAAGGGAGCTTCCTCGAGCATGAGCCAGCGGAGAATCATGAAGGAACTCACTACGTTAGAGAGCACCGTAGCGATTGCCACACCTGCAACACTCATCTTGAAGCCCACGACAAAGATAACGTTCAAGATTACGTTGATGACTCCTCCTGCAGCGAGAGAGATTAGCGGCCTTCTGCTGTCTCCCTTGCTCCTGAGGATTGCCGCGCCGAAGTTGTAGAGCATGATGAACGGTGCACCCAGAAAGTAGATGCGGAAGTAGACAACTGCAAGCTCGATGATGTCTGAAGGAGTGTTCATGAGAGTCAGGAGGGTACGTGCGGCTGAGAGTCCCCAAACGACGAGGATAACGCCTCCGATGAGTGAGAGAGTGATTGAGGTGTGGACAGCGTCATGAATGCCGGAGGTGTCGTTGCGGCCGATGGAGCGGGCGACGATGACGTTTGCGCCGATAGAGAGTCCGACGAAGAGGTTCACCATAAGGTTGATTGCTGCGCCATTGCTGCCGACTGCGGCCATAGCTTGAGGGGAATCGAAGCGTCCGACGACTGCGACATCTGCTGAGTTGAAGAGCTGCTGAAGCATCATGCTCGCTGCTAATGGAAGTGCGAAAATTAATATCTTGTCGAACAGTGAACCGTGAAGCATGTCTATGTTGTTGCGGTGATGCGTTAGTACCATAAATTACGTTGTCTCCTAAGTGAATAAGTTGACGGGAATTATAGCACCATCATACATAAGCGTGGATAATCTATGAAGCTATGCATTAATAGGCACAGGGGGTATAATCTGCACAAAATTTCCCAAAGGAGGACACATAAAGTGAAGAATGCGTTGATGAAGCTAATCTACTTTCTTGCTGAGAAGGGAAAGCTCATCGGGATTAACAGAGGCAAATTGAAGGCACTTCTTTATCCTGCCTACAGATTCTTCTGTTACGTAGTTTATACGATGGGGGGGGTATCTGTATCTTTACCATATTGAGATGCCGATAACCCAACGCTGTAATCTAAGGTGCAAGCACTGCATATTCATGATGCCATACTTCAAGCACCCTGTTGATTACCCAGTCAATGACCTGTTATCAGATATGGACAAGTTATTTGATGCAGTGGACGCAATCCAGATTTTTAGGCTGTTGGGCGGAGAAACGTTCCTCTATAAAGACCTGAACCCACTTATCGAGAAGGCTTTATCATCCCCAAAAGTTAAGACAGTTGAAGTTGTCAGCAACGGCACGATCATTCCCCCTCAATCTACATTAGAACTCATGAAGAATCCCCGGTTAATCTTCCAGATAAGCCACTACGGAAAATATTCACGACACGCAGAAGAAATAAAGGCACTGTGCGACAAGATGGGTGTGAAGTGTGTAGTGCGTTACCCTGATGACAAGACGTGGAGCTACTTCGGCGACCTGCACTTTAGAGGACGGAGCGAGAAGGAATTACGCCATCAGCTCAAGAACTGTGCGAGCATATGCCGGAATTTCCTTGATGGGAGACTCTATTTCTGTCCTCGTGCATCGTTCGGAAGCAAGCTCGGAATGCCGGACAGCCCTAATGATTTCGTTGATGTTAGAGCCGAGTCTGACAGGAAGATTCTGCGCAGAAAAATCTTTGAGCTGAATCAGAAGCGGTATATTGCGGCGTGTAATTACTGTGATGAAGGAACAGGTGAAGTAAAGTCTGTGCCTGTAGCAGAGCAGATGTAGGCATGATAAATCCCCCGCCGGTGAATGACGGGGGATATTCTTTGCACTACTGCAGACGAAAGCTCATAGATTCAGTTTCTGCGTCATTCATTATGGTTAATACGCTGCCTGTAAATTTATACTTGCCTTTGCCGTCTGTGTTGGGTATTACCGTAGTAGTCGTTTTCTCGCTGTAGTCTCCGTTGTTCGTCCAAACCTGAGCGTAATACATCATCTTTTCGCGTGTCTTGGCTCGTGCCAGAGCAAGCGTCTGATTAGTCATAAAGTCGCTTACCCCTGCAAAAATTACGCCGAAAATAGTCATTGCCGTCAATACTTCTACAAGCGTCTCACCTGAACGTTTCTTCTTCATGGCCATACCTCCTTCTGAACACTAAGCATCTTGGGAAATTGCCGTCATCAAGTACTTCATCACAGCACATGAATTTGCTGCTCATTGACTGCAGAAATTGTACCTGAAAAATGCTGCCTGTTTCAAGGATGATATATTCACTCTCCGTTTTCTCAGCAAGTGCGAAAATTTCCCTGTAATACTTCATGCCGTCCTGTCCTCCGTCAAGGGCAGAATGAGGCTCATAATCCCGCACATCTTTCATGAGGCCGTCAATTTCTCCTGAAGGAATGTAAGGCGGATTGCTGATGACCAGTTTACAAGCTGGCATTGCGTCAACAAATTCTGCTCTCTCAGTCAGGCTGTAACGCTCAAGATTAATGAGGGCATATTTTGCGGCATCAGGGCTTTTTTCTATAAGATAAGCGTGTGAGTTAGGAAACTCCATCAGGAGAGTAACAGCAATGCAGCCTGAACCTGTCCCCCAGTCAATGAACGCAAACTCTTCATCATGTGCAAAGTACTTCATGACGGCCTCAATGAGAGTTTCTGTGTCATGTCTGGGAATCAGTACTCCCCTTCCGACCGCAAAATCTCTTCCCCAGAAATCCGCCTCACCAAGAATATACTGCAATGGCTCTCCCTTCCCGCGCCTAGAAATCACCGCCTCAATCTTGGCCTGTTCCTCCTGCGAGAAGTCATCATGTGCATAGACCGCCGAATGACTAACGCCCAAAGCATGAGCAATCAGCCATACTGTTTCATGCCCTGAGCGTCTGAAGTAATCGCTAACCTTCAAGGTTCTGCAGTTTTTGTGTCTGTTCGGCCAAGACCATAGCGTCAATCATCTCGTATAAATCGCCGTCAAGGTAGCTTTCCAGCTTATAGAGAGTGAGATTGATTCTGTGATCAGTTATCCTGTTCTGCGGAAAATTGTAGGTGCGTATGCGTTCGCTCCTGTCTCCGCTGCCAATCATGCCGCGCCGTTCACTGGCCTGTTCGCTGCTCTGCTTCTGCTGCTCAAGGTCATAGAGTTTAGTTTTCAGGTAACTCATTGCACGCGCACGGTTCTTAATCTGTGAGCGTTCATCCTGACAAGTAACGACAATGCCAGTCGGAAGGTGAGTTATGCGCACGGCTGAATCCGTCATGTTGACATGCTGGCCTCCTGCACCGCTTGAACGGTAGGTGTCAATCTTGAGGTCTTCCTGCCGGATTTCGACCTCAACGTCATCAGCTTCCGGCAATACCGCAACAGTCGCCGCAGATGTATGAATGCGTCCGCTTGCCTCAGTGATGGGCACTCTCTGGACACGATGCACCCCTGATTCATACTTCATTTTGCTGTACGCGCCCTGAGAATCAATTCTGAAAACTATTTCCTTGTAGCCCCCTATGCCCGCAGTATTGGTTGAGCTGTCTATCACTTCAGCCTTCCACCGCTGGCGTTCACAGAAGCGCGTGTACATTCTGAACAGGTCAGCAGCAAACAATGTAGCCTCGTCGCCTCCTGTACCTGCCCTGATTTCAACAATAACGCTTTTGTCGTCGTTTGGGTCTTGAGGGAGAAGAAGCAGCGTCAAATCACGCGTGAAGTTCTCGATTTTAGGCTCAAGTTCGGCTATTTCTTCACGTGCTAATGCCTCAAGTTCACTGTCTCCGGACTTGATGAGTTCTCTGGCTTCGGCAATAGATTTCTGCGCGTCCTGATATTCACGGTACATATTCACGACAGGCTCAAGCTGTGCGCGTTTCTTGCCTAATGCCTGTAATTCTTTTATGTCAGAGACAATTTCAGGGTCAGCTAATTTCTTCTCAGTCTCTATAAATTCTTGAGTTAATGCCTGCAATTTAGGCTCTATGTTCATGCTGTCAGTCCTCCTTCTAGTGCAGTGTTGAGTGAAGCTAATGCAACTTCTGCCTGTCTGATGTCAGGTTCACGCGTAGTGAGGAACTGCAGGCTCAGGAACGGAGCAATAATGCACAGGCCTATTTTCCCCGAACGTGATGCGAGCCTGATAATCTCGTAGGAAATGCCTATCACGACAGGGATTAACACAATTCTTGCGAGCACCTGAAGCGCAAAGCTCTCACCTGCAATAAGCGTCTTTATCGGCGAAAAGATGATTATGCTCACGATTACCGCTATCAGCAAAAACGAAGTCCCGCATCTTGGATGAATGCGTGAACACTTCATAATATTCTCAGGTGTCATGACTAATCCCTTCTCGAAGGCGTTAATGGTCTTATGCTCCGCTCCGTGATACCTGAACACTTCCCTAATATCGCTCCACAGCCCTATCACCCCAACATACCCGATGAAGATTACCGCCCTCAATACTCCCTCTGTGATGTTGACGTAGAGGGGAGCAGTCGCAATATACCCTGCGAGCCACAAGGGAAGCGCGATGAACAATCCGCCTACAGCTAGTACAGCAAGCCCTATTGACAGCAGAATATCCTTGAAGGTTAGCTGTTCCTGTTCTTCTTCTAGGGCAACTTCAGCGGAACGTGATAACGCCTTGAACCCGACAGCGAGCATCTCGCACATAGTAACTACGCCCCTGATGAAGGGCAGTTTATAGGGCATTCTCTGAGTGCGTGAGGAGTGAGGCCAAGACTCGGTAAAGATGTCTCCTCCCGGCCTTCTCACAGCTAATCCCCACAGTGATTTACCCTTCATCAGCACTCCCTCAATAACTGCCTGGCCTCCCACAGGAATTTTCTTGTCTTCTGCGTCTTCAGCGAACATGTTTAACGCAGTCATCAATAATCTATGTATTCTTCTAAGCAAACAATAAATCCTCCATATCTCTATAAGGCTTTCCGCAGGTTCTGGCCTCTCCGCAGTGTCCGAATATGCAGCTTGGCCCGGCTTTCCCGAACAGCACAGGAGCTTTTTCCCTGCAGAGCACGAGCATTTTTCTGGCGAGTTCATGAATCTCCCACTGAGCGCGCCTGCATAGCCTGAGGCTGAAGAAATGGTGTAATTCCCTCGCATTCATTGTGAGCACCAAGCGTGTAGTGTGCCCGTGAGGCAGAATAAACCGAGCATCTTCTTTCGGTATACCCAGCGCAATTAACTGAGCGTACGTCTCCTGAGCTGTCCTCACGCAGTCCTGAAAGGCTCTCAGTGCTTCGGAGTTACTCTGCACCGACGGCGGAACTGCTACGGCTTCAGGGTCAGGGGTCATCTTCACGTACCTCTGGCTCTGCTGGCTGAAACTTGCGATACGATGACGCACTAATTGATGTGATGCTACTCTGCTCAGTCCGTCAATTCCGAACGTGAAACTCACATGCTCAAACGTTGAGGTATGCCCGCTCTGGAATAACTCTGCGATTAACTTACGCGATAAATTTTCTCCCTCACTCTTCAGCAAATCAGACGCAGCAGCATCACGGTAGCAAATTCTGGCAGCAGCAGCGACTAATTCGTCAGGGCTGGGAGTATGAGCTAATAAGATTACCTGCATAACAAAAAAGGGGCATATTTCAGCCCCATCAACATTAACGCTGTTATACGTCTGTCTTCTGGCCGTAGTTGATGCCCTGATACTTCTTCTGGAACTTCTCAAGACGGCCGGCCTCAGTCAATACTCTGCCCCTCTTGCCGGTGTAAAACGGGTGGCACGCTGAACAGACACCTACGCGGATTTCCTTCATCGTTGAACGCGTGGTGAAAGTGTTTCCGCAGGCGCATGTAACTTTGCATTCCTGATAGTCAGGGTGAATGTTCTTCTTCATAATTGCCTCCTAGTGTCTTAAGCCCAGACGCTCAATCAGTGAACGGTATCTGTTGAAGTCCTTGTTCATGAGGTAGCGCAATAATCTTCTGCGTGAACCTACCATCTTAAGCAGCCCTCTGCGTGAGTGGAAGTCCTTCTTGTGGACTTTGAGGTGCTCGGTGAGTTCCCTTATGCGTTCTGTGAGGACGGCTACCTGAACTTCCGGCGAACCGGTGTCTGATTCGTGCGTCCTGTATTCGGCGATAACTGCCTGTTTCTTTTCCTTCTGGATCATGAATGTACCTCCTAGAATATTAATTACTGTCCCGCCAAGCACAAAGCTCATCCAGATTAAGCAATGTTCGTAGCGTGGGAGTGTGAACTACCGCCCCTCACGGATTTAGCGGCTTCCTGATTCAGCGAGGCTGCACCGCGATATTCTGCCAATGTCTTACGTCCTCTCCAAAGGCGTTGATTTCCTGCGTCCCACAGGTATTTTCTTACTGGAAAACACAGCAACAAAGTCGAAATTCGTTCTTGATATTTCAGTTATTCATTTGTTGGAGTTGCTGAATTATAGCACAACTGAATTATATTAGCGTAATTGCTATAATATACGAAATTTCCCAAATGAAGGAGATATTTACACATCATGAAAATTGCAGTCGGCTGCGACCATGCAGGCTATGTATTGAAGGGTGCAGTAATAGATTTTCTGCGCGCAAGAAATATAGACGTTCTTGACTTAGGAGCATATGAGTACGACAAAGAGGACAGCTACGTAGACCCTGCCTTCCGTGTTGGCGGGGCAATATCAGACGAGACAGTAGACGCAGGAATATTAATGTGCGGGACAGGCTACGGCATCTCAATAGCAGCGAACAAAGTGCCTGGAGTAAGGGCTGTAGCGTGTTATTCGCCCGAGAGTGCCAAGACAGCGAAGGCGCACAACGGCATCAATGTAATAGCACTTGGCGGACGCGAGACCAAGCCGGAAGATGTCCCTGCAATTCTTGGGGCATGGCTCGACACGGAATTTGAGGGAGGCAGACATCTTCAGCGTCTGAACAAGATAGCGAAGGCCGAGAAATCCGCCCTGAACCTTCACACGCAGGCCGGAGGAAAAATCACAATCTTCACGCATCCGCTGATACAGCACAAGGTCGGCATAATCCGGAGCGTAGAGACGAGCGTCAAACAGTTCCGTGAACTTCTGAACGAGATAACGGGCCTGATGGTCTACGAGATAACGCGGACGCTGCCTCTAACTGAGAAGGAGATAACGACCCCCATTCAGAAGACGATAGTTCACACGATAGAGGGCCGTAAGATGGCGATAATCCCTGTATTGCGCGCGGGCTTAGGCATGGTAGACGGAATACTGCAGATAGTGCCTAACTGCAAGGTCGGACACATAGGCCTTTACAGGGACGAGAAGACATTAAAGCCTGTGGAGTATTACTGCAAACTGCCGTTCGACATTGAAGAGAGAGATATTTTTGTGCTTGACCCTATGCTCGCAACAGGAGGGAGTTCATCAGCAGCGATAGAGCTAGTGAAGAAGCGCGGAGGCAAGAAAATTTCTCTAGTGTGCCTGATAGCAGCTCCCGAAGGCATAGAGAGAGTTCATGCTGACCATCCCGACGTAAACATCTTCAGTGCAGCACTGGACAGCCACCTGAACGATCACGGCTACATAGTGCCCGGGCTTGGTGATGCCGGAGACAGATTATTCGGGACAAAGTAAAGTGTTAGACGTTAAATTACTGCTGTTCATTCTTGCCGGGTTCTTCTGGGGAGGACTGACAGCTCCGGTTTCAATAAGGCTTGCTGGAATTTACGGGATAATTGATGTCCCGGATGCCCGCAAGATTCATAAGGGAAACATTCCTAGAGGAGCAGGGATAGGCTTATGGCTCGGGTATATGTTAATGTCGGTCATTATGTCCGGCACAATGCCCGAGCTGAAGTTTATTGCTACAGGTGCAACGATAATTTTTCTGTGCGGTTACCTTGATGACATGTGCTCGCTGAGTCCTTTTCTGCGTCTTGGCCTGCATATTATTGCGTCCTCAATGGTGGTGCTGCCTCTTGAGCTGGATATTGTCGCGAGTGCGCTTGCTGTCATCTGGATTGCTGGAGTAACGAGCGCATATAACCTCATCGACGGCATGAACGGACTGTGCATCTCATTGTTCATTGCGTCATCGATAGCGTTATTCTTTCTCGGAACGTCTTACGCAGGAATATACACCGGAGCGATGGCGTTAGGTATTCTGTGCTGGAACTTTCCTAGTGCGCAGACATTTCTGGGCGACGGAGGGAGTACATTTCTTGGGTATATATTTGCCTCACACTTCACAGCAATAGTTCTCCCAAGTATCAGGAACGCAGGCCTAGATAAATTGATAATACTGTTTGTGCTGTTCGGAGGGATACCATTTATTGACACGATGACTGCCTTTATACGGAGAATGCTTACAGGGAAATCACCTTTTTACCCTGACAAGAAACACCTTCACCACCTGTTAATGATGCTCACGAAGTCAAACGTAGTAACAGTAACAATAATGTTAAGCCTTCACCTGTTCGCGTTGGCTGCTGGGCTGAGGATATATTTTACACTATGAAGAAGATTGCATGTGTAGCAGGCACGAGGCCGGAAGCGATAAAGATGTCTTCCCTAATTCACGAGCTGAGGAGAGACGAGGAATTTTGCGTAACAGTACTAGCGACTGGTCAGCACACTGACATGCTGACACAGGCTCTCTCAGATTTCGGGCTTACCCCTGACGAGAACCTGAACATCATGCGCGACAGGCAGACGTTAGACCACATAATGTCGAGCGTCCTTCAGGGTGCAGGTGAATTTCTTGATGCTCACCCTCAGGATATGGTACTTGTTCACGGGGACACATCGACGACATTTGCAGCAGCACTAGCAGCGTTTTACAGGAAAATACCTGTCGGGCATGTCGAGGCGGGCCTGAGAAGTCATGATTTATCTCTGCCGTTCCCGGAAGAGGCGAACAGGGTACTCACAGACAGGATAGCGAGTATATTTTTTGCGCCCACGCAGGGGGATGCAGATAATCTTCTGCGCGAGGGCACGTCTCCGGAACGCATACACATAACGGGCAACACAGTAATAGATGCGCTTTACTGGATACTAGCTAACAAGACTCACACCAGCCTTGAGCTTCCGGAAGACAGGCCGGTAGTTCTGATGACGGCACACAGGCGTGAGTCATGGGGGCAGCCGTTAATGGATATATGCAGTGCTGTTAAGGACGTGATTAATGGCAGACCTGATGTGTTGTTCGTGATACCAATGCACAAGAATCCTGCGGTGCGTAATGTGATACGTGAGAGCCTGAAGGATTACGGGGACAACGTGATACTTACTGAGCCTTTAGGATATTCCGAGTTTGTGAACGTGATGAACCGGAGCAAATTTATCTTGTCAGACAGCGGAGGGGTTCAGGAGGAAGCGAGCGCAATAGATAAGCCTGTGTTAATCATGCGGACGGTATCAGAGAGGCCTGAAGCGATAACTCACGGGACATGTATTCTTGTTGGGACAGGAAGGGAGAGTATACGCAGTGAGGCTTTGAGCTTGCTGAATGATCCTGAGAGAATGCGGGAGATATTGACCAAGAACACGAGGCCATTCGGGAAAGGTGATGCGAGCATGAAGATTCATGATGCCGTGAAGAGATATTTTGATGAATGATGACGCAAAAGTCAAGCGTGCAGCCAAGAACACGGTATTTCTAGACCTGTTCACGCTTCCTGAATACAGCCTGCAGATGGTGCAGACCCTTCACCCTGAGATGACGGACATAACGGAGGCTGACATCAAGATACTGACACTAAACCCTGTAATTCTGAACGGTCAGTATAACGATTTGGCGTTGCTGGTGAGGGATAAGCTGATAATTTTTGTTGAAGCGCAGTCTACGTGGTCAATAAATATTCTAGTGAGGATACTGCTTTACCTGTCAGCTACCTACTATGAGTACATACATGACCATGAACTGAATGTGTACACGTCGAAGAAGTTAGTGCTGCCCGAGCCGGAGTTTTATGTAATTTACACGGGAGAGCAGAAGATAGAGCGTGAAGTAATTTCATTGCGTGAAGACTTCTGGGGAAATCCTGATGCGAAAGTAGATTTGCAGGTGAGGGTGATACATGCAGAGGACAAGTCAGACGTGATAGGGCAGTACATAATATTCTGTCATGTGCTTGACGGGCAGATAAAGATTCACGGCAGACAGATGAAGGCAGCGGAGGAAGCTATACGGATATGCCAGGACATGGAAGTTCTGAGGGCGTATCTTGAGAGCCGGAAGAAGGAGGTAATAGGTATCATGAAGATGCTGTTTGACCAAGATTACGCATCGATGGTTTACGGCAGAGAACAACGCAAGCTAGGCAGAATCGAGAACACAATAGAAATGTGTCAAGATTTTGGAACATCGATCAGTGAAGCAATTCGCAGGCTTGTAGCAAAGTTCGGTCTTTCACAGGAAGAGGCAGCTGAGTATGTCCATGAGTTCTGGAGGAGCTGAAGGCATATCCGAAGGGTCGGAATAAGGAAGTAATAGGTATCATGAAAATGCTGTTCGACCAAGATTACGCTATAAGTGTTGCCATAAAGGAATACGGCTGAGAACAACATACATTAGGTGCAATAAGAGGCACTATTGAAACGTTTCAAGAAGTGGGAGCATCCATCAGTGAAGCGGTTCACAGGATTGCTACAAAGTTTAGCCTCTCACAGGAAGAAGCAGCGGAATACGTTCATGATTTCTGGAGGAGCTGACATGCTATGTTAATGAGTTTCTTGAAGACTCAGGACAGAAAGAAGTGATGACATCATAGACAACAAGAATGTAATGAAGATAACCGGGGGTATCCCCCTAAACGGTACAGTCAAGACTCAGGGAGCCAAAAATGCAGCTCTTCCTGTCATGGCTGCTTGTCTGCTCCTCAAAGGCGGGACTCTGACTCTCGACAACGTCCCCGACCTCTACGACATCAACACCATGCTCGAACTTATACGTGCACTCGGCGTTGATGTAGTCTTCAGGGACTCCCGAGCAGTCTTCACCGTCCCCGACGACCTGAAGTGGGAAGTCTCCGAAGCACACGCCCGGAAAATGCGTGCCTCGTCAATAGTTCTCGGCCCATTGCTAGCTAACTGCGGACGAGTCTCTCTCCCCTTGCCCGGAGGCTGCTCAATCGGAAGCCGTCCAATAGATATACACCTGAAGGGCTTAAAGCAGATGGGGGCAGAAATAGACATCAAGGACGGAGTAGTTCATGCGAGCGTCAAAGGCAGACTGCGGGGAAGACGACTCTACCTCGACTTTCCGTCAGTAGGAGCGACAGAGAACCTCATGATGGCTGCATCACTCGCGCAGGGAGAAACCATCATCGAGAACATCGCCCGCGAGCCGGAGATCGACAACCTCGCTGCAGTCCTCCGCTGCATGGGAGTACCTGTAGACCTCGAGGGCACAGGAGGAGTCAGGATTCAGGGCATCGGCAAAGCACACTCGGGACATGAACGCGTAATCCCCGACAGAATAGAGGCCTGCACCTACATTCTTGCCGGTGTAATGACGAACGGACACATCAAGGTTGAGGATTTAGTGCCATCACACATTGACGCAATACTCGCAAAGATGGAGGAAGCAGGAGCGAAATTCTCCGTCCGAAAAAACATCGTCGAAGTCTTCCCCTCAAAGCGCAGATTGCATCCTGTCAGCATCAAGACTCTTCCGTATCCCGGCTTCCCTACTGATGCCCAGCCTCAGATGGCAGCAGCACTCTCAATCTCTAGGGGAGTAAGCACAATCGAGGAGAGCGTCTTTCAGGCAAGATTTCTCTACGCACAGGAACTAAACCGCATGGGAGCAGACATTCAGATTGCAAAGGACGTAGCAGTTATCCGCGGTGTAGATAAACTTCACGGAGCAGCAGTCAAGGCTACGGACTTGCGGGCGGGGGCAGCTCTCATCATGGCCGGGCTGGCAGCAGAAGGCGAAACTACCGTTGATGATATGGTTCACGTCTGGCGGGGCTATGAGGCCATAGACAAGAAGCTGGCATCTTTGGGGGCTAAGGTTGAACTCGTCTGACTCTCTATCGCAAATTGAGGTGTATGCATTTGTCGGACCTGCAGGAACAGGCAAGAGCCACAGAGCTACTCATGTCGCAAAGCAGAACGGCATAGACTACATCATTGATGACGGGCTGGTGATTTCGCGGGGGCGCATTCTTGCAGGGAGGAGCGCGAAGTCTGAGATAAACCGTCTGCGTGCAATCAAGCGTGCAATTTTTGAGTACCCTGAACACAGAGATGAAGTAGTCAGCTACCTCACTAATCACGCTCCGAAGAAGTTAATGATTCTGGCTACGTCTGCGGGCATGATTGACAAGATAACTTCACGTCTCGGCCTGAATGCTCCTGTGAAGACAATAGACATAACGGAGATTTCGACTGCTGAGGAGATCGAGGCAGCATTGCGTGAGCGCAGGGAGAAGAAGCAGCATGTAGTCCCTGTAGCTAAGGCGCAGATACAGCATAACTTTGCGGGTAAGCTGGTGAGCCAGATTCGGGGCTTCTTCAGAGGGCGGGACAAGAACGAGGCCAGCAACACAATAGTTAAGCCTTTGTTCAGCTTCAACGGGAAAGTAACTATAGGCACTGACGCAATACTCGATACATGCAGAAGGCTTCTCGGTGAGGGCGGGCACGTCAAGAAGATACGCGAGCTTGACCTCGAAACCTACGACGACAAAATCGAGCTTAGTGTAGAGGTTGACCTGACGCTCGGAACGCAGAGTGCATTATCGATAGCTAAAGCATTGCAGAAGAGGCTTCACGGAGGCCTGAGCTACATTACAGGAATGGACATCCGCAAAGTGAATATCAGAGTGAACGAGATATTTTTATGACGATGAGTATAGATATAGATTCAGCATGGCAGGAACTCAGAGAAAGAGTAAAACACTGCACGAAATGCCCGCTGTGCAAGACGAGGCATAACACAGTATTCGGCGAAGGCCCTGTGAATGCAAAGTGCGTGATAATCGGGGAAGGCCCGGGTGAAGAAGAGGACATGTCAGGCCGTCCGTTTGTCGGCAGGGCGGGGCAGCTATTGACGGACATTCTCGAGAAGGGAGGCAGAATCCCCCGGGAGTCTGTGTACATCATGAACGTAGTGAAGTGCAGGCCTCCCGGCAACAGGAATCCCATGCTTGACGAGATAAGGAAATGCAGTGAACATTTCGAGGCGCAGTTAGCCCTTCTGCACCCTGACATAATAGTTACTATGGGTAACATAGCCACGCAGTCATTGACAGGCCTTAAGACCGGAATAACATCAATGCGCGGAAAATGGCTCAATCACAGGGGCGTAAGGATATTTCCTATGTATCATCCGAGCTATTTATTGAGGACTGAAGGCGACAAGTCAGAGAGCGGGCCGAAATATCTGACGTGGAAAGACATACAGGAACTCAAAGCAGAACTAGACAGACTGCATCAATCATGAAGGAGGCTATTATTTTGACAGACACAAAGATTCCGAGACACTTAGCAATCATACTTGACGGCAACGGACGCTGGGCAAAGCGCAGGAATTTACCCCGTCTGATGGGGCACAGGGCAGGGCTTCGCAAACTTGAAGACATGGTGAGGCTTGTGAAGCGTGAAGGCATACGTTATTTCTCAGTCTATGCATTCTCAACGGAGAACTGGAACAGGCCGGTGATGGAAGTTACGGGCTTGATGAGGCTGTTTGCGTACTACCTGCGCAGAAAAGTTGACGAGGTGAAGGCAGAGGGAGCGAGGATACGTTTCTGCGGGCGCAGGGACAGGATACCCGATGAGCTTCGTGAACAGATGGCGTGGGCGGAAGAATACACGAAGGACGAAAAGATATTGGACTTCATACTGTGCATCAACTACGGCGGAAGGGCTGAGATTCTGGACGCAGTGAACTCACTCATGAAGTCAGGGCACACCGGCCAGGTTACAGAGCAGGATTTGCGCAATCACTTCTACCTGCCTGATGTCCCCGACCCCGACCTGATAATACGCACCAGCGGAGAATTACGCCTCAGCAACTTCTGGCTGTGGGAGAGCGCATACAGCGAGTATTACTTCACCGATATACACTGGCCGGATTTCGGAGAGTCTGAGCTGAAGAAGGCATTAGCAGATTACGCAGGAAGGGAAAGACGCTATGGCGGACTCAAGAGCTGAGAAGAATGAACTGCGGTTACGGGCATTATCGAGCGTCGGAATAGTTGCTGTAATTCTAGGGGCAGTCTATTACGGCGGGTATGCGTGGACTCTCGTAGCAGCAATAATAGCAATGTCATCACTTGCAGAATATTACGCGCTTGTCAACAAGTTCACCGGAATGAAGCGCAAAGGAGCGAGGATTTCTCCGGGAGTTGGGTATATTTTCTCGTTAGTGTTTCTTCTGTCAGCATTGCAGGAGAAGGCACAGCCCATAGTGTTAGCGATGATACTTGCGCTGTGCGTGTGCGGAGTGTTTGTAGTGGAGATAATCAGACGGCAGCTAACGAGAGGTGAGAGTTACGCGCTTCAGAATGCAGGGGCGGTAATTTCGGGAGTGCTTTATGTTACTGTCCCTTGGGTGTGCATGATTATGCTTAGGGATTATGCGTTCGGCCGGCAGCTCCTCATGACGTTATTTTTCTGCACATGGGGCTGTGATGTGGGCGCGTACATTGGAGGTAAGCTCTTCGGAACTGTGAAACTGTGCGAGTACGTGAGTCCAGGAAAGACTGTGCAGGGCTTTGTAGCAGGAATAATAGGCAGCCTAATCATGAATGCGCTGTGCATTTACTCATTCAGTCTGCCGACGTATCCGTTGATATTAATCGGGTTTATATGCGGGATATTCGGGCAGGTGGGAGACCTCGCGGAATCATTGATTAAGCGTGAGGCGGGACAGAAAGATTCAGGCAGGGTTATTCCCGGGCACGGCGGGATGCTTGATCGTTTCGACAGCATATTATTCAACGGATTGCTGACGTATTTAGTGTTGAGGGTGTTGCTGTCATGATGAATATTTCTGTTAGCGGGATATTTGGGCAGGTGAGAGACCTTGCGGAAGCATTGATTAAGCGTGAGGCCGGACAGAAAGATTCAGGCAGGGTTATTCCCGGGCACGGGGGAATGCTAGACCGTTTCGACAGCATATTATTCAACGGATTGCTGACGTATTTAGTGTTGAGGGTGTTGCTGTCATGACGAATATTTCTGTAAAGCTGCGTGTGCTTCTCGGCATGGAGCAGCATATGAGAGAGAATCTCTGTGAGGTGTCATGATGAACATTGCTGTGATAGATGCAAAGGGAAGTGTGCTCCCTGCGTACTGCTCTGCTGTAAGTTCTGTGATGCTATGTGCTTATCTTGCTAGGAGGTGTGAAAATTCATGATGAAGATTGCAGTAATAGGAGCGACAGGCAATGTGCATCCTGCGTGTTCCGCGGCTGTAAGTTCTATGATGCGGTGTGCATGTCTTTGCCGGAGGTGTGAGGTGTCATGATGAATGTAGCAGTTATTGGTGCGACAGGAAGCGTCGGAAGTTCTGTGATGGCGGTGTGCGAGTCTTGGCCTGAGAAGCTAAATGTAGTTGGCATTGCTGCTAATAGGCGTTCACGGAAACTGCAGGAGCTTGCGGAGAAGTTCAGAGTGCCTAACGTGTACGCATTCGAGGAATCAGGAGAAGCAGGACTGGAAGAATTAGCGTTATTGCCTGAAGCTGAACATGTAGTGTTTGCGTCATCGGGTACTGGAGCAATCAAGGCGTTATGTGCAGCCCTGAAGGCAGGAAAGACTGTATCCCTTGCCAACAAAGAAAGTATAGTTGTAGGTGGCCCGTGGGTTATGCCGTTAGTGAAGTATCCTGAACAGTTGAGGCCAGTAGACAGTGAGCATAATGCGATATGGCAGTGCCTTCACGGAGAAGATAAATCGTTTGTGAGGAAAATATACCTTACTGCATCAGGCGGGCCGTTCAGGGAGTTCACGAATGATGAACTGAAGATGGTAACTCCTGAAATGGCGTTGAAGCATCCAGTGTGGGACATGGGAGCGAAGATAACGATAGACAGTGCGACTCTGATGAACAAGGGAATCGAGCTGATAGAGGCGATGTACTTGTTCGGTCTTGATGCAGGAAAAGTTGATGCGCTGATTTCTCCTGGGTCATTTGTTCACGGGCTTGTGGAGTTTGAGGACGGGAGCGTGAAAATGCTAGCTGCCGAGCCGGATATGAAGCTGCCTGCAGGAGCGTGTTTGTTCTGGCCGGAGAGGTATTTTCCTGCGGGGTCATTCAAGCGGCCTGATTTTGTGAGGCATGATGTGAGGTTCTATGAGCCGGACGAGACGAGATTTCCTGCAATCAGGATAGCGCGCGAGGTGATGAGGAAGAAGGGAGCATATCCTGCGCTGCTGGTTGGAGCGGATGAAGTGGCGGTGAGTATGTTCCTTGAGGGCAGGATAGGCTTTGCGGACATTGCTGGACTGGTGGAGGAGGTGCTGAGTTCTTGCAGTGTGAGCGAACCTGAGAGCCTTGATGACGCTATTGCTTTGCTCGAGACAGGAAAGCGGGAGGCTGTGAAAATTGCTAGCGGAAGCTAACTTCTACAGCCTCTATGTTATGTCTCAGAGAAGCCATCTTTCTAATCCACAGGCGATAGTACAATTTTGCTATTACTCGTGCAAGCGGAATGGGCAGTAACGTCAGGCAGCATAACAGCACTTTATGCAAGAGTTTAGCTTTAACATTTCCACTTGCGCAGAGGTATTCATGCATGTACTTACGTGCAGATTTTCGCAGAAGGACTATTTCATCCTTATTTAATCCTTCTGCTAATCCCTCAGACAGATTCAGTATTCTTGAACCCGTTTTGCGTATCTTGATCAGCTTCTTCACATCTTCACTCAGCCCGGGAACTTTGAGCATCTGTTCTTCCATGTCAGACTGACCTAAAACTCTTCTTGCTACCGGGTTGTGAATTACGCTAGATGAATGGTAGTAGTTGTATATAAACTTGTTGATGTGTACTTCTCCCTTCATTCTGCAGAGGTACTCGAAGGAAAAAAGCGTATCTTCACCATACCTTACGCCCATATTGAACTCTATATTGTGCTGCTTCAGCTTATTGGCTGCGAATAATTTAGGGGACATGCCGCCTGTTCCAAGACTTCCCATTGTCGTTAATGCTTCTGTACTTACTGACTGAAGTGTTGCCTCCTGCTTGAAAGGTTCGTAATTTGCAGCCCAGCATTTTTTAGTGTCTTCGTCATACCAAACGTATAAGAATCTGGCTACAGGCATCATATCAGGATATTTCATCTGGGCATCAAGCAGCACCTCGACCGCCTTATCTTCCAGCCAGTCATCAGAATCAAGGAAGGTTAAGTACTCGCCTTTAGCTTCACGCATAGCATGATTCCGTGCCGCCGACACACCCGCATTCCCCTGCGTGAACACTCTCACTCTCTCATCACGCATCTCATATTCACGCGCAATACTCAGCGTCTCATCACTTGAGCCGTCGTCTACTACTATCACTTCTACGTTGTGGTGTGTCTGTCTGAGGGATGATTCTATTGCCCTGTGAATGTACTTTGCTGTGTTATAGGCCGGGATGATTATTGATACTAGTGCAGAATTGTGGTTCGCTGTTCGCTGTTCGCTGTTCGCTGTTCGCTGTTCGCTGTTCGCTGTTCGCTGTTCGCTGTTCGCTGTTCGCTGTTCAAAAGTATAGCCTCGTTGCTCGCCATCGTCAACGTTCCTTTCACGTAAAATTTTCGCTGATTATACCACGCCTCCAAGCAAACTTCTCGCATGTTCCTGCGCCTCCGCTATCTCAGGAGAACCCGAAAGCATCCTCGCTATCTCCATCACTCTGTCTTCATCTGTTATCCTCCTAGTCAATGTCTCTCCGTCTTCACGCTGAATCAGTGTGTGCGAATCTCCCAGTGCCGCAATACTCGCCTCGTGCGTAACCAGAATCACCTGACACTTCCTCGATAACTCCTTCAACTGCAGACCCGACAACACCGCTGCCCGTCCTCCTAATCCTGCCTCCACCTCATCAAACACTATCGTCGGAGGCAGCCACTCATCCGGCATCGACAACTGCAGCGCAAGCAATAACCTGCTCAACTCTCCTCCTGAAGCTATCTTCTCTACACGCCCCGCTCTCGTGCCATCGCTTAACGTAAACTCCGCACTGTCTGCTCCTGAACGGCTTAGTTTCTGCAGTCCCGCAAGGCTCACCCCAAAGGTTATTCCCCCCATCGCAAGCTCGCCCAGCAATGCATTCACTCTCTGCGTGAGCGTCTTGGCCGCATCCTGTCGCTCCCTCCGAATTTCCATCGCAAGCGCATTAGCCTTCTTGCGTTCCTCAAGTGAGCGCGAAGTCAGCCCCTCAAGCTCAGTGTAGCTGTTCTCCAGCCACTCTAGATTTGTGTATATCTCCGCACAGAAATTCAGCAGCTCGTTTTCGTCCGTGATGTTGCATAAACGCTTCAGCCTCCGCAGTGCACCTAGTCTTTCCTCCGTCTCATCCAGCAGCGACGAATCAGCCTCATCATCATCAAGTTCACCCGCAATTTCCCTCACAGAGTCCCTCAAAGTTTCGAGTGCAGAGTTCACAGTCTCATCATCACTCATGAAGTCCCGCAAATTCTCAAAACATGCCCGAACTTTCTCGAGCAGTCCGTGTTCCGACATTCCCCCCGTCAATGCGTCTATGCTGTTCTTTGCGCGTTCACGTGAAGCGATTCTGTGAGTTATGTCCGCTAACTCGTTCTCTAGTTTCAGTTCTAGGCCTGCCTCCGGTCTTGCTGTCTTAACCAGTGAGAATATCTCCCTAGCATTAGAGTACTTGCGCTCAATTTCTGCTCTGCGTTTCTTCATTGCCCGCAAATCTCCCGCACTCTTCCTCGCAAGGTCAAATATTCTGTGAAACTCCGGAAGAGTTTTGCCCCTCACATTTTCAGGAAGGCATGAATCAAGTATCGCAAGCTGACGTTCAGGGTTCAGAAGCTCCATCTGTGCAAACTGACTCTGAATCCTCACTAGGTCATTCACCATTTTTGCGCACTCGCTCAGTCCCGCGTTCACTCCGTCAATCCTCGCCCTAGACCTCCCTGAACTCAGCACCTCTCTCATCACGTTATGCCCCGTGAATTTCGCCTCGACCCTTCCGCTCTCCTCACCTGCACGGATAAATCGCACTCCTCCCCGTGTTCCTGTCAGAAGTTCAAGCGAACGCACTACGCTGCTCTTCCCTGCACCGCTCTCGCCGGTGATGACGTTCAAGCCCCGCGTAAAAGTAAGTTCTGCTCCGCGGATGCCGCCGATGTTCTCGATGTAGAGTTTCTCTATCATGAACCCCAGCCTAATTTTTCGCGCACAATGTCTAGGAAGTTCCGCCCCGGCAAATTCACTGTGCGTATTTTCTTGTTGCCCGCTAGGTTGATGTCTATTCTATCATTCGGGAACACTTCATACGCTAACTGCCCGTCCTGCGTGAGCATCAGGTCTCTGGATACTCCGCGCGGAATAAGCGTTATGCAGTCGTTCTCTGAGGCCATAAGAGGGCGTGAATATAGTGTGTGTGCACAGAGTGGAGCTAGCAGCATCGCGTCCATGTGAGGAGGAATTATCGGGCCTCCTGCACTCAAGGCATATGCTGTTGAGCCGGTGGGAGTTGAGATTATTGCTCCGTCGGCAGGAAGCACACAGAAAAACTCATCGTTGAAGCGTATCTCTATCTGCAATAACCTTGCTATTGCGTTCGTTGTGAGGACTACATCATTGAGGGCGTAAAGTTTGTGTTGAGGCGATTCATCCCTTGACAGCACACAGCGTAATACTCTGCGTTCAAGTATCGTGAAGTTGTCGTTAAGTATGTTCGTCAAATCATGCTCCACTTCATCAGGACGGCTAGAGGCCAGAAATCCCAAGTGCCCCAAGTTCACGCCGTGCAGAATAATATCTGTGCCCATAATGTAGCGGGCTGCACGCAAAAATGTTCCGTCCCCCCCTATCACGAGTGCGAGCTTCACCGTCTTTAGCCACTGCTCGTCATCAAGGCCTGATGTAGTGAGTGCGCTTGCCTCCTGATGAGGAAGAAGGAACGTGCAGTTATTATCCTGTCCCCATTGCAATAACCTTCTCGCCATGTTTACGGCTTCGGGCTTGCGGAGATTGACTATCATTCCGAGTTCGTTCATGTTGTATGCTCCATGATGTGATAGCTGGATATGCGCTGCCCGCTCTGCTGCATAGATTTTTCGTGCCTGAATATCTCTATCAGGCAGAAGAAATTTGCAGGTATTATCTGTCTGCATTGCAATAACCTTCTCGCCATGTTTACGGCTTCGGGCTTGCGGAGATTGACTATCATTCCGAGTTCATTCATGTTGTATGCTCCCTGAAATTGTTGACGAGTCGCTATTATAGCAGGAACTCTTCATATAACTTGCTCGCCTGTATACCCTCGTTGTTCTGATATTTCCCCTTCTCGTAGCGTTCATAAGGCTCGGTTATCGTGTGGTAGTAAATCTGCGCTATCTGCACTCCCGCATAAATCCTCACAGGCTGAACACAGAACAGCTCGAGCGTCCAGTACCCTGCAAAGCCTACATCTCCGAAACCTGCCGTTACATGTATGCATATTCCCAGCCTACCGATTGATGACCTGCCCTCAAGCATGGGGATATAGCCTTCTGTGCGGGTATATTCTTCTGTCCGGCCAAGATATAGCCTGCCGGGCATAAGCATAAAGCCTTCAGGCGGAATTATTATCTTCTGAGTAGGGTTATCATGCCTCATGTCTAACGTGTCATGCGTGTAGACTAACAGCTCATTATGAAGCGAAAGGTTATAGCTGTTGGGATTGAGCCTCGCTTCATCAAATGGGGCTATTATGATTTCACGGCCTATGTGTTCTCTTATTGCCAGTCCTGAAAGTATCAATCTAAATTCTTCACTCCTTATGCGGGATATGTAATTATAGTTACATAAAACTTATAGGCTGTCATGCATGTAGACCAACAGCTCATTGTGAAGCGAAAGGTTATAGCTGTTGGGATTGAGCCTCGCCTCGTCAAAAGTGTCTGTTATGATTTCACAGCCTATCTTAATTAATGCTGAATTACTGCGCTGATATAATATACAAAATTTTTCAGCAGGAAAGGCTAATTATTATTCCCCATCATGAAACGTATTCTTAACATTAAGGAAGTTAAGCAGCTCCCAAAAAACTCAGATTTCTTTGTCAGAGGGGCTGTCTCAAAACTCACAAGGCGCATTGATAGAAATGATAATCCCTTCTGGGAAATGACCATCACAGACTCATCCGGAGACTTGGACGGCAAAGTCTGGAACGTCTCCCTGTGGTGGAACACTCAAGGCGGAGATAAATTCCCAATTGACCCTGATAACTGCGGACTTAGATTTGAGGGATCATCTGTAGAAATCGAGGGACGCACAGCAGAGTTCCGCGACATGCTGCAGTATAACTTCAACTCTGTGTTCTACCTTGACCAGACAGACTACCCGCCCCACATGTTCAGCAGACAGTCTCCGGTAAAGCCTGAAGTTCTCGAGGACACCTTCAGGAAACTCATTGCTCAGATAAGGCGGGAAGACCTCCGCAATTTCCTAGAGGCAGTATTCTTCAAACATAACCTCTGGGAGAAGTTCAAGATATGGCCCGCTGCTGTCCTGCTTCATCATGCCTACACAGGAGGGCTTCTTGAGCACTCAATTTCCGTAGCAATAGGTGCACGCGATATTGCACAGCATTACGCTGACTTCAAGATACCTGCAGACATGGATATTGTTATCGCGGGGTCGCTGCTTCATGACATAGGCAAACTCGAGGCCTACACCATAGCCCCTGCCCCTCAGGTAACAGCTAAGGGCAACGTGATAGAGCACGTAACTCTTGGTTACAGCATGTTCATGAAGTTTGCAGAAAGTGAAGGCCTAAGTGATGACCTCACGCTGGCAATCGGGCATATACTCATCAGTCATCACGGACGCAAAGAGTTCGGCTCTCCTGTCCTGCCGGGAACTCCAGAAGCATTAATCGTTAGTGCTGCAGATGACCTAGACTTCAAGCTGAACTACTGGAAGTACCAGATTGACGCAATAAACACTCAGAATGATTTCACAGATTACCTTCCGTTAGTTGACCGCAGATTTTGGAGGGGAATATGAGCTACACACTTAATCTCTCGCAAGACCACGACGGCAGAAGATTAGACCGTACTATCCGCTCAGTGTGGAAATGGGTAACTCTAGGGGAGATCATGAAGTCCATACGCAAGGGAGAAGTCCGGGTGAACGGAGTGAAAATCCGCGACGGAGGCGGTCATGTTCACACAGGAGATGAACTCTGCGTTCCCTGGCCTCTTAAAGATGACGGCAGACTCGCAAAAATCCCTCATACGTCATGGGGCAAAATACGCCTAATCTTTCAGGGAAGCAACGTCCTCATCATCAACAAGCCTTCAGGTATGCTCGTCCAGCCCAACGAAGCAGGAGGAGACAGCGTAATTTCCAGAGTCTGGGGAGTATTGGGGTCAACGACTCCCGCAGCAGTCCACCGTCTCGACCGCAACACTACGGGAGTCTTGGCGGTCGCTCTTCACGGAGACTCTCTCCGGGCACTCGAGGCACTCTTCAAGGCCAGACAGGTGCGCAAATTCTACCTAGCCTTATGCGTCGGCGAAGTCCCTGCAGAAATCATGATTGATGCTCCGTTGCTTAAAGATGCTGATAATAACATGGTAACTGTCTCTGACGACGGACAGCCCGCAAAGACTCTCTGCACATGCCTCGCGACAGACGGCAAATTTTCACTGGTGAAGCTCGAACTCCTGACAGGCCGGACACATCAGGCCCGCGTCCACATGGCGCACATCAAGCACCCGATACTAGGCGACAGGAAGTACGGAGACTTTCACGTCAACAGGGACATGAAGGCTATCACACGCCCGATGCTTCACGCTTACGAACTGGCTTTTCCTGAAAGTGCAGATAAATCACTGAGCGAGATTGCGGGTAAGGCTTTCAGGGCAGATATTCCCGATGACATGATGACATTTATTAAGACAAGGAGGCTTAATTATGAGGCGTAAGCATTTATTGAGCAGGATAGCAATTGCACTTGTTCTCTCTTGGGCGTTCTACTGTGCAGCAGATTATTTCGCGGTCAGCAGATGGGATAACACAGACTCTCTGATAGTTCGTGTGATAGAGACAGGCCCCGAAATTGAGGTATCTTCAGACGAAGAGGAGGACTCTTACGAGACGTTCGAGCGCGACACAGTGATGCAGATTCTCTCAGGCACTCGCACAGACGAAGTACTCAGGGTGAAGACAGTCCGGCTCTCAGGAAGCGGACTCGAGGTCAGGCCCGGCAGAAGATACCTCCTCGTGTGGGACATGTTCTCCGACGGCAGAGTCCAATACTCGCTCGCTGATGCGTGGAGAGTCTCGGGCGTTGCAGGAGTAGTTATGCTCGTCTGCACTGTGTTAATCGCTCTCACTGGCACTCGGGGACTCTTCGCCCTTCTCGGACTCGGAGCGTCAATAGCTGTGCTCGTCTTCTCTATGATCCCCCTAACCGTCATGGGCTGGGACTGCGTGTGGCTCGCGATCGCTTCCGTGTTCATCATCTCGACAGTAACTATTCTCTGTGTCGTCCGTCATGCACGCTACAGGATAACGGCCTTGCTCGGAAGTCTGGGCGGAGTCTTCAGCGGTTTTCTGTGCGGAGCTGCGATGGTCTACCTCTGGGGGCTTAACGGACTCGCTGGTGAGGGAGCTGCACTCCTGGCCTCAACTCTTCCCGGCCTGAACATGAGGGGGCTTCTGCTTGCGTCGGTGCTTATAGGCTCAATAGGCGCGGTGCTCGATGTCAGCATATCAATAACTGCGTCAATGTCTGAGTTCGTGGACTACGACAATGATATTCCGCTGGACAGATTATTGCTTGCCGGCCTCAACGTCGGCAGTGAAGTTCTCGGCAGCATGATTAACACCCTCATTCTTGCTTACATGGGAAGTGCTCTGCCTATGGCGGTGCTCATCTGCAGCTCGGGCGTAGAGTTCTCGGGACTCCTCAATGACCCCTACATTGCGCAGGAGATAGTCCAGAGCTTGGCCGGGACTCTCGGCCTTCTGTTCACGATACCGGCCTCAGCGTTCAGCTTTGTGCTTCAGGAATCGTTAAGGCGGAGAGATGGTTAAAGCGGTTATAGACATAGGGAGCAACTCAATCAAGATGCGCATAGCCAGAATCTCGCGCGGACGTGTTCACGTTATCCGTGATGAGACTGAAGTTGTCAGGCTCGGGCGGGGAATGAGCAGCTCGGGCCTCCTGGCTCAGGCGAACATGAAGGCCTCATGCGATGCTGTCTCGCGGATGGTGCGCAGAGCCTCAGTCATGGGAGCAGAAATTTTTGTTGCCGGGACAATGGCTCTCAGGACTGCGGAGAATGCCGATGTGTTCGTGAAGATGGTGAAGGACTCTTCAGGGCAGGAGGTACACGTTCTCTCCGGCGAAGAGGAAGCAAAATACTCCTGGCTTGGCGCGGTTGACGGCTTGGACATGAAGGGAGACTCGGTGATGTTCGATTCCGGAGGAGGCAGCACGGAGTTTGTGTTAGGTTCTGAGGGAGTCATGAAGCATGTAGTGAGTGTCCCTGTAGGTGCGGTGAACTTGTCGGAAAAATTCTTCAGCGTCTATGATGAGCCTGTGAAGAACTCGGCATGTGATGAGGCAGTGCATTACGTCAGAGACATGCTCAAGGCCGATCACATTGATGACTTCCGAACTGAGACTGGGCAGGTTATAGCTGTCGGCGGAGGAGCTGTAACGATGGCGAGCGTGAAACATGCATGCGAGACCTTCAGCCCTTCGCTTCTTCACGGGAGCATCCTTACCCGGAAGGACATAGCCCGGCAGATCCGCATGTATTCTTCCCTTACTCTCAGTGAACGCGAAAACGTTATCGGCCTCCCTCCCTCGAGAGCAGATGTCATTCTGGGCAGTGCGTGCATAATCTTCACAGCTCTTGAGATACTGAATGCAAAATCCTGCGTGATAAGCATAAACGGTTTACGGCATGGGCTGTTAATACGTGATAATATAGTGTAAATTCCAAATTCCACATACATAACTATTTAAAGAGGTGAGAAGAAAATTGCTGCTTGAGTTAATGTCTAACGGTTCACTGGCTGAACTGCCCCCTGATAATCTCCCGGACAGCATAAATCTTCCTGATGATGCCTCAGTAATGCTCCTGCTGCCCCACAATAAATACTTGCTCGGCACAGGGCGGGATAACTGGATATACGGCAAGCCCGGAACTTTTGCCCGAAGCGTATATCTCTATGATGACGAAAGATTATCGCTCCACAATGAGGGAGCACAGCCTACGGTATTATCAGCCGAGACGGTGAGGACTCTCCGAAGAAAACTGCTCATGCATTCCGAGCCTCCGGGCAGACATTCAGCAGCGGTATTGATGCTCCGGACGATGATGCGCAGTCATCCAGTGTTCAGCTCAGAAGGTGCGGAGTTTCTTGACGAGAAAATATTTGCGCGTTTCATGAGACATGATGACGTTCTGGAGAAAGCATATTGGACGCTGAGGTTTGCTCTGTCGCGCGGGGAAATGGAAGTCCCGATACGCCTCAAAGCATGGCTCAGGACAGGCCCGGAAGTGTTCGGTTATGACCAGTATTCTGCAAAGCTGTGGTTCTCGATTCTGGACTTGCCGGAACGAGATGCAATCACTGAGCTTGAGGAGCTGTCATTCTCTGCGTCGGAGTTATCGAGGCTGGCCTCACAAAATATTTCCCCATTGGTGCTCTACAATCCTGCGTCGGGCTGGCTTGTGCTCGGACGCTTCGGCAGGGGGCGCAGTGCAATGTTCTCTGTGTGGCTGTATGCTAACCATGAACTGTGGCATGAACTCAGGGAAAGCAGAAAATTATCCGTGAGCGAGATAATCAATGCAGTGTGGGGAGAGTATGACACCCGGCAGGCAATGAGGGAACTAACGAAGTACAGAGGAGATGATAATCAGGCATGAACATAAATTTTTCAGGAGTAAGCAAGATATTCGAGCCGGATATAGCAGCACTGGTAGACATAAACATTGACATTCAGCAGGGAGAATTTGTCTACGTGATAGGCCAGACAGGGAGCGGGAAATCGACGCTTCTTCGTCTCATCACGAGAGAGTTATTGCCCACGCGCGGAACGGTAGCCGTAGGAGATTTTGACCTCAAGCGTATGCGCAAATCAGATGTTCCCTACTACAGACGGGATGTCGGACTTGTCGCTCAGGATTTCCGGCTTATCCCGACTCTGACAGTCTACGAGAATATAGCGTTTGTGATGGAGGCCATGTCAGTACCTAAGCGCATAGTTGCAGACCGCACAAAGGACGTGATTAATCAGGTCGGACTCTGGAGGCGCAGAGGGATGCGTCCCGCCCAGCTTTCCGGAGGCGAGCAGCAGAGAGTCGCAATAGCCCGTGCACTTGCAAATTCGCCCTCGCTGTTTATTGCCGATGAACCGACGGGCAATCTTGATTTTCACACGGCGACGGAGGTAATGAAGATACTGTTTGCTATAAACGCAGCCGGAGTAACTGTCGTGATGTCTACGCACAATCAGGCAATAGTGAACTCATCGCGCCAGAGAGTCATCGAGCTAGAGAACGGAAGATTAATACGCGACGAGAAGGGAGGGACATACACAGCCCAATGACAACAATAAAGTATGTATTGCGCGACACATGGAGGCTTCTTGTTCATCACTGGGTGCTCGGAGTCCTGACGCTGATAACGGCGGGAGTAATGCTCTGGGTGCTCGGAGTAACTACCCTTTTCTCGCTCAACCTTGAGAATCTGCTCTCACGTCTCGAGAGTGAGTTAGCTGTTCAGGCGTATCTGGTGAAGGATAACACCCTCGATGTTGAGGCGATCGCCAACAGGATTCAGAGTCTGGAGTATGTGTACTCAATGAAGGTGTATTCACCCGCCGACTCACTGGCCAAGCTGCAGGAGAAGATGGGTTCGCAGTCCCGTGCGCTGGAGATGCTCGGCGATAACCCCATCCCTTGGAACTTCGAGATTCACGTCCACAGTGCCGGAGATGTCGAGCCGCTCGTGAACGCACTAAAGGCCATGCCCGAAGTTGATGATGTCGTCTATGCCGGACTCGTCGTGCGGAGGATCTCTGCGCTGTCTCGTATCTCTTCTCAGGTCGCATTAATAATGTTCGTGCTGGCAGTCATCATCACGGCTCTTGTCGTCTACAACACGATACATATTTCTCTTTACTCAAGGCGTGAAGAGATAGGCATAATGTACTTGGTGGGAGCGACGCGGTCATACATAGCCTCACCGTTTGTGCTTGAGGGAACAATGCTTGCACTTTTCGGAGCAATCGTAGCGGGAGCCGGAATCATAGGCGCGTATTTTCCGGGAATAGAGCTTATACGTGAGAACATGCCCCTGCTGTCTAATATCCTGCTGACTGACAGGCGGATAATCTGGAGATTCTGCGCGTTGCTTGCAGGTTTCGGAGCGACTCTCGGCTGGGTGTGCAGTTATCTTGTTGTGGCCCGCTTCCTGAACGCGATAACGAGGCCGGAATGAGCAGACGGTTAATAGCCTCCGTACTGCTGGCCTTGATATTTCTGCCTCAGATAGTGAACGCAGCAGCAAAGAAATCTTCAGCCCCTAAGCCCGCGCCTCAGAAGTCAGCACCCCAGAAGCCTCCTGCAAAGAAGCCGAGCATAGATGCCCAGATAGCTGCAGAGGAGAAGAAGCGTTCGGATTTGGCGAAACAGGTGCAGGATTACCGGAAGCAGATTAAGGCGATGGGAGCGAAGGTTGAGGGACTGCTCACGAAAGTGAATACCCTTCAGCAGGACGAGAGCGTTGCGCGTCAGGAATTAACGGTGCTTGAGCTTCAGAATGAGAAGATACAGGAGAACATAAATATTCTTGATGCGAGCATGAAGGATGAGCAGGCGAAGATAGACGAGCTTTCGCGCCAGATGGAAGACAGGCTGCTTGACATTTACAAGTACGGGCAGTCCGGAGCAATGAGGACTCTGTTTGCCTCACGGAGCGTGCTCGAGGCTGTGGAGATGGCTCACCTCCTGAAGATAGTGAACCAGCGCGACGAGGACATACTCTCCCAGCTGATGCAGCGCGTGCAGAATCTCGACATCTCACGGCGGACGATGGACGACCAGCAGAACAGGCTGCGCGAGAAGACTCAGGCGGTGCAGGATCAGCGGGACAAGTACAACGCGAACATCAAGGAGACGAACCGTTTCATCAAGTCGATACAGCGTCAGAAGGAGTTAGCGGAAAAGGCAGTGCGAGAGGCAGAGGAAGCCCAGAAAGCCGCGGGAGCAATGATAGCCGAACTTCAGCGCAAGAAGTCAAAGGTGTATTTTCCTGCGGGCAAAGGCTCAAAGTTTGACTGGCCGCTTAGAGGGCCTATGTCCAGTCCGTATGGTTACCGCATACATCCTATCCTGAAGCGCAGGATACTTCATGCAGGGATAGACATTGCAGCAGCAAACGGGACTCCGGTAAAAGCTCCCGCAGCAGGAGAAGTTATCTATGACGGCTGGCTGAGAGGCTACGGAAGAGTCGTCGTCCTGAATCACGGGCGGGGATTCTCGACACTGTACGCGCACCTTTCTGCGTCTCTCGTGAAGGAGGGGCAGGAGGTGAAGGCCGGAGCAGTCATAGCACGTGTAGGCAAGACCGGGAACGTTACGGGTTATCACCTGCATTTTGAGGTGAGAGTCTACGGAACGCCGGCAGACCCGATAAAGTATCTCAAGAGATGACAGGAGGCATGATGTGTTGAAGAAAGTAATTGCGTTAGTGATGATACTTGCCCTTAACGGCCTTGCATTTGCAGCCTCAAAAACTGGAGCAAAGAGTCAGGGGGACGTGAAGAAGAAGATTCAGGAGTACAACGCCATAGCGAAGGAGAAGTCAAAGCAGTCTAAAACATTGCTGAGTCAGTTATCACGCCTTAAGCAGGACGCGAGCAGTTCACAGGAGGAGATAAACACTCTCGAGAAAGAGAACACACGCCTTGAGGCTTCAGTGAGCGATCTCAACAAGAGCATAGAGAGCGTAAATGCGTCAATGTCAATAATCCTTGCGAATCTTCGGGGAAGGCTGGTAGACCTCTACAAGTTTTCGCCTGATGAGCAGAGCATAAGCATAATTCTCAGCTCGCAGAGTCCTCATGATGCGGTGAACACTGCATACATGCTCCGGAGGTTTGCCATGCAGGACGCAATGATGATTCACGAACTCATGAAGAAGGAGCGTGAACTCGTCGAGGCCCGGGAACTTCTCGAGGCGAACAAGAGCAAGATAGCCAGACAGACGGACGCACTGAGGAAGAAGCGTGCAGATTTCGACTCCGCCGTCAAGAAGACGGATAGTCTGTTAAAGAACGTCCAGAGCGAGCAGAAGAAGGCAGAGGCAGCAGCGAAAGAACTTCAGGCAGCCCAGCGAGCAATGGGTAGCAAGATAAATTCTCTGATGAAGCAGAAGACGACTTCCCAGACCAAGAAGGCAGCATCAGCCTCATCACGTACGCCTGCAACTGTAGGCGGGGCAAAGTCCACTGTGCCGGTGAAGACTGCCTCAAGCACTCCGTCAGGCAGCGTGAAGTCTCTGTCATGGCCTGTGAACGGAACGGTAACAATGCAGTACGGCTCACGTGTTCACCCTACGTTCAAGACGAAGATATTCAACTCCGGAATCGACATCAAGGCCTCATCAGGTACGCCGGTGAAGTCAGCCGGGCCGGGAGAAGTCCTCTATCAGGGCTGGCTGCGGGGATTCGGCCAAGTTGTGATAATAGATCACGGAGGGAATTTATCCACAGTTTACGCACACTTAGGGGGGACATCTGTGCGCGAGGGGGCATCAGTCAAAGCAGGAACAGTGATAGGCCGTGTCGGCAACACAGGCACGGATTCAGAGTACGGGCTTCATTTCGAGGTAAGGCGCAACGGAAGCGCAGTGAACCCGATGAATTTCTTGCGATGATAATGCTGTATAATTTCTAGCAATTTTCACAAGGCAGGTGCATAAATTGAACAGCTCAAGGAAAAGATTATACATACTCACAGTAATAATTCTCACAACAATATGCTTAATGTACGGTTACGGGGGCGTAAGTGCTCCTGCGTCAGACTTTACGGGGTACAGCCAAAACAGGAACTCACCGTTCAGCGACCGGTCATTATGGCTTCTGCGCCAGATAAGGTTAATCATAGAGAGCTACCAGGTAGATGCTGCTACCAAGAACTTAGATGAAGATGAGATACTTCACGGAGCAGCTAAGGGAATGGTTGAGGCGTGGAAAGATCCCTACACGCGCTTTGTCTCACCGCGCCAGCTCAAGGACGAGGAGATCGAACTCGAGGGCAAGTACGGCGGACTCGGAATGTACATAGGCGACAGGGACGGCCAGATATTAGTCATAAGCCCGATGGAGGATTCCCCTGCAGAGCGTGCAGGCCTCAAGCCCAAAGACCAGATAGTCAAGGTTGATGATGAGGTCGTCATAGGCTGGACTTCCGACCGTGTGGTGCAGAAACTGCGCGGAGACCCAAACACGAAAGTTACAGTGTGGGTTCGCCGCGAGGGCGAGGAGGAGCTTCTGAGCTTCGAGATAACGCGTGAGATAATCCAGCTCCACAGCGTGAGGCACGAAATGTTGTCTGATGATATAGGCTACCTCAAGCTGACGCAGTTTAAGCACAGCACGAACGACGAGGCCAGAAGTGCAGTGAAAGAAATGCTGAGGCAGGGAATGAGAGCATTAATCCTTGACCTTCGCAACAACGGAGGCGGACTGCTTGATGCGAGCGTGAAGATCTCGAGCATGTTCCTGCGTGACGGAATGGTCGTAGAGACTAAGGGGCGTGCGGAAAGATTCAACGAACGCTACAATGTAGATAAAGCATTGTACCTTACGAATATGCCGATGGTAGTGCTGATTAACGGCGGGAGCGCGAGTGCGAGCGAGATAGTTGCTGGAGCACTTAATGACAGAGGCCGGGCCAAGCTCATAGGAGAAAAGAGCTTCGGCAAGGGAAGCGTTCAGACCCTCTTTCCCCTCACAGACGGAAGCGGAGTATACGTAACGATTGCGAGGTACTACACGCCTTCAGGGAAAGTGATTGACCATGTGGGACTCTCACCTGATATAGAGGTGAAGGGAGAGCCTAACAAGGACAAAGAGAAAGATGAACAGTTGCAGCGAGCCATGACGGAACTTAAGAAATCGATGCGTTCAGTGGCTGGCAGGAGATAACAATAAATTTACACGAGGAGATGCCAAATTTGGGTACACAGAAAACGGTAGACTTATTAGTCGGAGCGCAGTGGGGCGACGAAGGCAAGGGCAAAGTTGTAGACATGCTCGGCTCAGATGTTGATGTGTTCGTGCGCTTTCAGGGCGGAGCGAACGCAGGCCACACAGTAATCACGGACGGACAGAAGACAGTGTTTCACCTTCTGCCTTCAGGGATGCTTTATCCCGGCAAGCTGTGCGTTCTCGGCAACGGATTAGTCCTTGACCCCGAGCAGTTCCTGGCCGAGACTACGGAACTCTTCAACAGAGGGCAGGACAGAGCGAGATTAGCTGTAAGTCCTCACGCACACGTAGTTATGCCTTATCACAGAATGCTCGACAAGCTGCAGGAAGAGGCACGCGGAAAGGGACGCAAGATAGGCACGACAGGACGCGGGATCGGCCCCTGCTATGTCGACAAGTATTCGCGTTCCGGCCTGAGAGTTGAGGACTTGATCGACCCTGACGTACTGCGCGAGAGGCTGACCTACATTCTGGAGGAGAAGAACCAGATATTTACGCGCCTGTACAACCAGAAGCCTTTAGCGTTTGATGAAGTGTATGAACCGGCCAAGAAGTGGGGAGAGGCATTAGCCCCTTACGTTGACGACACACGCGCATTACTCCGCAAAGCTGCTGACGAGGGAAAACACATTCTCCTTGAGGGAGCACAGGCAGCACTGCTAGACATAGATCACGGAACTTATCCCTACGTAACGAGTTCGTCGACATCAGCGGCAGGAGCGTTCACCGGGACAGGACTCGCACCGAACGACCTTACGCGGGTTATTGCTGTGGTGAAGGCGTACACGACCAGAGTCGGAGAAGGGCCTTTCCCGACAGAAGATTTCGGCCCGGACGGCGAGAAGCTGAGAGCGAACGGCGGAGAGTTCGGAGCAACGACAGGAAGGCCGAGACGCTGCGGGTGGCTTGACATGGTAGGCCTGAAGTACTCGATGGAGCTTAACGGCGCGAACGTGATAGCCCTCACGAAGTTAGACGTGCTCACAGGAATGGGCGACATCAAGGTCTGCACAGCCTACGACCACAACGGCACGAGACTCACGACCTGGCCGAACGACACGAGGACTCTTGCGGAGCTTCAGCCTGTGTACGAGACACTGCCCGGCTGGAACGACGACATCACGAACTGCAAGACGTTTGACGAGCTGCCGGAGAACGCGAAGTCCTACGTGAAGTACATAGAGGACACTCTGGGAGTACCTGTAGGCTTAATCGGTGTCGGAGCAGACAGAAACCAGACGATTAACAGGGGAATGTAGCTGTCTTGTACCTGACGGAGATAGATTTTCTGACGTATGACGATCTGCCCGGAATCCTCAGGCTGAATGCAGAAGTGCCTTACTCTTGGCCGGAGGAAGTGATTCGTGCGGATCTGAGTCAGGATTCACAGAATGAGGCGACATATATCGGGGCTTTCGCGGCGACTGCGGAGGCTCCGCTTTTGGGCTATGCAGTGCTCGGGCGTGAGAAGCGCGCGGGGCTGCTGATGTGGATTCTTGTGGACAGGAACTATCAGCGTCAGGGGATAGGCAGCCAGTTATTGCTGGCAGTGAGTGATTGCGCAGTGTACATGAACTTCCGGCTTCTGCGTCTGCGTGTCAGGAAGTCTAATGCGGGGGCAATAGCTATGTACTCTGCTATGTCATTCAGGACTGAGAGAGTCCGCGAGGGGTATTACTCAAACGGTGATGATGCACTGGTGATGAGTGCGATGCTGCCTCTGAAGCTCAGAAGATGAGAGTGTATATTCCTTTTCCTGACGGGTCGTCTATATCGTTTGACGGCAAAGAGTTCTTGATACACAAGCGTCCGAAGAACATTAACGCAGTGGATCAGCCTGACTACGGGAAGCCTAGCAAGGCAGAGAATGCGTGGAACTTCAAGTGGGATGAAGTAGTGAGGGCACTTGAGGGAGCGTATAAGCGTCAGGAGGAAGCGAAGAAGGCTAACCGGCCGAAGCAGATATACAGGCCGTGAAGATACGAGGAATGACAAGTATTCCCCCTTGAGGCGTTAAGGCTTCAGGGGGGATTTTGTTATCGGGAACAAATCAGGCTTTATTGTGAACGGGAAGTCATCAAGAAGCTGTGCGTAGTCTATTTTGCCGGGATGCCAGTTATCGCATGTTCTGAGCAAATCGTCAAAGTCATAGCCTTTATAGAGCTTAAAGCTGCTCATGTTGTGTTTGCCTATGGACTCATAGAAGTCCCGGAACTTGAAGCTCCAGTCTTGATTAAACTCTCCGGTCGTGTGGTCAATGAACTCTGCCCAAATGTTCGGGATGCCGTATGTCTCAGCCACTATCAGGCCGTGAAGAGACTCGGAAATTACGCATGAGCTTGAGGTTATTGCGTCGATGATGTCCGTCCAGTGTTCGTAGCTGGTCATGTTGATGAGTCTGCAGGCATGTTGTGAAATTAGTTCGTCGACAACAGGAGAAGGCTTCCAAAAAGTGCCCTCGTTGGGAATTATGGATACGGTATCAGTTTTGCGCAATGACGGCCTGACGAATAGCGGGAGCAGAAGTGCAGGATCGCCGTAGTGTTCAGGGCAGTCTATCCCCTTCTGAAGAAGTGCTTTGCGGGTCAGCGGGCCTCTAACGCTGATAATGTGTTTGGGGCTTCCGTTAAGACTTCGTTCTCCAGTCATTAACCCTGTACCGTAAACTACAGCATCGTCAAGATTGTAGAAGCTAAGAATGCTGCCTATCATGATGTAGCGTCTCATGGGAAAATCTATGTTCATAACAACTACTCTTTTGCCTGTAACATGTTCGATGAAGTGTTTGTTGATGTCGTCTCCCCAGTTGTTAGGTATGGGAGAAAAACCTCTGAACTTGCCGTAACTTCGCGTGAAAATTATGTTATGCGTAAAGAGATTAATGAATACATTGCAGAGAATATAGACAGCCCAAACAGAACGAAAAGCTAATTTTTTTAGGAAGCGAAGGGGAAGATAGGTGATTCTGTATTTCTTGAGGCAAGTTTTCAGCAGAGAATCATGCTGTGGTTCGTGTAAACTGCGTGTGCTGTCGCAGCCTGTGGACTCGTGTGGTTCGTGTAAACTGCGTGTGCTAGCGCGACCTGTGGACTCGTGTGGCTCATGTAAACTGCGTGTGCTGTCGCAGCCTGTGGACTCGTGTGGTTCGTGTAAACTGCGTGTGCTGTCGCGACCTGTGGACTCGTGCGGTTCGTGTAAACTGCGTGTGCTGTCGCGACCTGTGGACTCGTGTGGCTCGTGGCTCGTGGCTCGTGGC
>JAFSUD010000068.1 GCA_017445405.1 Synergistaceae bacterium
CCAGACCAGACCAGACCAGACCGTGATTCATGCCTTGATTGCAGGTATGAAGATTTTTGTGTTGGTCAGGAAGCAGTATTTATCCGCAGCGTAACAGAAGACATGATGAGAGACTTTCTGAATCTTTCCGGGGACATCAACCCCCTCCACAATGATGAAGAGTTCGCACGAGGCAAAGGTTATCCGTCGCGAGTAGTGTACGGAATGCTCACGGCTTCGCTGTACTCGTGCCTAGCCGGAGTGTACCTTCCGGGGCGTAACTGCCTCCTTCACAGCGTTCACGCGGACTTCTTGAGGCCTGTGTTCGTGGGGGATGTCCTGACGGTCAGCGGCAAGGTAGCAGAGAAAGTTGACGTGTTCAGGCAGCTCATCATCAAGGCCGTGATTCGGAATCAGGACGGCGTGAAGGTCTCACGAGCACGCATAGAGGCGGGGGTGCTGTAGATGTCGAGATACCTGATTCTGGGTGCGTCGTCGGAAGTTGCGCTTGCGTTCATGAAGGCTCATGCATGGAGTGAGGATGATGAAGTGATTGCGCAGTACTTCAGCCACAAAGACGCGTTAGAGGAATTAGCAGGCAGCATTCCCGCAAAGGTCATCATGAGGCGTGCAGACTTCATGATGGACGAGGGAGTCAGTGAGTTTGTGGAGTTCCTGCGTGAGGAGAAGTTCACTCCGACACACATACTTCACGCACCGGCCTTCCCTGTGAGGAACGCGAGACTCACCGAGCTTGAGTGGGGTGATTTCCGGGCACAGATGATGATTCAGGTGAGGTCATTCTTCGAGGTCATGAGGACTGTGATTAAGCCGATGAGCAGAGCAGGAGGAGGAAGAGTAGTTGTTGTGCTGTCAGCGTACACTATGAACGTTCCGCCATCTTTCCTGTCTGACTACGTAACTGCGAAGTATGCATTGATGGGCTTCACTAAGTCTATTGCTGCGGAATATGCGGGCAAGAAGATTCTAGTAAACATGATTTCTCCGTCGATGATGGAGACGAAATTTCTCGCAGGAATTTATGAGGGCGTGAGCGAGCACAGCGCGGCGCATAACCCCATGAAGCGCAACGCAAGGCCGGAAGATTCTGCAAGTCTGGTAGAATATCTGTTATCCGACAGCAACACATTCATCACCGGAGCGAATATCCCTGTAACCGGCGGGGAAGAATATTAAGGAGGAATTATTATGCGCAATATACTTGAAGAACTGCAGCCGATTTTCCATGACGTGTTTGACGATGACTCGATAGTCGTAACCAATGAGACCAATGCGGATATGATAGAGGACTGGGATTCGCTGTCGCACATTCGGCTTGTGGCGGCAGTAACGAAACATTTTGGCGTGAAGTTCGGACTCGGGGAGCTTCAGGGCCTCAAGAACGTCGGCGAGATGATAGAGCTGATTCATGAGAAGCTGGGGGACGAAGAGTAATGCTGTTCAGCTCGTACGGGTTTATATTCCTGTTTGCGCCCATTGCTATTTATGCGTACCTGATGATAGGTAATTTTACGGGGGGGGGGTAGCTGCTAATTTCTGTCTGTTGATTGCAAGCCTCGTGTTCTACGCTTTCCAGAGTGTTCAGTGCCTCCCAATACTTATCGCAAGCATCGCAGTAAATTACGCAGCAGGTGTGTACATCATCAATCTCAGGGCAGCAGGGCGTGAGAAGTTGTCTCGCTCTGTGATGATTCTCGGGCTGGTGTTCAATGTTTTGCTGCTGGGGGTCTTCAAGTATGCGGACTTCATCATCGAGACTATAAACCAGTTCGGAGCGGCTTTGCCTCTTCTTCATGTGATACTGCCTCCTGGGATATCATTTTTCACGATTACGGAGATGATATATCTTGTTGATGCCTATCAAGGCGTAACGAAGGACAAGAATCTAGTGAACTACTCAGTGTTCGTGTCATTTTTCCCGCATATATTAGCCGGGCCGATTTTGTGGCACAAGCCGATTGTGAGGCAGCTCAATGATCCGGAGACTCACCGTGTGAACTGGGAAAATATCGCGAGGGGATTGACATTGTTCATTCTGGGGATGTCTAAGAAGGTGCTTATTGCCGACCAGCTTTCACATTACGTCGGCGATTGCTTCTCTCTTCCTGAAAGCCTTACTGTGATTGACGGATTGGCTGCGGCGTTGTTCTACACAGTGCAGCTGTATTTCGACTTCTCGGGCTATAGTGATATGGCTGTGGGTTTAGGCTGGATGATGAATATTGACCTGCCCGTGAACTTCAACTCTCCATACAAGGCTTACGGAATGATAGATTACTGGAACAGGTGGCATATGTCATTGACGCACGCGATAACGAACTATATTTACACGCCAATCTTGATGTTGTTCAAGGAGATAACGTTCGGGAAGGCGATGTTTGCGACGTTTGCGGCGATGGTGATTGCTGGAGTGTGGCACGGTGCGGGATGGACGTTCGTAATCTTCGGAGCACTGCACGGGCTAGGACTGGTTCTGAATCATGTGTGGAAGAAATATAAGCTGTGGATGCCGAGACCGCTGGGGTATGTGCTGATGTGGGGGCTGATTCTGACGGCGAATGTGTTTTTCAGGGCGGAGAGCGTGAGTGATGCGGTGAAGGTGCTTTACGCGATTACAGGAGGGAACGGGTTAATGTGGCCTCAGAAGATTGCGGACTTGTTTATGCGCTTAGGAGTTGCTTTGCCTGTGTGGACTGCCTCTATTCCCAACAAGAAATTATTGCTTGTTGCTGTGGGGCTGATATTCTTTGCGCCGAATGCCGTTGCTCTGGTCAAGTCCAAGTTCACGAAGCCTAATGTGTACTGGCTGGCGTATGCAGTTTTTCTGTTCATGATGGCGTTTTCCGAACTGAGAGAGCCTGCGGAATTTGTATACTTCAGATTCTAATGGGAGGATAAATACATGAATCCATTCAAGAAATACTGCATCAGTTTCGTAATCTTGTCTGCGTTGTGCCTGATGGTGATTCATCCTGTGCTGTTTTATGCGAGCCTAGGAGTTGAGGATGCGCCCGGCCGGACTATAGATAACTGGTTCAGAATTAAGGAAGCTCACGCAAATAGTGCTTCAGGAAGAAAGCTGTTCGTTCTCAGTTGTTCGACGGCATTATACGCAGCAGATACGTCTATGATGGAGCGCGAGCTTGGCATAACGTCAGTCAACTTTGCGACGACAATATCACTGCGAAAATACATGTTTGACCGCATCAGGACATCACTAAGGAGCGGAGATATTGTGCTTATGCCGCTTGAGTATCACCTCTACAAAGACCGTCCCCTTGAGGATGAAATCTATGTGTATATTCTTGAGTACGACCCTGAATATTTCGGGAGGCTGCCTTTCTCAGAGAAGATAAATTGTGTGTACGGTGTCAAGACATCATTTCTGCTCAAGAGAATTATTGCACGAAGTATCAGGAATGAATACGGTGATGACGGTTCCAGCTTCCTCATCAGCAAGCACCTTAACGTCAACGGCGACCTTACGAGCAATACCTACGAAACTATGCGCTACAGAGAGCCTACTGTTACGCCGCAGCAGTGTTTCACTAATGATGACGTACCGGGCAAGGAGATGGGGCGAAGCATAAGTGAGTTCGTAGAATACTGCAGGAAGTCAAACATAAAGCTATATGCTACTTGGCCGCCGCTGTATCCTGTTACCGGCAAGAAGGATTTTTACGGACATGATGCGGAAGTTGCAAGAAACATCAAAGCATTCTGGGAAGCTAACGGAGTTGCAGTGCTTGGAGATTACCGAGATGCATTCTTTGAGGCGGAAGACTGCTACAACGAAGCGAGCCACCTTAACGACCGGGCCAAACCACGATACACTCGGCATCTAATCGACCTCATCAAGCCCTACATCTAGACACAAATACTCCCGGCCACACCACAACCGGGAGTCGTTATCATCCTCACACTTTCCTGAAATACTCGCACGCTCCCCCGAAAAATCTCAGGTCATATTTTCCCGGCACATTCACGTACAGCCCTTCGCCCACACGTTCAGCATGTCCCATTCTGCCGAGTATTCTTCCGTCCGGAGAAGTCAGGCACTCCACAGCATACATCGACCCTGAAGGATTATCACTAATCCTCATCGACACATTCCCCTCAACGTCAGCGTATTGCCCTGCAACTTGGCCGTCCTTCATGAGCTGCGTGAACATCTTCTCGCTGCACACGAATCTTCCCTCGCCGTGAGAAATAGGCATCGACAGCACATCTCCCACCTCATACTTCCTGAGCCACGGCGAATTATTAGTGATTACACGTGAGCGAATTATCCGTGATTGATGACGTCCTATCGCGTTAAACGTCAGCGTCGCCTCCAGCTCCTCAGGCTCGCATATCCTCCCGAACGGCAATAACCCAGTCTTCACAAGTGCTTGGAATCCGTTGCATATCCCGCACACTAAACCTTCACGGTTATTCAGCAAGTCCTCGAGAGCTTCGCGCACCACTGGACTCCGCAGGAATATCGCGATGAACTTTCCGCTCCCGTCAGGCTCGTCTCCGCTCGAGAATCCTCCCGGCAGCACCAGCGCATTAGACTTCCTCAGCAACGCCGCAAACTCCTCCGCAGACTCGCGCATCAGCCCGGGAGTCAGAGTCCTCACAACAAACACTTCTGCCTTGCCTCCGACTCTCTCGATCGCTCTCGCAGTCTCGTACTCGCAGTTCGTGCCCGGGAACACAGGGATCACGAATCTAGGAGTCATCACCGCAGGCAGAGAGTACTTCACGCACGGCAGCTCATACTTCACCTTTACGTCAGGAATCTTCACGCTGATTTCTGCATCAACAGGGAAGACCTTTGCGAGCGGTGAATCATAAATCTTCATGCATTCATCAAGAGCAAATCTCTCACTGCCAATGATAATTTCAGGATTCTCAATCACCAATCCTGCGCATTCGGGCAAGCCCTCAGAATCCGTAACCTCAACAATGAATCTCCCTCTGCGTTCGTCATCCGGCACGTCTCCCGTGAACTCAAAGCCTAAGTTGTTACCTATGCACATCCTGAAGACCTGAGCCTTCACTCCTCCAGTGCCTACGGCAGCACACGCTAGCAATTTTCCTTCTGAGTTGAGCTTCTCAATCTGCGCAAAGATTCTCAGGAGAGAGTCCTTCTCTGGCAGTCCGTGAGAGTCGTACTCTGGCGACAGCATCACAACGTGTGAGCCTGCACGCTTAAACTCCGGCGATACTACCCTCTTCACGTCAGCAACACTCACCGCAAATGATATTAGGGTGGGAGGCACATCGAGGCGTTCTCCGTTCTGAGTCGTGAACGATCCGCTCATAGAGTCCTTACCGCCGATAGCTGCGACTCCGAAGTCTAGCTGTGCCTTCAGTGCTCCGAGTAATGCTCCGAACGGCAGACCCCATCTCACAGAATCATGCTCTGGCTTGCCGAAGTACTCCTGCAACGTCAGCCAGCATTTACGTAAATTCCCTCCAGCCGCAATAATCTTGCACAGCGACTCCACAACAGCACAGTATGCTCCGTCAAATGTCGACGCTTCCGAAATGTACGGGTCGAATCCCCACGACATCAGCGAGCACGTCCCGCCTTCTGCACCGGGAATCTTGGCCGCCATGACCTGAGCCGGAGTCCGCTGGTACTTGCCTCCGAACGGCATTAACACGCTGTGCGCTCCAACGGTAGAGTCGAATCTCTCGGCGAGTCCCTGTCTCGAGCACGCATTCAGACTCCCGAGAACGTCAGGGAATTTCTGTGCGTGTGAATGTGAGGCTGACGACGCTTTAACGGTTACGTCAATGTGCCTCGATGCTCCGTTGCTGTCGATGAAATCGCGCGACAAGTTCACTATCTCCTTACCTCTCCACTTCATGCGCATGCGTCCCGAGTTATTCACCCGCGCAATCACTGTAGCCTCGACGTTCTCGGCAAGAGCAAGAGCTTTCACAGCGTCAACGTCCTCACTGCCAACGACGACAGCCATTCTCTCCTGAGACTCGCTAACCGCAATTTCTGTCCCGTCGAGTCCGGCATACTTTAGAGGCACAGCGTCAAGGTCAATGTCTAAGCCGTCTGCAAGCTCGCCGACTGCAACACTTACTCCTCCAGCTCCGAAGTCGTTGCATTTCTTGATGAGGCGTGAAAATTCAGGATTGCGGAATAATCTTTGCAGCTTGCGTTCCTCCGGAGCGTTGCCCTTCTGGACTTCTGCACCGCACGTGTCAAGTGAACTTGCCGTGTGTGAGACTGATGAACCCGTTGCGCCTCCGATGCCGTCTCGTCCTGTGCGTCCCCCGAGAAGGAGAACTGCATCACCGGGAGCCGGAGTCTCGCGGATAACGTTTGTTTCAGGAACAGCAGCTATGACTGCTCCGACCTCGAGTCTCTTTGCCGTGTAGCCGGGATGATATATCTCATCAACTAGCCCGGTAGGAAGGCCTATTTGGTTACCGTAGGAGCTGTAGCCTTGTGCTGCCTTCGTGATGATCGTTCGCTGTGGGAGCTTGCCGGGTATTGCAGGACGTGATGGGTCTGATGCTCCGGTGATGCGCATTGCCTGATACACGTATGCTCGGCCTGACAGAGGGTCCCGGATTGCTCCGCCTATGCATGTCGCTGCTCCTCCGAAAGGCTCGATCTCGGTCGGGTGATTGTGGGTCTCATTCTTGAAGAGCAGCAGCCATTTTTCGCCGTCAAGATTCATTCTCACTGTGCAGGCGTTGTTCTCATCAGAGATGACGAGGTCAGGCAGGAGGCCTTTAGCATGAAGATACTTTGCGCCTATCGTGGCAATGTCCATTAACGTTATTGGCTTGTCTTCCCGGCCAAGCTCCTTACGCAGGGACAAGTACACATCGTATGCTGCCCTGACTCTCCCGTCGTGAATCTCTGCTCCGTCTATGTGAGTCAAGAACGTCGTGTGTCGGCAGTGATCCGACCAGTAAGTATCGAGCACCTTAATTTCTGTCTGAGTCGGCTGTCTGCCCTCTGACGCAAAATATTTCCTGATGCAATCCAGATCTTCAGGACTCATTGCCAAGCCGTGAAGTGATGAATAGTCCTGCACTGTCTTCACATCTTCAGGCAGGGAGTAGTTCATGCCGAGCGACGAGTATTCTGCGAGCTGTGCCTCTCTGGACTCTACGGGGTTGATGAAGAACTTGCGGAGTGCTTCAGGATTAGTGATAGTTCCCTGAAACAGATATACCCTTGCTGTGCGGACTATGGGGCGCGTTCCTGTGAGGAGCATTATGCATTGCTCGGCAGCGTCGGCTCTCTGGTCGTACTGCCCGGGCAGATATTCAACCGCAAGAACGTAATCTGCATCATTGGGAAGAGAGGTGCTCACTATGTCGGTGAACGGCTCGGCAAAGACTGAATCTCTGCACATACTTAGCTGCTCATCTGTGAGTCCCTGAACGTCATAGCGGTTATAGATAGTTATGCGTGTGATTTGCTCAAGGCCTGATATGTTCCTGAGTTCCTGAAGTAATGACAATGCTTCGGGATTATGTTTATCTTTTCTTGACGTGAATAGTCTGTGAACCAAATTTATTATGCCTCCTGATTCATTATATTGTGAATGCATATATTATGACATGTAGGCTATAATGACAGTAATTTATTTACTTACCATCTAAAGGAGAGATTAACTGTGAGAACTGTACTTTACAGGACAAGAAAAATGTCGGCACTCCTCAAAATATCGATAGGCTTCTTGCTGGGAATACTATTCGGCTTCGTTGCTGCACCTATGCTCCCTTATTCTACGGTGCTCAGCAATCACATAATGCCCTTCCTTGAACTCAGCGGGAAAATTTTTCTCAGGCTTCTGACAATGATTATAGTTCCGCTTGTTTTCTCTTCATTAATTTCTGCCGTTGCGTCAATAGGCGATACCCGGAAACTCGGACGCATAGGCGTAAAAACAGTTGCCTTCTACTTGATTACTACATTAATAGCTGTCTCTGTAGGGCTTCTCTGCGCACATATCTTCAGGCCCGGCACAAGCATAAATGTTCCTACAACGCTTCATGAATACTCAGCAGCTCCTAAGCCTATAAGAGATATGATTCTGGACATATTCCCCAGCAATCCTATAGCTTCAATGGTTCATGCTGATATGCTGCAGATTATAGTGTTCGCTGTGTTCTGCGGGATAGCATGTATTTTCTCAGGAGATACCGGCCAGAAAGTTGCGGCACTCTTTGAGAAGTTAGCTGAGATAATGCAGTCAGTTACCCGTATAGTGATGTGGTTTGCGCCCTACGGAGTGTTTGCCTTGATTGCTACTTCGGCAGCAGATTTCGGTCTCACATTGATTGCTCCGTTCATTAAGATTATTGCTGCTGTCTATTCAGGCTGCATTATTCACGCATTGCTTGTGTATTCATTGATAATAGTTCTCTTCTGCAGAAGGTCTCCGCTCTGGTTCTTCAGGGGGATACAGGAGGCAGCAATAACAGCATTTGTTACGCGCTCAAGCTCTGTTACCCTGCCTGTAACGATTGACAACGTGAGGGGAAATTTCGGGGTATCACGTGAGCTGACATCGTTTGTTCTGCCGTTAGGTGCGACTGTGAACATGGACGGAACAGCAATTTATCAGGTAGTTGCTGCTATGTTTGTGGCGAGGGCGTTTAATGTGCCGATAACGTTTAGTCTTCAGGCAAGTATATTTACTGCAGCAGCTATTGCGTCAGTCGGAGCAGCCGGGATACCTAATGCAGGATTGATAATGCTGACGATGGTTCTGACGAGTGCGGGGCTTCCTGTTGAGGGAGTTGGACTTATTGCCGGAATAGATGTGATTCTGAGTTCACCGCGAACTATGGTGAACGTGATGGGGGATGCTGCGGTATGTGTTGCTGTAGCTGCCAGTGAGGGAGAGAATTTGACGGCGAATAATTCGCGTGGTAGAATGCCCGCTATGAATTACGGGGCGTAGCGCAGTCTGGCTTAGCGCGCATGGTTCGGGTCCATGAGGTCGGAGGTTCGAATCCTCTCGCCCCGACCACAACAAAACAGAGAACGACAGAGCCGGAGAGAATGAACACTCCGGTTTTTTTGTGTGTAAGTAAAACAGCTAATTTGCTGTGGTGCATCAAAACACGACAATAAATAATGCCGTCCCGACGAGGCAGGACGACTATATGATGTCATAAATTACTCAGCATTCAGTATTTTGCCAAATGGTGAATCTTTATCGAACATGATTATCTTCTCGCCCTTCCCGGCAAATGACTTCTTCAGAGCATCAAGCGAACGCAGAAAGTTATAGAACTCCGCCTTTTCCGGAGTGTTATACGCCGTCTGCAATATCCTCATGTACTCAGCCTCTCCCTCAGCAATAAGCACATCAGCACTCTGTTCTGCTTCAGCTATCTTAACTGCTGCCTCCCTGTCCGTCCTGTTGCGGATCTTCTGAGCCTCAGAATTTCCCTCTGCAGTAAATGATGCCGCTATGTTCTGCCGCTCGCTTATCATTCGTTCATACACTGCTGACTTGTTGTCGTTCGGAAGGTCTAAGGCCTTAATCTCCGTCTGCACTATCGCTATTCCGTACATGCCTATATCAGAGTTCGAGTCCTCAGTTATCTTTGTGGACAGCCTACCGCCTCTGGCTTCGATAACTTCGTCCTGCGTCATTGATGATATTACGTTCTTGATGGCGTTGTACACTGCTGCCTCTATTCTCTCCCGCGCACGTGCTTCTATCGCGTTAAGAGTCTGGATGTACTTCACGGGGTCAATAACTCTCCATGTTACATAGTTATCCGCAATCATAGATTTCTTGTCCTTCGTTATTACTCCGCTTCTCGGGATGTCGTAAAGATGAAGTTTCTTCGTTATCTTCCTGATAGTGTGAACGCCCGGCATCATGAACTTGATTCCCGGAGTGTCGCTCACTGACACTATTTTTCCGAACTTGAACAATGCGCCGTATTCGTTAGGGCCGACTATGTAGCAGAATAACGGCAGAGCAATAACAGCGACAGCAGCAGCAAAAATGATAAACGTACTCAGCATAAAATTCTTGTTCATGATTCATACCTCCCTAGAACTTGTCGACAGGCAATAATTTCTGTGATGCTCCGTCCGTGATGATTACCTTAGCATTCGGCAATACTTCCTCAAGAGCTTCCCAGAACAGCCGCTGTTTCGTGATGAGCGGATACGCCTTGTACTCGTCATACATGCTGCTGAAACGTGCTGCCTGACCTTTCGCTTCGGCTATGCGTGCTGACTTCACGGCCTCTGCTTTCTGAATCACTTGGTCGGCCCGGGCTTCCGCTGCAGGAATCTGTTCGGACTGATATTTTTTCGCGGCATTAATCACTGTCTCGCGTGCCTGTCTTGCCGTCTCTACTTCCTTGAACGCCTGAATGATTTTCTCTGTCGGAGGCTCGGCATCCTGTACGGTCAGGTTCACGCACTGAAGGCCGATGCTGCTTTGTGCGAGCATGTCTGTTAATTTTCCGCGCACCGCTGTCTGAATCTCATTCTTTGCAGTAGTGATTACTTCATCAACAGGGTAATCTGCAACCGTGCTTCTGATACAAGCGAGCAGCATATTCTTGAGGATAGCTTCCGGATTGTCGGAGTTGTAGAGATACGCCACAGGGTCAGAGACTTTGTACTCAAGGTAGAAGTCTATGTTCACAAAATTGAAGTCCGAAGTAATCATGACGCTTTCATCTTCGCGGGCAGTGTTCCGGCCTGACTTGTCGGTCTCGTAGCCTATGCCTGTTCCGTGAGTCGTCATGTCAACAATTCTGACTCTCTGGATGAACGGGAGCTTGAAGTATAACCCTGCTGTGTCAGTCCGGACTATGTTTCCGAACATTGTGATGACTGCCTGTTCTTGTTCGCCGACAGTGTAGAAGCCGTCAAAGCCCGTTGCAGCAATGAGAGCTATTACTATGATGATGGGGACAAGAAATTTATTCTGTCTCATAAATTAGCCTCCTGTATTAAAATTTTGCAAACAATAAATTTACACGAGAGGGGCAAAATTTTCATGAGCAGTATATATAACATTTACGGCACTGATTCTCACAGCATGACCAGAAAATTACTCGAGGCCTCAGACGCAGTAAAGTTAGTCCCGTCCGGAGGAAGCGTCGCACTCAAGCCGAATCTGGTTGTTGCCGGACACCCCGACGACGGAGCAACTACTCACGCTGGAGTCTTGGCCGGATGCATCGAGTACTTCAGGGATTCCGGAGTCCGGGACATCAGCATAATTGAGGGAAGCTGGGTCGGCGACAATACCTCACGTGCAATGAAGGCAGCAGGTTATGATGAAGTATGCCGGAAGTATGATGTGCCGTTTATCGACCTGAAGCATGACAAGACCAGAAGCATTAATACTCCTATAGGCCCGATAGATATATGCGTCCGCGCTCTAGAGGCCGGGCTGCTCGTGAATCTTCCTGTCCTCAAGGGACATTGCCAGACACTTATGACATGTGCGCTAAAGAATCTCAAGGGCTGCCTTCCAGACAGGGAGAAGCGGAGATTTCACTCACTCGGACTCACGAAGCCTATAGCTGCATTAGGTTCAGTGCTTAAGGCCGGACTAATTATTGTGGACAGCATCTGCGGAGACCTGAACTTTGAGGAAGGAGGCAATCCCGTTCAGACTCACAGAATGTATCTCGGAACTGACCCAGTGCAGATCGATGCATACGGCTGCAGCCTGATGGGGTTATCTCCCGGCCAAGTGCCTTACGTGAAGTTAGCTGAAGAGTTCGGAGCAGGAAGCATGAAGTTTTCTGCAGATGACATCATCAGCCTCAATGACCCTGTGAACGCTGGGAGCTACCCGAGTCCGTCTGGACGAGTCGCATCGCTCACACGGAACGTTCACGAAGATTCTGCGTGCTCGGCATGTTACGCGAGTCTTGTGCGTGCACTTCACGTGAACAGCAGGGGGAAATCCAGAAGTATATATATCGGTCAGGGCTGGCAGGGCAGGAAGATACCTTCAGGCTCACTAGGAATAGGTAAATGCTGTGCCGGTGCTGATGAGTGCGTTATGGGCTGTCCTCCCAGCGCAAAGGATATAACAGAAAGATTGTGATGATTCAAGTTTTGCATACGACAAAATCACGTAAAAAAATTTGGTTTTTTCCTGAAGATGCAGTAAAATATCCGACTGTATCATCAAGATAACTACATAATCTATGTGGCGCAGGTTTATTCCCCATCCTTGTTAAGGGGATTTTCAGAATTGCGCAGTTCCTGTGTCATCGAAACCAGTATCCTTCCCCCTTACCCCGGTGTCTCACGCAAAAAGGCACCGGGTTATTTTTCTGCTCACTCTTTGGGGGAAATAATTAACGTCATGCCGTCGAGAGCTTTAACTATGCCTGATGCTCCCTCAGAAATCACGCCTTCTTCACTCTTCGCGCTCCATATCTCGCCATGACACATTACCTGTCCTGCAGCGTCAGCCTTAATCTCGCTCAATGCCTTAACCTCGAGGCCTAGCATTCCCTTCTTGCCTGTAGCTACTTTTCTGCGCAGCCCCTTCACAGCAAGATACGCCGCAACTCCGAAGCATATTCCCAGAGATACAGCTATTCCGGCAATCACGGACATTGAGATTTGCAGCAATTCTCCTCCGGGTGCACGGAACAGGAACACTCCGCCGAGACAGAACACAGGAAGCCCGAGCAGCGAGAGCAAGCCCGAAGTCCCAGCTATGAGGTCAACAGCCATCAAGATTATTCCTGCAGCGATTAACACGATGCCAGCCCAGTTAAACGGAAGCATCTTTAACCCGATAGCTCCGAGCAAGAGCATCACGCCTCCAGTTGTGCCGAGAATGAATCCGCCGGGAGTGATGACCTCAAAGAATATCGCCATTATCCCGCCGGACAGAAGCAGGTACGCGATCTCCGGACTCGATACGAACTGAATAATTCGCTCCGTGAACGACATACCCACGCGTGAAATCACAACGTCATCATCAAGATTGAGAGCCGCTGCAGTCTGGCCGAGCCTGATTCTCCGTCCGCGCAATGCCTTGATAAGCGAGTGAACGTCCGGAGCTATGAGGTCTATTGCGTGAGCTTTGAGAGCCTCTGCTGCTGTGAGGGAAATGCTCTCGTCAATCATCTTTTCCGCGATCTCCTGATTGCGTCCTCTGAGCTGGACAACGCTCCGCATCTGAGCCTTGAGGTCGTTCATGACTTTGCTGGTCATTGTGTCGCCGTCTATGTCTTTTCCTCCTGCTGTTACCGGATGAGCTGCTCCGATGTTCGTGCCGGGAGACATTGCAGCAATGTGAGCAGCCTGAACGATAAATGCTCCTGCGCTGGCTGCCCGTCCTCCGGGAGGAATCCACACAGCTACCGGGACTTGAGAGCTGAGGATGGCCTGAACGATTCCGCGCATGGCCTCGACGAGTCCGCCGGGAGTGTCCAGCTCAAAGATGACGAGCGAGTCGCCCCGTGCTTCGGAGTCGGCAATTACTTCTTTGACGAACTCCTCGAGCTGGACTCCGACTGTGCCGTGAAGGTCGGCGAGAGTTACTGTGCTGCGAGCCTCTGCGCAAGAGACGCACATGTACAACGTAATTATTATGCATAGAATTTTCTTCTTCATAGATTTCAATTACTCCTTGCTTTGTCGCTACAACTGTCCTGCCCCATGCTCACGAAGAAGACCGGCAATTTCTGTATAGCCCTTCTTCTCTGCAAGCATTAAAGCTGTCTCGCCGTCACTGCCCTTAGCATTCACATCAGCCCCGTGCTTCAGAAGAAATGCGGCTGCTCCCAACTGTCCGGAATCTGCTGCCTGCATCAATGCAGACCTGCCGTCATGACTCTGAGCGTTGACATTAGCACCATAACTGATGAGCAATTCTAGTAATTCATTGACACCCTTCATCGAGGCTAACATCAAGGCCGTATAACTGCCTGCATTTACATCTGCGCCGTGTTCCAAGAGTAGTTTGGCTAATTTAGTGCTGCCTTTAGCGGAGGCAAGCATCAGAGAAGTCATCCCTAAAAATCCGCTAGGTGCATTTACATCTGCGCCGTGTTTCAGGAGTAATTCTGTTAAATCCGCATATTCTTTCATTACTGCCCACGGTAATGCTGACCAGTTGTTAGTGTCTTTAGCATTTACATCTGCGCCGTGCGACAACAACAATTCTGCTGTTTCCTTGTGCCCGTTCCTCGCTGCTAAAATTAAAGCCGTTTCACAGTTATTGTCTCTAGCATTTACATCTGCGCCGTGCTTCAGAAGCAATTCTGCTGTTTCCTTGCGACCGGAATCTGCTGCCTGCATCAATACCGTAATGCCGTTACCGCCTCTAGCATTTACATCCGCGCCATTTCTTATGGCATCTTTAATATTGTCTAAATCTCCTGAGCAGATTTCCATAAATGCTTCATCACTTACACAGGCTTGTTCCTGAAGTCCGGCTATTCTCTGAGCGTATTCCTGCTTGGCTATCTCTGCATCTCTAAGAGCTGTCTGCAGATGCTCCGCCTCCTTATGTTCTGCCTCAAGCTGATTACGCAGCTCATCAGCCTCTCTGACTGCTGCTCTGACAAGACGGTAGCACAGCCACAGCAAAACAGCTATAAGAAATATAATAATTTGCGTCATGTTATTCTTTCTCCTTTCCGCGCCAAAATGTACGTATTGGTGTCCCGGTGAAGTCCTCAAGCTCGCGCAGCTTATTCTTCACGTGATTCTCAAAGCCAGTGTTCACAAGCTCAGGAGCATTCACGAAGAAAATAAACGTCGGCGGTTCAGTCTCTGCCTGTGAACAGTAATACACTTTCAGCGAACGGCCCTTCTTGTCGCTCGGCAGCCGGTCAAACGCAAGAACATCACGCATTAACCTGTTAAGCATGTTAGTCGGGATTCTCTTCTGCCTGTTAGCGTGAACTGCCAGCACAGACGCAATAATCTTCTGTAGGCCTCTTCCGTTCAGAGCAGACGCAAATACTACAGGCGCATAGCTCAGGAACGGCATATCATCACGAATCTTCTTCATGAGTTCATCAGCCTTATGCTCACCATTCACCAAGTCCCACTTGTTCATCACGATAACTATTCCCTTGCCCTTGCGCACTATGTGAGCTGCTATCTTCTTGTCCTGATCTGTGCAAGGCTCGTTTGCGTCCATCAGCAATAACGCAATGTCCGACCTGTCAACTGCTGCTAACGTCCTCACGAACGAGTAATATTCGAGGTCTCCCTCACTGCGGGATGCTCCTTGACCAAACTTCGAGCGTTTCCTCAGTCCTGCAGTGTCAATGAACCTGAAGTCTTGGCCGTCAATGTTTACTGCCATGTCTACAGGATCTCTCGTTGTCCCTGCTACAGGACTCACCAGCGAACGCTCCGACTTAGTTATCTTGTTGAGCAGCGACGACTTCCCGACGTTGGGTTTCCCCGCAATCACGAGCCGGATCTCGTCCGCAGAGTCTCTCTCCTCCTCAGCGTCCATGTCTGCAGGCAATAACTCGCTCACCAAGTCCAGCAGGTCATCAATCCCCCGCTTATGCATCGCGCTTATCCCGACGACGTGCTCAAATCCCAGAACATACGCATCATTCATCAAGTCGTCATGCTTCGGATCGTCGAGCTTGTTCACCGCAACAATCACCGGCTTGTCATCAATGCCTCCGCGTCTCAGGAACTCCGCAATCTCCTCATCACTGCCTGTTATCCCTTCCTGGCCGTCAATCAGGAAAATCACTGCATCACATTCCTTCACTGCCTCGTCAACATGCGCGCGTATACCCGCACTAAAAGCCGTGTCCTCTCCGAAGATGCCCCCCGTGTCTATGACGTAGTAATTTGCGCCTCTGTGCTCAAACTCTCCGTAAAGCCTGTCCCTCGTAACTCCGGGCATGTCGTCAACTATCGCATCACGTTTTCCTGTGAGCCTGTTGAAGAGTGAGGATTTCCCGGCGTTCGGACGGCCTATAATCGCAATTATTCCTGGCATAGCTATTTGCTTCCCATGTAGTCAGCTAGTTCCTGCCCCTTCAGCCCCGCAGCCATTCCTACAGCAAGCCTGATTCTTGCCTGATACGGCGAGAGCATCCCTGCACTGATTAATCCCATCTCGAGAAGCTGAGACGCGCTCCCCTCGTAGTTCTCCGTAGCCTGAACTATTCCGTCAGGGTAGCGTGAAGACAGCACTACGGGAATATCTGACTTCAGGAGTTTGCGCAGCAGCGGCACCCATGTACTCGGAACATCTCCGTCGCCGAGTCCCGAGACGATGAGTCCGTCAAGTTCCTCAAAACGTTTGTCGAGCAGTGCACGCAGAACCACATCACCATCACCGAGCGAGGCACTGATTACTGGAATGTTGCGGGCGATCTGTGCATGGAGCTTCATCACCTTTCTGTGTCTCGGGAAACGCAGTGATATGTAGTCCCCCGAAGGCTGAGAGAACACTCCGAGCGGAGACTCCGGGAACGCTAAGAGTCCTGCACGGTTGAAGTTCGAGATTCTGAGCACATCAGCAGGTGCGTAGATCGCATCCTGAATGCAGATTAATGCTCCCTTCCCTGTGCACGCTCCAGACAGTGCTGCACGGACTGACTGCGTGAGACGTAAGGCTGTCTCGCTGTTCTGAGTCCCTGCGTTGAAGATTGAGCCGGTGAAGATGACGGGAGGGTTAAGTTCCCAGATGAGATCGGCAAAATAAGCAAGCTCCGCCATTGCCTGAATGTGGCACGTTATGACTACTCCTCTTGCTCCCTCGTCGTGAATATATCCTGCTGCCATGCCCATAATGTCAGCGCACATCCTCAGTGAATAGTTCGACGGAGGCTGGAAGCTCCACTTCTGGAAGACTACATGACTCTTCACATCATCAGGCAGTAACGCGTAAAGTTCCTCATCCGTAAGTTCCGGGTTATCGTGCTCTTCATGACGCTGGACTATTCTTCCTCCGGCCAAGAGCACAACTATTTTGTCTCTGTTTTCCATAAATCATTGCTCCTTCACAAAAATTAATGCCCCCCGAATGTGTCAGGGAGCTGATAAATCACTTGCTTAATACCCTAAGTTTTCGCCGACAAGGATAACGTGATACCTTCTGCCCTTCACAGCCTGCTCAAGAATCAATATTGCTCTGCACATGCTGTACTCGTCGAGGCACTTCACGCAATGCCCTGCTTTGGTGCAAGCTGTCGGCTCGTTCTGGCGTACCGCGTTCGGGATAGTGGCAGTCCTCGCGCGCTCGATACCGTCATCAAGGCCGAAAGCTAACTTGTTGATGCCTATCACGAAGAGCACAAAGCCGTTGTTCTCTCCGCCCCAAGCCATACCGGCGACTCTGTTGCCTGTGCCGTCAATGCTGATGATGCGTCCGTCGCGTGTGAGTGCGTTTGCGCTCGTCAGGAAGACATCTGCACTGTTCTCATTGTCGCGTGCGATCCTCCGCTCCTCTGGAGTCATCTTGCCCCAGTGCTGATAGATAGTGTTTCCGCGTGCCTTGAGTGCGTCGAGTGCACCTATCTCACGAACAGTAACAGTGCCGGGAATGCCAACGCTCGCGCCTTCAGGGACAAGCTCAAGAATGCGCTTTAATGCCTCCTGAGCAGTCGGGACATATTCCGCCTCAAAGCCTCTGCGTTCAAGTGCCTTCACAACAGAGTTTCCCACTATCTCATTGCCTCGTGTTACGTTCTCGTTTGCCATAATTATTTATTCCCTCCTCAAGTAATAGCTCTCAATTTCAAGTGCGGGATCTCTCCCGAATTTCTTTCTTGCCTCGCTGATTATCCTCTTTGCGTCAAAGTACATACCCTTAGCCCGGTAGCTCGCTGCGAGTCCGACATACGGTCTTATGTCATCAGGCCGGATAGCGTGTGCCTTGTGGAAGTTCGCAATTGCCCGGCTGAACATGCCTATGTTGAATGCGCTGTTGCCTTCCGAGAGTGCCTCGTCAAACGTCATCGGCCTTACATCAGGAAGACTCGGCCTTTCTGCAGGACGCGGAGGAGTCTCGGGCTTGGGCTGTGTCGTCGGCTGAGGCAGAGTGATCGTCTTAGGCTGAGGCTGTGTCCCGCCTCCGGGAATGAGCCTGTCGAGTTCGTCCTGAGCTGCGCGTCTGTGTTCCGTGTCGTCCTTCGGCAGGGAAGACATGTACTCGTTCCATGCTGCTATTGCGGTCTGAGTGTGTCCGGCTTTCTCCGAGCTTCTCGCTAATCCTGTGAGGAACGTCAGGATTTCAGGATTCCTCCTGTAGCCGCGCTGATACAAGTTTGCTGCCTCATCGAATTTCCCCTGTTCGTAGAGAGTCCTCGCCCGCTCGCTGAGTCTGTCAGGAGTCTCGCGCCTGATGAACCACAGGCCGAAATATGCGAACCCTAACGCCATAAGCAATACTCCGCAGAATATCAACGCCTTCTGAACGTAAGGGTGAGAGTTCGGGTTTTCGTCGTTCTCGTGCTGTTTGGCTGCTCTGTCCTTGCGTCCCTTTAGGGTGGCTTGAAGCCGCTGCGTGAAGTTTGCTCCGTGCTTCACAACTGGGATGTATGCGTCGCCCTGAAGGCTCGGGTTCTCCTCGTAGTCTTTGGGGTCGTCGTCTTCTTCGGAATCTTGGTCGATGTCCGTCCACATTTGGGGCGGAGGCTCGTCTAGATTCAGGTGAAAGCCCGCTGCTTCATGCCAAGCCTGATTGAGAATCGACTCGTGTTCCTCGTCAGGAATGTCCTGCTCGTCTGGCTGTGATGACTCGTCAGGAACTTCTTCCGGCTCAGTGTATGTGTCTTCAGCAGGAGATGACTCGTCAATAACTTCTTCCGGCTCTGGTGATGGCTCGTCGTCAGCGTAAATGTATGCTTCTCCCTGCCATGCGTCAGTGAATGCTGTGATGCGTTCGGGGCTGGGGTTTGCGGGCGGGAGGGAGGGACTGTCGTGAGCGGAGCGGGCGGCACTTTCAGCAGCGTATGTGTCATTCACGCTCACATTCTCACACGGTGCAGGAGCTTCACTTTCCGGTTCTTCTGCCGTCCCTGCTTGGGCTGAAGCATCGGGCTGTAATGTCTCAGGCTCAGGCGTTGACTCTTGCGAAGATGTTACGTCTTCATGTTCAGGACTCATTGGCAGCGCATTATTAACAGGGACAAGCAATAATCCTCCTGTCCCTGAAACGTTATCATCATTGCCGGTATGCGTAGAATTAAGCCAGTCAAATAAATCCTGAGTCAAAATATGAGTCCACCTTGTGAAAATTAACAGGCCATTTTAGCAATTATCCCGAAAATTCGCTACACATACAGATAATACGCTCCATGCTGTTATAATGTGCAAAAAATTTCCGTTAATTAAGGCATGTGATAATAATAATGTCCGCAATGACTGTAAACACTATCAGGTTCGGTGAAATCAGCTACGATGATAACGACCTCCTGTTTTTCCCAAGAGGCATCCCTGCTTTCGAGAACAATCACAAATGGATACTCGCAGGCAGTGATGACAGCGCAATTAAATGGCTTCAGAATGTTGAAGACGGCTCGCTCGCTCTCCCTGTTACTTCGCCTGATGCCGTCCGGCCTGACTACAACGCACGCATACCTGATGACGAACTAAAGCTCATAGGCACAACTAATCCTTCTGAGCTTGCGTTATTAATCGTCGTCTCTGTCCCTGAAGGTGCGCCCTGGAACATGACAGCTAATCTCCGCGCCCCGATTCTCATTAACCTTGCTACGCACAAGGCAGTGCAGGTTATCGCGCTCAATGAGGAATACCCAATCAAGCACATGATATTTCCTGATGATGTCCGCGAGAAGATGAAGGCCAAAGCCCGCAAAGGGGGTAATGCTTAATGTTAGTACTCAGCAGACGAGTCAACGAGAGCATCCAGATCGGGACAGATATTGAAGTGATGGTGATAGATGTCCGCGGAGATATTGTGCGACTCGGCATCACTGCTCCACAGTCAACGCAGATTTGGCGCAAAGAATTGTGGGACGTAATAGTGAAGGAGAACAGGACAGCCGCAGAAGCTCCCAAAGTCTCAGAGATAGGCGCAGCTCAGAATTTGCCCTTGTCTACTTTCTCGAAACTCAGCAAGATTCCGACGGTGAAGGTGAACTCATGAAGAAGACTGCGATAATTCTCGGCTCAGACTCAGACCTTCCCATCGCAGAGAAATGCATTGACGTTCTCCGCAAACTCGCTCTGCCGTTCACTGTTCATGTAATCTCCGCACACAGGACACCAGAACAGGCTCGGGACTTCGCATCTTCGGCACGAACAAACGGTTACGGAGTCATCATCGCTATTGCGGGGAAAGCTGCACACTTGGCCGGAGTCTTGGCCTCACACACAAGGCTTCCCGTTATCGGCGTTCCCGTTAAGAGTGCAGATTTGGGCGGAATGGATGCGCTATTGTCTACTGTGCAGATGCCTTCAGGAGTCCCAGTTGCGTGCGTGGCGATTGACGGAGGGGCAAATGCAGCATGGTTAGCAGCAAGAATATTAGCGTTGAACGATGAAGAACTGTTTGCGCGTCTCGAGAGCGAGTCAGCAAAGATGACAGAAAGCGTGAATCACAAGAACGATGACATCAGCAGCAAGTACAACAAGTAACAGCTACAGAGAATCCGGAGTCGACGTACAGGCGGGCTATGACGCAGTGAGGCTCATGCGCGGACACGTCGCTCGGACTCTCACTCCCGGAGTGCTCGGCGGACTCGGAGGCTTCGGCGGAATGTTCGCACTCCCTGAAGGCATGAAGAATCCCGTCCTCGTGAGCGGAACTGACGGCGTGGGGACTAAGCTCAAAATCGCATTCACCATGAACAAGCATGACACTGTAGGCATAGACTGCGTAGCTATGTGCGTGAATGATGTTCTCTGCTGCGGAGCGAGGCCGTTATTCTTTCTCGATTACGTCGCTGTCGGCAAGAATTACCCTGAACGAGTCGCGGAGATAGTCTCCGGAGTCGCTGAGGGATGCGTTCAGTCAGAGTGCGCACTCATCGGCGGAGAGACTGCGGAGATGCCGGGCTTCTACCCGGAGGATGAGTACGACATTGCGGGATTCTGCGTCGGAGTCGTCGAGCGCGAAAAGATACTTGACCCTGCGAACGTGAAAGCAGGAGACGTGATTATCGCCCTGCCGTCGTCAGGAGTGCACTCTAACGGCTTCTCACTCGTCAGGAAGATATTTGCTCACCATGACATGAAGGCCTATGTTCCGGAGCTGGGAAAGACTCTCGGCGATGAACTGCTAACTCCCACAAGAATTTACGTTAAAGATGTATTGCAGGTAATCTCACGCGTGAAGTCTCTTGCTCACATAACAGGAGGAGGCTTCTACGAGAACATACCCCGGGCACTGCCTGAAGGGTTATGCGCAAAAATTGAGCTTGCGAAAGTCAAGACTCCCCCGATTTTCGAGCTGCTCATGAAGACGGGCAATATTGAGCTTGATGAAATGTATCACGTCTTCAACATGGGCGTGGGAATGGTGATTATTGCGGAAGATGATGAACTCGTGAACGAGATCGCCGGTGCGTACGTTATCGGTGAAGTGGTGAAATGTGAAGGAGGAATATTGCTGTGTTAAGAATAGCAGTGCTTGTGTCTGGAGGCGGGACTAACCTTCAGGCCTTGATAAATGCTCAGAATAACGGAGTGCTAAAGTCCGGGCGTATCGTGCAGGTAATCTCCTCAAGAGGTGATGCCTATGCTCTTACCCGTGCAGAAGAGGCCGGAATAGTTAGCTGTGTGTGCACAACGGAATCAAGAGTCCTTGATGAGCTGAAGAAATGCAACGCCGAGCTTGTGGTCTTGGCCGGGTACATGCACATTCTGAGTCCCGAGTTCCTGAAAGAGTGTGCGCTCCCAATCGTGAATGTTCACCCGTCATTGATACCGTCATTCTGCGGAAAGGGATTTTACGGCCTCAAGGTTCACGAGGCAGTTCTGAAGTCCGGCGTGAAGGTTACGGGAGCGACTGTTCACATGGTCAACGAGATTCCCGACGGAGGAGAGATTCTCGCGCAGAAGGCAGTAGCTGTTGAAGATGGAGATACTCCGGAGACTCTGCAGCGTCGGGTGATGGAGTGCTGCGAGTGGGTGATACTCCCCCGGGCTGTGGAAGCTCTCTGCGCAAAGCTCTCGCACCGTGTCTTCGTGAAGCCCATGCGTTATCCGGGACGAGGCATAATTACCGGGACGACTCCGTCAGGGCGTAAGATGTTCGCCTACTTCATCATGGGTAGGAGTGCATCAAGCAGAGCGAGAGTCTTCGAGCGTTCCGGAGACGACCTCATCATCAAGATGACCGGCCAAGTCGCAGACACATCATTAATTCTCTACGCGCCGGTGAGGGTATGCGGTGCTTCAGTAATCGTTACGAACGGAGACCAGACCGACACAGTCTATGACTCTCTGAAGAACGGCGGGACTTTCGAGTCTGCATTGCGTACACGGGAATATGAGCCGGACTCTCCGCACTACACGCCCCGAATCAGCGCGATACTCACACCATCAGGCTACACACAGAGCATCCTGAAACGTGCAGGAAAATTCTTCTTTGAGTACGCTTATACTTCCGGCAAAGGGCACTTGATTCACACATACGATCATGACGTTATGCGTGATGACATCCTGCCGTCGTTCATGGGAGAGCCTAGAGAGGTAGCAATTCCTGAAGACATGAATACGTTTGCTGACTCTTTATGGAATGAGCTTGACGAAGATAACAAAGTGTCGCTGTACGTGAGATATTATGACGGAGATAGCTATAGCGATAAACTCTACAACAAGGGGGAATAACAATGCGAGAATGCAAATTGAAGTATGGGTGCAATCCTGACCAGACAACAGCAAGAATATATATGCGCGATGATTCGGAACTTCCTCTGCAGATTCTCAACGGGAGGCCCGGCTACATTAACTTTCTGGACGCTCTGAACTCTTGGCAGTTGGTGAGGGAGCTGAAGAAGGCTACAGGTCTTGCCTCTGCTGCTAGCTTCAAGCACGTGAGTCCTGCGGGAGCTGCTTTAGGGTTAAGGCTGAGTGATGCAGAACGCCGACTCTTCTTCATCGATGATGCTCTGCCCGTCAACGACTCGCCTGTAGCATGTGCGTACATCCGTGCGAGAGGGACGGATCGGCTCTCGTCATTTGGGGACTGGATAGCCCTCAGTGATGAGTGTGATGAAGTCGCTGCAAAGTACATACAGCACGAGGTCAGCGACGGGATAATTGCGCCGTCATACACACCTGAAGCACTGGAGATTCTGAAGAGCAAGCGCAAGGGAGGCTACGCTGTCGTGAAGATCGATCCGGACTATGAGCCTCCGAGCGAGGAAACACGCGACGTGTTCGGGATAACGTTTGCGCAGACGAGAAGCACAGCTCCAGTGATTGAGCCGGAGAAGTTCAACACACCCATAACACGAAGCAAGGACATTCCGGATTCAGCACGGCGAGATTTACTGTTAGCGTTGATTACGCTGAAATACACGCAGTCAAATTCTGTGTGCGTAACGAAGGACGGACAGACTCTCGGCGTGGGAGCAGGCCAGCAGTCCCGAGTGCACTGTGTGAGGCTCGCTTGTGATAAGGCGGACTTGAGGCTTCTGCGTGAACATCCGGAGGTTCTGAGTCATGAGTTCGGAGCAATAGGACGGCCTGAACGCGACAACGCAATAGATGAGTTAGTACGCAACATGCCTTCTGAGAAGCGCAGGGAATATCTCTCAGGGATAACCGGTGCGTCATTAGGTAGTGATGCATTTTTCCCGTTTCCCGACAACATCGAGAGGGCAGCCAAGAGCGGAGTAAAGTATGTTGCGCAGCCGGGAGGCTCAATCCGTGATGACTTGGTGATTAAGGCGTGCGATGACTACGGTATGGCTATGGTCATGACCGGGCACAGGCTGTTTCATCATTAGGGAGCGGTAACATCATGCAGGAGACATTGACGCTCGAAATAGACTCAGGCCTTAAAAGCGAACTCGACAGCTTATGCCGGAAATTGGGCATGAATATATCTGCGGCCTTTGCGATTTTTGCGCGTAAGTTTATCAGTGAACAGACCACAGTGGACGGTGACACGTTCTATTCGCCGTCAAACATTGCTTACTTGGAAAAGGTTACTGCAGAAATGATTCAGGGACAGCTAAACTCTCAGAGCATGAGCTGATAGAGGCCTGACCGCATAAAACTGTTACAGCTATAGCTTCCTGCATATGACACTGAAAGGAGATTCACACTCATGAACGTAATGATAATAGGCGGAGGCGGACGCGAACACGCAATCACCCGCTGCATCGCCAACAGCCCGCGCATCACTAAACTCTACGCACTTCCCGGCAACGGAGGAATCTCTGAACTAGCCGAGTGCGTGAACATCTCCGCAGAGGACATTGACGGCATCGTCAGCTTTGCACAGTCCCACGCAATAGACTTCGCAATCGTCGCACCTGATGACCCGTTAGCTATGGGTGCAGTAGACAGGTTAGAGGCTGCAGGCGTGAAGTGTTTCGGGCCTGACCAGAAAGCCGCAATAATTGAGAGCAGCAAGATTTTCGCGAAAGAGTTAATGACTAAATACGGCATCCCCACAGCGAACTACAAAGTCTTCACGGAAACTGACGAAGCATTGTCGTATTGTGCGCTGTCAGATTACCAGCTCGTCGTGAAAGCTGACGGACTCGCGAAAGGCAAGGGAGTAACTGTCTGCGAGAGCTTCAAGCAGGCTCGTGAAGCTGTAATGTCCTGCATGAGGGATAAGGCATTCGGCAGGAGCGGAGAGCGCATCCTGATAGAGGAGTGCCTGAGAGGCCCGGAGGTTACAGTCTTGGCCTTCACTGACGGAAAAGTTATTGTGCCTATGCTGTCATCAATGGATCACAAGAGAGCCTACGACGGCAACAAAGGCCCTAACACCGGCGGAATGGGGGTAGTTGCTCCGAACTTCTACTACACGCCAGAAATCGCCGACCAGTGCATGAAGACAATATTTTTGCCAACAATGAACGCTATGAATGCAGAAGGCCGGACGTTCAAAGGCTGCCTGTATTTCGGGCTTATGCTCACGAAAGACGGCCCGAAGGTCATAGAGTACAACTGCAGATTCGGAGACCCGGAGGCTGAGGCTGTGCTCCCTCTTCTCGCTACGGACCTATTCAGCATCATGCTCGCTGTACGTGATGAGAGGTTGAGTGAGGTAGATGTGAAGTTCATTGACGGTGCGTCGTGCTGTGTAGTGCTTGCGTCGGGAGGCTACCCGGGAAAGTACCTCACAGGCTACGAGATTAATTTCGGCGAGTCGGGAGAAGTTCCGGGAGTCGAGATATTCCACGCCGGGACTCGCAGGGAAAACGGAAAGTACTTTACTGCAGGAGGGAGAGTATTAGCCGTTACTGCTGTTGGTGAGAATGCCATGCAGGCGAGAGAGAGAGCCTACGATGCGGCCAAGTGCATTAGCTTTGAGGGAATGCGTTACCGTTCCGACATAGGCGCGCAGTAACTGTGTACAGATTTATTGACTTGTTCGCAGGGATCGGAGGCATAAGGCTGGCGTTCGAGAGTGCGGGGTGTAAGTGCGTGTTCTCGTCGGAGATTGATGAATATGCGTGCAGGACGTACGAGGCGAATTTTCACGAGCGGCCTTCAGGAGACATCACGAAGATAGATGCTGAAGAAATACCTGATTTCGAGATACTGACTGCAGGTTTCCCGTGCCAGCCCTTCAGCATCATAGGCAGACTTGAAGGTTTTGATGACATTGCGCGGGGAACTATGTTCTTCGAGATATTGAGGATACTGCGTGAACGAAAGCCTGTTGCGTTCATGCTTGAGAACGTCAAGAATCTTGCTGCTCACGACAAGGGCAGAACTTACAGCGTCATCATGAACTCTCTTGAAAAATTAGGCTACTGTGTTTATGTCTGTGTCATGAATGCTCTCGATTACGGCCTGCCTCAGAAACGTGAAAGAATAATTATCGCAGGGTTCAGGGAGAACGTGATATTTACCTTCCCTGACCCTGTGCCTGAATCTGAACGCAGAACATTAGCCGACATTCTGGAGAGCAGGACAGACAAGAGATATTACGTCAGCGACGAGATAAGGGCTTCGAGGCTAGCCAGACTCAAGGATAAGAATTACCCCAGACCGTACATCTCACATGAGAATGTTGCAGGAAGCGTAACACCTCATTCATGGTCGGCAGCATTGAGGGCAGGAGCATCGGCGAATTATATTCTAGTCAATGATGAACGCCGTCCTACAGAGCGAGAATTATTGCGTCTTCAGGGATTTCCTGACAGCTTCAAGGTAGTAGTTCCATATGGCAGACTGAGGCAGCAGTGCGGAAATTCTGTAGCCGTGCCCATGATAAAGGCAGTTGCTGACGAGATGATAAAGGCGTTGAGGCAGATAACATGAATATTGATGAAGCGAAACAGGCATTAATAAAGCTGATAGAGAAATCAAGGCTGCATTTTTACAAGCCGGTGCAGATAGCAGAAATCTTATATCATGACCGTGTATATCATGATGTAGATTTATCCTTACTGGAAACTTACAGGACTCAGAGCAAGAAATGGCGTGATGATATGACTATGCAGCTTATAGGCAGAGTTTGCACGAGCAGTTCACGTTTTCAGGACAATCTTTTTGACGACAACGCGATACCTCCTGCAGTTCTTGAGACATTAGGCACTCTTAACCGCAAAACAGGCGGAAGCATTGAGGCATACATTTACAGCCGGTTCATAGGCAGGCATTCACAGCTTAAGCAGGCACTAGACTATTGCAGGAACGCATCAGCAGAAAACTTTGACATAAAGAAATTCATTGACTCGTTCAGGTATGAGGCAGGACTCAGAAGAAGCCTTGACAAAATTTATGAGATTGTCGTTTACGCTTTGTTCTCAGCTTTGGCGGAAGTACTTAACTTGCGCATCACAGTTTCCGTTGACGAGACCAAAGGCGGACTTCTTGAGGAGTTCGGGGACTTCGCAGAAAAGGTTATGAGCATAACACCTGACTTCAGGACTCACAGTGAACCGGCAAAGATATTCCGGGCTGGAGTAACGAACGCCGCAGACAGAGGCATAGATATATACTCCAACTGGGGAGCAGTGATTCAGGTCAAGCATCTCAGCCTTGATGATGAACTTGCAGAAGATATTACGTCGAATGTATCAAGCGACAGAGTAATCATAGTTTGCAGGGATGCCGAGAGAAGGACTATACTTTCACTTCTTACACAGATAGGCTGGAGGAGTCATATACAGAGCATAATCACGGAGAATGATTTAGTGCTGTGGTACGAAAAGGCTTTACGCGGAAAGTATTCATCTCTGACAGGAGATAACGTTCTAAAGTGTTTACGCAATGAGATAGCCGGAGAATTTCCATCTGCTGATGATGTACCTGAAGTTCTGAGAGCAAGACATTACGCCCTATCACGAGAATAATTACTCAGAAAATTTTAATCTGTTCACTATATTCACAAAACTGTTGCTAATGAGATAATAAGCAGCTAATTACTCATACGCATAATCAAGAAAGGAATGATTACCCTGTTTAACGGGACAACTATAGTGTGCGTCAGGAAAGGCTCCCGCGTCGCAATGGCAGGAGACGGCCAGGTAACTTTAGGCTCGCAGGTCATCAAGTCCGGTGCTCGCAAAGTCAGGACTCTTCTCGGCGGAAAGATACTCACAGGATTCGCAGGAAGCACTGCCGACGCAATGACTCTCCTCGAGAAGTTCGAAGACTGCCTCGAGCAGGAGAAGGGCGACCTCATGCGCGGAGCTGTGAAGTTAGTGCGTGAGTGGCGGCTCGATAAAGCTCTCCGCAGACTCGAAGCCATGATGCTCGCAGCCAACACAGAAATGACTCTCCTCCTCAGCGGTGCAGGCGACGTGTTAGAGCCAGAAGGCAGCGTTGCCTCCATAGGTTCAGGCTCAGGCTATGCACTTGCAGCAGGACGGGCACTCTGTGAAGCTACAGACTGGACAGCAGACGCAATAGCCAGGCGGTCAATCGAGCTTGCGTCAGAGATATGCATATACACGAACAGCAATATTATTGTGGAGGTATTGGACAACTAATCATGACTCAGAAGAAACTAGATTCAGAACTCACGCCCGCAAAAATCATTGAGCATCTTAACAGATACATAGTCGGACAGGACAAGGCCAAGCGTTCAGTAGCTATAGCCCTGCGCAACAGAATACGACGACGTGCTCTCCCCCCCGAGATCGCTCACGAGATCATGCCGAAAAATATTCTCATGGTCGGCCCTACCGGTGTCGGCAAGACTGAGATAGCCAGAAGATTAGCTACTCTCTCAAATGCTCCGTTCGTGAAGGTCGAAGCTACCAAGTTCACCGAAGTGGGCTATGTCGGAAGAGACGTAGAGACCATCATTCGCGACCTCACAGAATTTGCGGCCTCAATGGTGCGCAAGAGAATGATTGAGGCAGTCCAGCAGCCAGCACTTGAACGGGCAGAGCAAAGACTTCTTGATGCAATGTTCCCGAAGCCCGAGAAGAAATTCTCAATGCCCGACTTCATGAGGGTGTTATCCGGCCATGACGACGATAAGGAAGAACAGCCCGAACCTCCCGAGCCGGAGCCTGCTCCCGAAGAGACGAACAAGACCCGCCAGAAGCTGCAGGAGATGCTCCGCAAAGGCAAGCTCGACAACCGCGACGTTGAGATCGAGGTGAATGACAGCGCAGCAGCGATCCCGATATTCGGCACTCCCGGAATGGACGTTCTCGGCATAAACATTACTGAGATGCTCGGCGGAATGATCCCCAAGAAGACCCGCAAACGCCACATGAAGGTGAAGGAAGCGTTGAGAGTGTTGCAGCAGGAAGAGGCAGAGAAGATGATCGACTCCGAAGCTATGGGCAAAGAAGCTCTGGAGCTTGCGCAGGAAGACGGCATAGTGTTTCTTGACGAGATAGACAAGGTAGTTGTGAAGAACGGCAGCTCTCACGGCCCGGACGTAAGCAGAGAAGGAGTGCAGAGAGATTTACTGCCCATCGTCGAGGGGTCTGTAGTCCAGACACGTTACGGCCAGGTCAAGACGGATCACATACTCTTCATAGCTGCCGGAGCGTTCAGCGGAGTCAAGCCCTCCGACCTCATCCCGGAACTGCAGGGACGCTTTCCGATCCGCGTTGAGCTTGAGCCTCTGACGATTGAGAACCTCCAGCAGATTCTCACCGAGCCGGAAAATTCGCTAATCCGTCAGTACGAAGCGTTAATCTCTACGGAGGGTACAACGCTCACGTTCACGAAGGAAGCTACGCAGGAAATAGCCCGCCTCGCACACAAAATGAACTCCGAGATGGAGGACATCGGAGCAAGAAGGCTTCACACTATGATGGAGCAATTGCTTGAGGAAATCAGCTTCAGTGTGTCCGACATGGATGAAGAGAATATAGAGATAACCGGCGACATGGTGAGAGAGAAACTCAGCGGCTTAGTTGAGAACCGGGACATCCGGCGTTACCTGCTGTAGGAGGCATGAACAATGTGTGAATTTGCTGCACACTCTGACGCTGACCAAAGAATGAATGACCTGCTCCATAAGACTCGCAAAGTCGGCAGGGCACTTCAGGCCAAGCGCGAAGGCGAACCCCTCGACTACTTCAACCTTGCCCGTCTGCTCTCCGAATGCTCGAATGCGAACGTCTATATTGTTGACAGGTCGGGAAGACTGCTCGGCTATAACTGGGTGCCTGAGTACACGTCAAAGGCATTGTCTGAGAGTTTCCGCAAAGATGTGATGCCCGACGAGTTCGTGAGGAGGATGAACAAGTACCGCGACACAGAGATTGTTGACGAGGACGCGACTCTCTTTGATGACGAGTACGAGGGAGAGAAGCCCGACAAACACTTAATCTATGTGCCGATAATAGGCGCGAGTGCTGAGAGGCTGGGAACGATCATGTTAGTCCGAGAGGCCGTGCCGTTCATTGTGGATGATGTCCTCCTGGCCGAGTACTTGGGGATGCTTGCAGGGATCGAGATTCTGAATGAGCGGGCGAAAGCCCTCGAGGCGACAGCGAGAAGCAGGCTCAGCGTGCAGATGGCGATGCGGGCGTTGTCGTACTCTGAGCTTGAGAGCATGAGGCATATCATAGCGGAACTTGACGGCCCGGAAGGAGTAGCTGTTGCGTCGAAGGTTGCTGACAGGGTAGGAGTTACCAGAAGCGTAATTGTGAATGCCCTGCGGAAGCTGGAGAGTGCGGGGCTGATTGAGAGCCGGAGTCTAGGGATGAAGGGGACGTACATTAAGATTCTGAGTCCCTTATTGCTTGAGTACTTGGACAAGAAGCCGGGAAGGCGGGGAATGCATGAGGGTGTATCTTGATACATGCTGCTATAACCGTGCAGTCGAGGAGTCGGAGCAGGAGAATATGAAGGCCGAGAGTGAGGCCGTGAATTACATTCTTGCTTCGGCACAGGAAAACGGTGATGTGATTATAGGCAGCGATGCCATACACGATGAGATAAATGATATTCATTCAGAGGCTAGGAAATCAGCGGTGCAGGAGAAATATTCTGCAGCTGGTGAGTACGTCGCTTATGATGAGGCAGTCAACAACAGGACGTATTACTTCATGTTCAAGGCTAATGTTCATGAGAAGGATGCCAGGCATCTTGCGTGTGCGGAGAAAGGAGAGGCTAATGTTTTCCTGACGACCGATTACCGTCTGATTAAGGCATCATTCAGGCTGAAGCTGAATTTTCAGGTAATGAATCCTGTGTGTTATGCGGATTGCCTGCGGAAGACTTGACTAATGGAGGAGGAGGTAATGATGGCAGACTGGACTAAATGCACGTGGCGGACTTACGACAACGGTATGAAGACCCTAAAGGCTCTCATGGGCTATAAATGTATGGTGGCGTTCAAGTATCTGTTCTTCAAGGGACATGAAGACGACTACACGCAGGCCAAGTATGAGGAACCCGATAAGACTAACGAAGAGTTTATTGAAGACCTTGAGGAGTTTCGGAGGAAGTATCCTGACGGCAAGCTGCATTTTGAGCCGGACGCTCCGCCGAAGTTCACTGTTGACGAGAATGACAGCGAGCAGGTGTTGATTCGGGGAATAATTGCGCTGGTGAACGCTCTCGGCATTGAGGGAATGCTGGAGTTCATGGCACCCTACGAGAATGGGGACGGGACTTATTCCGAAGGGTGGACTGAGAGGCCGGAGGGACTTGCGGAGAGCATCATAGAATGTTTCCGTGCACTTCTGGCCAAGAGGAAGGCTGCGGATATTCCCGTCAAGGCTGCTGCGGAGGCTGAGGCGGTATTAGCGTAGTTGATGAACAGCCGGGTATGAGTGAGTTCACGCCCGGCTGATTCTTTGTGCGAAGTGCGAGAGGACGAGGGAGAGCTTCTGTGTCTCGAGGGAGAGCATGTAGTCGTGCATGAGCTGCCAGTCCGGGAGTCCGGAGTCGTCGATGGGGAGCTGTATCATCTCGTTTCTGAGGCGTTCCTCGCTGCGCTTGTAGTTGTAGCTGTACTTGCCCCTGACCTTATCGGCTACCGTCGTGATGAACATTCCAGTGTACCTGTCGAGAAATGGAGCATATCCCAGCGTAATATCTGCTGTCGAGATGAAGTCTTCTGCTTTGTAGACAGAGTAGCCTATTGACCCTTCACCGTTCCTAATGAATGCGATGCAGTTACCTTTCTGCACGAGGCCGTCTTCAGGTTTCACGAAGTCAAGTACTGCGTTATTGCGGTTAGTTGCGCCGAGATAGGAAATGCCTACGTTGTCGCGTTCGAGGTGATTAGCTCCTTTCGCTTTACCCATTTTCAGCGTGAACAGCTCGCCTATTCTGAATCTTCTCCACGTTCTGCCCTCGAGACTAGGTAATTCACGGGGGGGGGGTAGTACGTAATTTACGCATTATGCGTTCAGTGTACTCATGAATGAGTCTCTGTTCATGATAGCGAATGTATCTCTCCATGAATGCGTAGTCCGGCTCTCCCGAGTCGTCGATGGGGAGCTGAACAATTAACCCTTTGACTCTTTTGCTTGAGCACATCTGATTGTAGGAGAACTTCCCCATCACGCTATAACCTATAGCAGTTACGACGAATTGCATATGATATTTGTTCATGACAGAACGTGGAGTTAGAATATTCACTCTCCCGTGAGACACAGCGTAGAACCCGTAGCCGTGAAAAAATGCTTTTCCGAACATATCAACACTGATAACGTTACTGCTGTAGAGTCTAGCTCTCTCATCGTAACACTTGATGAATTTGCATATGCCGTTGTTGTTGAAGCCTGCCGACAACAAAGGAGCTTCACCGTCCTCGCATTTGTCCGCCTGAATGTCTCCTGATGGCAACGATATAGTGAACAGCTCGCCAAGTGTAAAACGTCCCCACCTGACTCCCTCGAGACTCTCCCTCTCATTCAGTCAAGTAAACGCATCCCCCTCATCCGCAAACAAATACCCTCTCCCGTGAAATATCATGTTCGCCTCAAACGTCAGATAATCCCCCACGCTCTCCGCAAAATCCTGCTCGCCAGGCAATTCATCATTGTAGTAGTAGAACGAATGCAGCCACTCGTCCCCAGCCTCTACCGTCGTCTCTACCATAAACTTCGACGGGTAATCTGTCCTCTCGCCCCGCCAGCAGTCCAGCAGATACTGCCTCCTGTCCTTAGACCTCGAGTCGTCCTCAACAAGCCCCCGATGCATCTTCACTTCCCAGCCGTCATCCTCAAAGTTGATGAACTTCGACAGCTTATCTTTCGGGTGAGGCTCCCCCGCAGTGAACACCGCAATACACGGCACTGTCCCCACTCCGTAGAACGTCTGCTTGTTCAGGCTTATCACTCCCTCTAACGTGTGGTGCTTCAGAATATCTCCCTTGAGCTGCCGGTCGTCCTTCGTCTTGCCTATCATTGCTGACACAGGAACAATCACTGCTACCCTACCTCCTGCAAGTACGCTCTCCAGAAGGTGATAGATGAAGTTCAGCTCCGAAAGATTCTGAGTCGCCTTGTTCTTGGCCTGAGAGTACGGCGGATTCATGAAGCCTACTGTGATGCCGTGAAGCTGGAGTTTGTCAGGGGAACTCGCGAAGAAGTCCTCGCACGTCAGGTTGCTCTGGCCGTCCCCGCGAAGAATCATGTTCGTAGTGGCTATCGCGAACATGTCGTTGCGTATCTCCGTCCCGAATATCTGGTGCTCCTTGATGTGCCTGCGCTGTGATTCTGACTCTGCCTCCTGAAGCATCCTGTGCATTCCCGCAATCAGGAAGCCTCCAGTCCCGCAGCATGGGTCAAATATCACGTCGTCAGGCCTCAAGTTCACGAGGTCGCAGAAAAGTTCCGTGATGTGTCTCGGCGTAAGCACTACCCCTAACGTCTGGCCGTCCCCTCCTGAATACCTCACGAACTCGCCGTAAAACCTCCCCAAATAGTCCTCGCTCGACGCATTAAGCTCTATCGCGTTGTAGATGTTCTTGCTCAGGTAGTCCGCAAAGTACTTCAGCGGAGTCATTTCGAGGTCATTGCGTTTCTTGTTGAGAACCGGCCTGTCCTTGATGATGGTGAACTGATTCAGAACTTTATCGCGCTTCACTTCCGGCCTAACTTTCGCGCGGGTCATTGCGTTTTCAAGATACCTGTAGAGTATCTCGCCGTCAGTGTTGCCCTCGACAGTATCTCCCTTCAGAAGGTCAAGGCTGAAACCGTATCTGCTCTCACTGAGCGCAAGGAGTATAGCTGAGACAACAAGGGGCTTTTCTGTGTCGCTGAGGCTGCCGTAATTCCGGAGGTGCTCGTGGAGAGTCCGCGACTTGGTGATGAGTTCGTCAAGCTCCAGCTCTTCAGGGGATTCCTCCTCAAGCACGGAATGGCGGTAATACTTCTCTATGTTGTCAGGGGAAAAGTTCTCGAACGTCTCGATCTCCGCAAGCTCCTTCACACAGTCCTTCCCCACAAACACAGGCCTCAATGTGTGGTGCCTGGCGTCTCCGGCATTCCCGAACGCAAATATCTTCGTGAACGTCCCGTGCGCAAGTATCTTCCGTGCGTACCACACTGCACCGTTGACCGCGTAATCCCGAGTTGCCTCGACGCTCTGAGAGATGCCCCCGTCCTTCCCGTGCAGACATAATTTGTCCCTGTCTGCCTTGTCCTCAATCACCAGCACATAATCATTTACCACCGCGATAAAGTCAGGTTTTCCGGCTTCTCCTGTCTGACTCTTTGAGGCTGTGCGTAATGCCTCCTGCAGTCCCGCAATTTCGGTGTGCTGATATTCCGCGTTAATTCCTGCCTCCCTCAGCAGGTCATGTATATAGATGTCAAAGTTGGATTCGTTCATGGCCGCAAAAAATGACCCCGCAATTTCTCGCGAGGCCATTCGTCATCAGATATGCTACTTCTTCTTTGCAGGAAGAGCTTTGCGTGCTCCGCCCTTCTTCGTCGCAGGAGCTTCGTCCTCAATGTGGAACTGTGAGAGTGCCTCAGTGATGCTCTCGACGAGTCCTGTCTGCTCAACTGCACCAGTCGCCGCACGCTCAGCTATCAACGCTGTCTCGTCCATGTCGTTCTTGATGCTCTCGAGGTTCTCCAGAATCTCTGTCGTAGCCTTCGTAACGTTGTCGATGCCTGCAGCTATCTCTCTGCTTGATGCCGCCTGCTCCTGAGCAACTGCCGCGATGTTCTGGATGCGGTCATTGGCCATGTCGATCTGCCCGATTGCCTCAGACAGTGAATCCTGTGCGTGATTGGCCTTCTCCGTCGTCTCGTCAAGAAGCACTGCCGTCTCGTCGCTGGAGGTCTTGGTGTCCCTGACGCTCGTCTGCAGCGTCTCTATGAGGCCTCTGACGTTCTCGGCGGCTCTGCTGGACTCTTCGGCGAGCTTGCGCACTGACTCGGCCACGACTGCGAATCCGCGTCCGGCTTCTCCTGCTCTTGCTGCCTCGATGGCTGCGTTGAGGGCTAACAGGTTCGTCTGATCAGCTATTGACGTGATGTCCCCGATGAACTCGCTTATCTTGTTGGAGTTCTCGACGAGTTCCTGCAGCTTTTCTCCGCTCTCCTTCGTCTTGCGCTGAAGAATTACTATGTTGGCGATTGCTTCCTTCACCGTGTCAACTGCCTTGTTCGTTACTGATGTCATGTTAGAGATGAACTCGGCGCAGTCTGTTGCGGCCTGTGCGCTGGTCATTGATGCCGCGCTCATTTCCTCAGTTCCGGCGTTGGATTCCTGAAGTGATGATGCGTTACCCTCCATCAGCTTGACCACGTTGGCGACGTTCGAGCGTACGTTGTTTGCGTAATCAGTGTTCTTCGTTGCGTCTTCCTTCATGCGGCCTGCAGTGTCGTGGCTCGTGATTGCCAGTCCGCGAATGTCTCCGATGGCTGTACTGAGTGCCCCGAACATCTCGGACAGTGCATCGCCCAAGTTCCCGAGTTCGTCCTTGCCCTCATAGCGGAAGTCTGAGCGGGTAATAGCCATTTCTCCGTTGCTGGCTTCTTTGCAGAGTTCAACGACGCGGCCAAGAGGCGTGGAGATTGACTTTGCGATGTAAAGAGCTATGCCGATGCCTAGAACGATTGCTACACCTGCAAGCGCGAGTACTAAGGTCATTGTGCTTCCCAATGAATCATATGCTCCCTGCGACAAGTCTACGATTCTCTGAGTGCCTGCGTCAGTTATCTTGTTGGCGATGTTCACGAGGTTGAGACCATCAGCTAAGAGTGCTGCAAATGCCGGTTCTGTCTGCGTGAAGGAGGTCAGCACGTCGTTGAAGCCGTTCTTCAGGGTTGTGAACGTTCCGCGTCCTGCTGCCATGAGGTCTCTGATTTCCTTCAGCGTCGATGTCTCGTAGTACCTGTTGTACTGATTCTCGCCGTTCACGAGCTGCTGGACGATGTCGTTCATCATCTTTGCGTCTCTCTGCTGAAGAGCTATAGCATAATTTCTCGCCGTTACCGCAAACGCTGTCGTGAGACCTTCGGCTAACCTGATACGATCGATGTACGTCTCCATGCTCGTGCCCTCGAGGTTAGTCTTGAGCTGGCTCAGTGTTACCTGATACTGCATGTCTACAACGCTCTGAAGGAGAGTTATCATTTTGTCGATCTCCTGATTGAGTGTTGCCGATACTGTACGCTTTGTGCGAATCATCTGGCTTGCTTTGGAGAATGTCGACTCGGTGTTGCGGATGATGTTCTCCATCTCGGCCAGGTTCGAGAGGCTCGAGAGTGATGGGTCTTGCGCATACATCTGCTTGCCGCGTTCGAGGATGGTTCGCAGGCCTGACAGGTAGTTCGTCATCCTGTCCATGTCCTCATCACTTTCTGAGAACTTGAGGTCCCGCACACATGCACGTATCCAGCTTATCTGGTTAGTCAGCTCAACGGCTATCTTGACCGTGTTATCGACGACCTTCTGGAGGTACTGTACATCCGACTGCACTGCCGAGATGCTTGACCATGAGAAGAACACTGCTACTCCGAAAAGAGCTAAGACTATTCCGAACCCTATCGTGAGTTTCCCCGTAATCTTGAAATTGTTTAACATACTATTACGCTCCTGTTATGAATAATTTTGGTGGAATGATTGTGATTCCCTGAAAACTATAACGCTGCTGGTGATACTTTATGCTTCAGGGGCAATCCCCTCCTTAGCCATGAGCCACGACAACGCAGCAAACGTTTTCGAGTCCCGTATTTTGCCTTCACGAATCATTATCGGTATGTCGTCAAACTTCACTTCGACAACCGACACATTTTCGTCTTCGTCTTGGGGCAGTGATGATTCTGTGAGATCCTCGGCCAAGAACAGCGTGAAAAGTTCCGTGCAGAATCCCGGTGATGCGTAGAAGTCTCCGATGTCGTAGAGCTTTCCGGCCTTCACGTTAAGCTCCTCCTGCATTTCGCGTTCGGCTGCCTGTGAGGGGTCTTCGCCCTTCTCGATGAGGCCTGCGCACACTTCCAGAGTCTCCTCATGAACTGCGTACCTGTACTGTCTCACGAGGAGCACGCTTTTTCTGTTCGTTACGACGAGCATACCTACAGCGGCTTTGTGTTCGACGACTTCACGGGTAGCAATGTGGCCTGAAGGTGTACGGACTTCATCACAGCGGACGCTCAGAATCTTACCGTCAAAGATTCTCCGTTCATTCACGCAGACTTCTTCAATGTCTGACTTATGCGGCATAAGAACACCTGCCCTTTTCTCTGTTATTTATGATTAGATGAATGGCGTAATTATATCGCATATCCACAAACTTTACACAATTTACGCAGCTCATAAAATATCTCCTGCTTTGAGGCGCGTACCTCTGGCCCATTCTGAGCCGGAGACTCTGTTCCTGCCCTCGTTCTGGACTTCAGAAAGCTCAACGCAGAAATCACTGCATGAGACTACAGGATTTCCCCCGCACTCCATGACCTGGCCGGGTGATTCTGCCTTCACGTCATCACGCACACCTGCACGCCATACCTTCACGCGCTTATTGTGAATCATCACGTATGCTCCTCCCGACATGTCGAGTGCCCTCACCGTGTCAGTGAATCTCTCTGCGGTCATGGTGAACGACAGAGCAAATTCGGCCTTCTCCAGCTTGGGGGCATACGTCGCGAGGGAGTCGTCCTGCGGTGTGAACGTCATGTTTCCCCCGAGAGCAGCGAACGCCAGATCACAGCCTATCCCTGCGAGTCTCGGGTACAAGTCCGACGCGCTGTCTTCTGCGTGAATGTCTATGCGTCTCTGCGCAACAATCCCTCCTGCGTCCATCGCCTGAACAAGACGGAACACGCTGACTCCCGTGTAAGTTCTGCCCCCGAGAAGTGCTCTCTGAATCGGAGCTGCTCCTCTGTACTCAGGAAGGAGCGAGGGGTGAATGTTGAGGCACATGCGGGAGAGGAAAGGCTCGCGGATAATCTGCCCGAAGTCGATCACGAAGATAACGTCCGGAGAGTCGGACTCGAGGGCGTGAAGGAGTCCGGGATTCTCTGAGAGCTTGCCTGTGCGTTCGGCACTCAGGCCGAGTGAAGAGGCTGCGAGTTCGACGGGAGAGGGATTCTCTTTTCCGCTTCTGCCTGAACGTGTGGGAAGTCCGGTGATGATTCTGCGGAAGGCTATATTGTGCCTGACGAGTCCTCCGAGACATAACGCAGCGAATTTCCCAGTCCCCATAAACCAGATGTTACGGCTCATGCTAAAAGTGCCCTCCTGTGTTTTCTGAGAGTCTGCCTGCGAGTTCTGCAGCGAGGCCGAGTGATGAGGCTGCGAGTTCGACGGGAGAGGGATTCTCTTTTCCGCTTCTGCCTGAACGTGCGGGAAGTCCGATGATGATTCTGCTGAAGGCTAAATTGTGCCTGACGAGTCCCCCGAGACATAACGCAGCGAATTTCCCAGTCCCCATAAACCAGATGTTACGGCTCATGCTAGAAATGTCCTCCCGTGTTCTCGTCTGCCTTCTTCTTGATGGCGTTGCGCTAGGTTACGGCTCATGCTAAAAATGCCCTCCCGTGTTCTTGGCTACCTTCTTCTTGATAGCGTTGCGCTTGAGGCTGGAAAGGTAATCAATAAACACTTTGCCCGTCAGGTGATCCATCTCGTGAAGAAATGCTCTCGCCGTGTAACCTGATGCCTCGTACTCGTGAACTTCTCCCTTCTCGTCCTGCGCAGCTATCTTCACCCACTCGGGACGCGTAACGTGTGCATAAATTCCCGGAAAGCTCAGGCAGCCCTCTTCTCCGTCCTGAATGCCTTTCTGGTCAATAACCCGCGGATTGATGAGCACGTAGCTGCTGCCGTTATACTCCACCACCGCAATTTTCTTGAGGACTCCAACCTGCGGAGCTGCGAGTCCTACTCCGTCATGCGCCCTCATCGCTGCGTAGAGATCCTGCACGAACTTCGCGAGGTCTTCATCAAACACTGTAACCTCTTCAGATTTCTTCTTGAGGACAGGATTCGGGTACTTCAGAATCTCGAGGCCTCCGTCAATTACTTCATTAGTATCTGCCAAAATTATTCACTCTCCATTGATAATTTGTTCATGTAGATTTTAGATGAATGTGTGTAATAGTCAATTTACTGATTGATTATCGCTAACCTAGTAAATATAATTCATGCCCGTGTTTTATCATAAGGAGGAAGATTATTCATGCAGCAGAACTTGAGCCATGACATAGAGCAGTATATCTTGAGCAGACTCAGCAGTGAGACAGAAAATTTTGTGAGCCTCAGAAGAAAGGAACTCGCCGAAATGTTCGAGTGCGTCCCGAGCCAGATAAATTATGTTCTCCGCAGCCGTTTCAGCCCTGAGCAGGGATACATAATTGACAGCCGTAGAGGGGAACACGGCTACATAAAGATAGTAAAGATATTGTGCGTAACGCCGGAGGAAAAGACAAAGCATATTGATGACATAATAGGCGAAGCTATTTCATTGAAGGAAGCTCACAAGTTATTAGCGATACTGGAGAGCAGAGGATTCATAACGCAGCGGGAGCGGTTAATCATTGAAATATCACTCAGGCACTCAGACCGCATCTGGGAAGATACATCTATTCTCAGCCGTGAAAGAATGTTTGCAGGCCTCTTAAAGCGTATGGTGAAAGGATTAACACAGCTCAACGAAACCGAAGACGAGTAAGGGAGATGGATATAAATAATGTGGCAGTTTTACACGGAACGGGGAAAAAGAGTAATTCAGATAGCGCGCAATGAAGCCCTTAACTTGGGGCACACGGCGGTAGACCCTGAACACTTATTGCTTGGAGTACTTCAGGAGGGCAGCGGAGTAGCCTCACAGGCACTTGCGGAGCTGGGAGTAGATCCCGAGAATCTGGCCTCGCACGTAAGAGATTTACTTGGCGGTTCGCAGGACATTCTGGCCAAGCCCACAGACTTACCCATGAGCCAGAGGACGACTCACGCTCTAGACCTTGCCGTCTCTGAAGCCCGCAAGATGGGAGATAACTACGTAGACACAGAACACATTCTGCTCGGGGTACTTGCCGACGACGGAGCACTCTCGGCCCGGCAGTTCAAGGCGATGGGGCTAACGTCATTAGCTGTGCTCAAGCAGATAAACGAGATACGCGCAAACGGCACAGGCTCGCGTCATGCATCATCATCAGGCAGCAACAACAGCAGCAAGCAGCAGAAGGTGAAGGTCAAGACTCCGACTCTGGATCATCTCGGCACGGACTTAACCGAACGCGCCCGCAACGGTGAACTTGACCCGGTAATCGGCCGTGAACGCGAGATAAAGCGTGTAATGCAGGTGCTGTGTCGCCGCACTAAGAGCAACCCTGTATTGATTGGTGAACCCGGAGTCGGCAAGACCGCAGTAGTCGAGGGACTCGCCCGTGAGATAGCTTCCGGACTCGCTCCCGAGCCGTTGCGTGAAAAGCGGATCGTTCAGCTCAACATGGGGACTCTTGTTGCCGGAACAAAGTACCGCGGAGAGTTTGAGGACAGACTCCGCCGAGTCGTCAAGGAACTCACGGACAGCAAGGGCGACGTGATTCTGTTTGTTGACGAGGTGCACACGATCATCGGAGCAGGCAACGCGGAAGGCTCGACCGACGCAGCAAACATCCTCAAGCCTGAACTATCACGCGGGACGTTCCAGCTCATCGGCGCGACGACTCAGGACGAATACAGGAAATACATTGAGAAGGACGCTGCACTCGAGCGGAGATTCCAGCCCATACAGGTGGAAGAACCCAGCGTAGATGACGCAGTGCTGATTCTTCGCGGCCTCAAGGACAGGTACGAGTCGCATCACAATGTGTTCTTCACTGACGACGCGATCGACGCAGCAGCAAAGTTATCATCGCGCTACGTTCAGGACAGATTCCTGCCGGACAAGGGAATCGACCTCATCGACGAGGCAGGAGCACGCACCCGGCTATTGTCGCTTGACCCTCCGGAGTACATCAACGACATACGCAGCGAGCTTGAGGACATCCAGAAGCGCAAGGAAGAGGCCGTTTTGTCGGAGCAGTACGACCTCGCGACAGCATTACGCGACACCGAGCGCAAAATTTCCGACGAACTCGACCGCGCAATGAAGAACTGGCAGTCCACGCGCAAAGATGAACGCAGAACTATCACTGCAGAGGACATTGCGGCAGTAGTTGCCGAGCAGACAGGTATTCCCGTGAAGCAGCTCACCGAAGCAGAGACTACACGCCTTCTGAAGATGGAGGAGGAGATTTCACGGCGGCTTATCGGTCAGGACGAGGCGGTCAGTGCTGTAGCTAGAGCGATTCGCCGGGCACGTACAGGCTTGCGAGACCCGAGAAGGCCTATCGGAAGTTTCCTGTTCATGGGGCCTACAGGAGTCGGGAAAACGGAGCTTGCGAGATGCCTTGCGCGTTTCATGTTCGGGCGAGAGGACGCAATGATTCGCATAGACATGAGCGAGTTCATGGAGAGGCACGAGGTCTCTAAACTTGTGGGAGCACCTCCCGGCTACGTCGGCCACGAGTCAGGAGGGAAGCTCACCGAGATGGTCAGACGCAAGCCCTACAGTGTGGTGCTGTTCGACGAGATAGAGAAGGCTCACCCGGACATCTTCAACGTCCTGCTTCAGATTCTTGATGACGGCAAGCTGACGGACGGTCAGGGACGCAAGGTAGATTTCCGCAACACAGTAATCATCATGACGAGCAACGTCGGCGCGAAAGAGGCACAGCAGGGTAATTCTCTGGGTTTCGGTCAGAGCGAGGAGAGCAAGACAGTACGCGACTGGGAACGCACAAAGAATATTATTCTTGAGGAGGCAAATAAACTCTTCCGTCCCGAGTTCCTTAACCGCATTGATGAAATGGCAGTGTTCAAGCCGCTATCACGCGATAACCTCATGAAGATTATTGATACTATGCTGGATGACTTGTCCCAGCGTCTCGACACTAAGGGCGTGAAGATTAACGTATCAGATGACGTGAAGAGCAAGATACTCGAGAAAGGCTACAAGCCCAAGTACGGAGCGAGGCCTCTCAGGAGGGCGATACAGTCAATGCTTGAGGATAAACTCTCTGACTTCATGCTGTCGGGAAAGCTGCACAGCGACAAGAGCAGCATCAACGTGAACCTTGAGGGCGAGGAGCTGAAATGCGAGCTGGTGTGATAGGGCGGGCACTTCATGACACAATACCAGTAATGACCGGCTACGTGGTGCTGGGAATAGGCTTCGGAATACTTCTCAGCACCAAAGGCTACGGTGCATTCTGGCCGCTGTTCACTGGTACATTCATCTACTCAGGGACTATGCAGTTTGTTGCTGCTGAAATGTTCACTGCACATACTCCGCTCGGGGCTGTGGGACTTACTGCATTAATGGTGAGTGCGCGCCATGTGTTTTACGGTATATCTATGGTAGAACGCTACAAGGATATTCACGGCCTAAGGAAAGCCTACATGATTTACGCCCTCACAGATGAGACATATGCTCTTGTGTGCAAGTCAGATGATGAAGATTATTGCTTCTGGGTGTCGCTGCTTGACCAGAGCTATTGGGTGTGCGGTGGAGTGATGGGGGCATTGCTCGGCCAAGTCCTGAAGTTCGACGCGAGAGGGATAGATTTTGCGCTGACGGCGTTATTCGTGAGTATATGTGTCGAGCAGTGGCTTAACAGCGAGAGGCATATTCCGGCATTGACAGGGCTTATTGCGAGCGTGAGTTGCCTTGCCGTCTTCGGAGCAGATAATTTCCTGATACCTGCAATGATAGTGATAACGGTTATGCTGTTCCTGCTGAGGGGGAGAATTGAGGATGTATGACGTTTACGCAGGATATATAGTGCTGATTGCCGGGATTGCTGGTCGATGTGCCGCGCTGTGTTCGGAGCATATAACGGTTATGCTGTTTATGCTGAGAGGAAGGATTGAGGATGTATGACGTTCACGCGGTTATAGTGCTGATTGCCGGGATTGCTGGTGCGATGTGCCGCGCTGTGTTCGGAGCAGATAACGGTTATGCTGTTTGTGCAGAGAAGGAGAATTGAGAATGTATGACGTTTACGCGGGATATATAGTGCTGATTGCGGGAGGAATTACTGTGATGCTTAGATTCCTGCCGTTTATTGCGTTCGGGAAATCGAGGCCGGATTTCGTGATGTATCTCGGCCGGGTGCTGCCTCCTGCAGTGATGGCTATGCTGACGGTGTACTGCCTGAGGAGTGTGAATTTGCTTGCGGGGACTCACGGACTGCCTGAAGGTCTGGCGTGCCTAGCGGTGATAATTCTGCATGTCTGGAAGCGCAATACTCTCTTGAGCATTGGTGCGGGGACGGCGTTATACATGTTCATGATGCAGATAGTGTTTGCATGAAGGTATGATAGAATAACGCGCTAAGGAGAGGCATTCCGGAACGACGGAGTGAGGCTCGCCGGGGGACACCGCCCTGAAGCCTGAATAACTCAGGTGAAAGGAGGTGAAAGCCATGAAGGAAGTGCTCGACGGAATAATAAAACTGCTGCAGTACGTTTCCGTATCAGCAACAGTTCTTGAAATTCTGCTTAGAGTGATCCGCTGGTGGTTCACCCGCTAAGTAATGCTTTATGGTTTATCCGTAGACTTGCTTTAGTGGGGATTCCAACTCCCCGCTAGGGCGGTCTGAACACAATACCCGACCTCTCCCGGGCATTTATTGACAGAAATTATACACCATTCATTCATGAACACCTACGCTATAATTACTGCATCACACAGGAGAAAGATAACGTTTTACCAACTACTTTAACAACTACAAAAATGTATCGTAATCATTGATGAATGCACAAGTTATGTTGACTTTTACAACAATTAGTATGCAGATATTTTCTTGATATGTAGATTATTTATTCCTGAAGTTACCTAAATATTATTTGATGATCTCGTGAACTGGAGCATCAGGCACAAAGCATACTTATATTCACAGCCAATAACAGCTATTACTCTCTCTGATGTCTTTAACCGTCAAGCAAGTGTGATAAGATATACAAACATGTACCCAAATTTGCGGAGGCTTAATATATTATGCAGGAAGTCAAGAAAGTTACGACTGAAGTCGGCACTAATGAATGGCAGTTAGTCGTCTTTGTGCTCGGCGATCAGTCTTTCGCTATCAATGTCGACAAAACCCGTGAAATTTTGCGCTGGCCAGGTGTACGCTCTATCCCTGATGCCCCGGTCGCTCTCATAGGCATTACTTCTGTCAGAGGAGAAGTCCTCCCGATGGTTGACCTGAGAATCTTTCTCGGTATTCCGCCGGTTACTCCTATGGAGCAGAGCAAAGTCATCATCGCTGAGTTCAACGAAGTAAAGCTCGGATTCGTCGTCGATGCCGTCGAACGCATATACCGAATCAAGTCCGAAGACTTAGACGCAAGCATGACAGGCAAATATCTCGGCGACTGGATTCTCTACGTCATCAAGAGAGACTCGCGCAATGTCCTCCTCCTCGACTACGAAGCCATAGTGCAGACCATCAGCCCGCAGCTCGTCATCCAGCACTCCGGAGACCCCGGCAAAGCAGTAGCCATGATGGAAGGTGTAGGACATCCCGGAGACTACCATATTATTGTGGCCGAAGACTCTCCGCTTATCCGCAAACAGGTTGAAGATGCGTTAATGGCTTCGGGCTTCACTGACCTGCATATCTGTCCCGACGGCAAGGTCGCTTATGAGGCAATAGTCCGTGAAGGCGAGAAATGCGACCTTCTCATCACAGACGTTGAGATGCCTAGGCTCGACGGCCTGACACTGACCCGCCGCATCAAGGAGAACCCGGAGACCAAGAACATACCCGTAATAGTCTTCTCGTCAATCATGGCCAACGACATCAAGAACAAGGCCGCCAGCGTAGGAGCTAACTATCAGGTAACGAAGCCCGAAATTACCCAGCTTGTGGAGTGCGTCGTTAAAGTTATCCGTGAACGTCAGACGAAGGAAGCAGAGGAATCCGCCAGTTAATGTTTCTGCCATTCTGGAACTCTGAGCTTTTCGTGGAGATCTCACGCTGTTTCCCGTTCGGACGAGACTATCACCCTGCATCACTGAGCAGATTTCATGACGAGACATTGAGGCGTATATCCTGCTCATGTCTTGACTTGGGGGGAGAGTTCTTTTTCATGGCTTCCCCTATGACCGGCTGCGTCGGCAATCTCTCGCGCGAGAACTTCTACAAGTTTTCTCCTGATGCAGTGCTCAACTTGGGATTCATAATGACGCTCGGTTACTCTGACCTGCTCGAGAGAGCTGTTATCGGCTCGCTGGTTCTCCCTGAGGCACGCATGAAGCTCAAGGCCGGGATAGCTGCATGTTCTCTCTGGAGCAGAGGCATCTTCGAGGGCATGACTAAGGTTATTGCTGTAGCTGCTGATGAACCATTTTTTGACAGCACCGGCTACCTGAAGGCCTTCGCAGGTTTTCTCGATGAGATGAGGCATGCGAAAGGCAGCCCTAACAGCTCGTACTATGCTGAGAAATTCGGGTATGACAGATTTTTTGTGCAGTGGGAGACGGATAACCCTACAGATATAGCAGTGAGCCAGGCAATAGCTGATTTCGAGTATGACAGCACGCGCGATATAGTCGGAGGAGGGACAACGGACGAATTTCCGCCGTTCATGGGAGCGACGATAAGCTCAATGAACATTCATGCAGCAGAAGAATTACCGTAACATAACACACCCCAAAGAGTGAAAAATATTTAGTGAAGAGAGGGAGATAAATTGGCACGCGCAAAAAAGAAGAAGGCAGACGAGTCTAAAGCTGCCGTGAACATTGAAGATTTCGGACTCGACAGCGGCATCGGGAATATTTCCGACGACAAGGACTCCGTTCAAGACCTGCTCGACGAGGGCAGCGACAGAGGCTACGTAACACATGACGACATAGAGCGGCACTTGCCCTCTGAGGCGTGGGATCCTGACACGCTCGACAGGATTTTTACCAACCTTCAGGAGATGGGTATTGATGTCGTTGACAAAGCAAACATAGGGAGCATTCCTGCACCTGCGGACTCGCGCGAGGAGTTCATCCCTACGATAGACAGCGAATTAACCAAGCTGGACGACATACCATTAACCGACCCTGTGAGAATGTATCTCCGAGAGATAGGCAAGGTGTCATTGCTTACGGCTACGGAAGAAGTGGAGCTTGCGAAGAAGATGGAGGCCGGAGACGTTGAGGCGAAGAAGAAGCTCATTGATGCTAATCTGCGTCTCGTTGTCAGCATTGCGAAAAAGTACATCGGGCGCGGAATGCTCTTCCTAGACCTGATTCAGGAAGGCAACTTAGGCCTTATCCGTGCAGTTGAGAAGTTCGACTATCGCAGAGGCTTCAAGTTCAGCACTTACGCTACATGGTGGATACGTCAGGCGATAACCCGCGCAATTGCGGACCAGGCAAGAACTATCCGGGTCCCTGTCCACATGGTGGAGACGATTAACAAGATGGTGAGAGTCTCGCGGCAGTTGGTGCAGGAGCTTGGCCGAGAACCTTCTGATGAGGAGATAGCCGACAAGATGCACATTGAGGCCGGAAGAGTTGAGGAGATTCGGAGGATCTCGCAGCTTCCTGTGTCGCTCGAGACTCCAATCGGTGAGGAGGAGGACTCGCAGCTAGGGGACTTCATCGAGGATCACGACCTCCCGAGTCCCGATGAGGCAGCAGCAGGACACTTGCTGCACGAGCAGATCGAGGAGATGTTGAGCACGTTATCAGAGCGTGAGAGAGAGGTTCTGCACTTCAGGTTCGGACTCGAGGACGGACATTCTTACACGCTCGAGGAAGTCGGCCGGAAGTTCAACGTTACGAGAGAGCGTATCCGTCAGATAGAGGCTAAAGCACTCCGCAAACTCCGCCAGCCCAGCAAGAAGCTCAAAGACTTTCTGGACTAGTAATCATGTCGGCGAAGAGTTTCGTGAAGACTGTCAAGAATGCACGGAGAGGCGTGAAGTACGCCAAGAAGTTCCACAACAAGCTCGCGTTAGCTGTTCTGCTGTTCTTGGGGCTGATAGGCGGAAGCGCATTGTTCGTGTGGTGGCAGGAACGCAATTTTACGGGGTCATACTTTGATGCATTATGGACGGTGCTTTTTACGCTGATAGGGCAGGGAGAATTTGCTACCTCTCCTCACACAATGTGGGGAAGGATAATAGTATTCTTCCTGTCAATATTCGGCGTGGCACTTTTCGGAGTAGTCTTTGCAGAAGTGATGCAGAGGCTTATCAACAGCAGGATAAAAGCAATCTTAGGGGAGATGATGGGGATAAACACGTGCAAGTATGAGGGGCATATCTTAGTATGCGGATGGAATCAGCGGGGAGTGTACCTGATACGCGAGATATTGTCAGCCGGACAGCAGGCGGCAGTGATTGCGAAGGAGAGGCCCGCCGACCTGAACAGTGAAGTATTTTTTGTGCAGGGGAATCCTTCGGAGCGCGAGGCACTGCTCAAGGGAGGGATAACTCACGCACAGGGAGCGATAATTCTCGGCGATCCTGACTTCGGAGAGGACGACTCGCACTCAATACTCACGGCCTTAGCTGTCGAGGACACTGCGCCTGATGTGTATACGGTGATGGAGCTTCACGACCCGGAGAATGAACGCTATGCGCGATATGCACACGTAGACGACATACTCTACTCTGACAGCCTGATAGCCGGTATCACGTCAATGTGTACGCACAATGAGGGGATTTCTGCGTTCATCAGGGACATACTCTCGACGGCGGACGACGGGCACAGTTTTGCGACGATTGATGCGAAGCCGGGAGATGCAGGAAGGACGATAGACGAGTTTTTTGCGAGGCTGAAGAAGGAGGATGTTCTGCCGATAGGAGTGCTTTCGCCGGGTAAGCCTGACGCGCCGGTCTCAGAGTGGGTGTCTTATGTGAACCCTGACGGCAGGATGAAGGTAACTCTTCCGATGAAGGCGGTGTGCATAGTCAAGGATAGCTGGACAGGCAAAGACTAAAGAACTTATTGTTACGCAGTGCATGAATACGTAAAATTGACAGGGATGATATTTATTGTCTCTGTCAATTTATTGTATAATGACTACAATTACCAAGTTATACAAAATTTCATAAGGAAAGAGGTAGACATAAGTGAGCATTTTTGATATAATTGCGCACATCGCACATCGCACATCTGATTGTTTTGTAGCTTTTCAGAGCTTACCGTTATATTCCACACTAACATTAATTGATATTGGGAGATATTCCCGCAGACTGTGCAGATCATTTGCCGCTGCATGTGTAATCGTGTGCTTAGTGATGCTGCTTTGCCCTGAAATGTCGGCTTATGCAGCATATTACGATTCCGGGCGCGAGGGCAACAGTTGGGCGAGTGCATACCTCATCAGTTCTGCTGAGGACATGATAGCTCTCAAGGACAGAGTTAATGCTGGCAGGGAGTCTTCAGGAAAGTATTACGTGCTTGATGCGGATATAGACTTGACCTCAGAGACGAGCTGGGAAGGTATTAACAGGTTTTCAGGACACTTTGACGGCCAGAATCATACGATCACTATGAACAGCCAGAGCAACAGACTTTATGCTGCTCTGTTCCATACTGTAAACACAACTAATAACTATGATGCTGCCATCAAAAATCTTAACGTTATCGGAACAATAACAGCTAACTGTGCTGGAACGATCGTGCATTATCTTTACTCTGGTATAGTCGAGAACTGCAGCTTCACCGGAACTGTTACGCCAAATAACGCGACAAGCCCTTATGGAGCAGGAGGAATAGCTGCGCATCTTGAAGGAGGAACTGTTAGGAATTGCCGTGTCAGTGCAGAAATTTCAGGGGCAGCTTATGCCGGAGGAATAGTCGGAGAAGCTGAGAGCGGGACTATCGAAAACTGCACAGTAGAGGACAGCACGCATATAACTGCCCGACAGGTCGGGGGCATAGCAGGCAAAATAACTTCATCATCAGGTGTGAACATCTCTGCAACGAGCAACCACTGGCCGAGTGCTTACCCGTTGAGCGGCAGCGGCTACACGCCTCCTTCTCCTCAAGAAGAAATTATGTGGAATGGCCATAGGTATGAAGTCATTACCGAGTCTCTCACGTGGGAGCAGGCAAAGACTAGGTGCGAAGAGCTGGGAGGACACCTCGCGACGATCACGAGTCAGGCCGAGCAGAATTTTGTTGCGGGACTTCTCGGGGACTCAGGGACTTATTGGCTAGGAGCACGTGCAGACGAGTCCGGGTTCTGGCACTGGGTAACTGATGAGCCGTTCGAGAAGCAGTACACGAACTACGCATCAGGACAGCCCGACGGTTCAGGAGTGTACCTGCAGATTGACAGTTCAGGAAAATGGGACGACGTATCAGGAACTTCGCAGGGATTCATCTGTGAGTGGGATGATGAGCCTGAAGAGGTAAAGGCCGCTCCAGTTGCAGAGAGTTTTAGAGAATGGCTGTCTAATCCTGAACTCAGAGAAAACAGCGACGGCGCAGCTCCAAGTCCAATAGATACATCGCACCTCAGCAGCAACCCTCCGAGATACACATCAAGTACTGCATTCATTGCAGCTGATACATTGCCTGCACGCTATGACGGAAGAGAAGAGATCGGTCTCCCTGAAGCAAGAAATCAGGGCAGCTATAACACCTGCTGGGCATTTGCGTCGCTCGGTGCAATGGAGGCAAATTATAGGAAGCAGGGGCTGGCATCTCTTGGTGAGTACCCTGATTTGTCGGAACTGCATTTAGCGTGGTTCACCTACAAGACTATTTACAGTAAAGACATTCACCCAAATCTGCCCGTGCTGGATCAGCTAGGGACTCCCGACAAGGCAGCTAACTTCTTAACAACATCACCGACAGCCCCGGTAAGAGAGCAGGATATGCCCTACACAGAAGCCGGAAAGAATGCAGAAATCGAGGCCTTCCTGCTAGGAAAAACCTTCACTAAAGCTCCGTTAAAGCTCGTAGATGCCAATAAGCTGGACAAGATTAACGAAGGCGATATATCACGAGTTAATAGCGAAATCATGAAGCACGGAGGAGTGTATGTTCATTATGTGCATGATGAAAGCGGCTACGATGAGGTGAATCATTCTTACTACTTTGGCGACCCATCAGGAGGCTCTGGACATGCAGTACTTCTTGTTGGCTGGGATGATGATTATCCCGCAGAGAACTTCACGAATAATCCTGGCAGAAATGGTGCCTGGCTGGTCAGGAACTCTTACGGCAAAGACTGGGGCGATAACGGCTATTTCTGGATGTCCTATGAACAAGCAAGAAGCAGGCCTGTAAATAATGCTTACGTGTTCATAGTGAGCGAGGACATATCGGATGAGACGACAGAGCAGCGTGAACATGACTTAGGAGGCGAGACCGCAAACATTACGCCTCAGTGGTCGGCAAACGTGTTCAGGGCAGAACGCAACGAAAGCATAGTATTCATCACGTTCAACACGACAGACAACAACGCTGATTATCAAGTGTACGTGAATAATCTCGGCAAAGAGAAGCCTGCAGATCCGGGAAGCGTTATCTCAGAACCTGTTTTGTCCGGAAATATGCCTAATGCCGGTTATCACGCAATGAGGCTTTCAGAACCGATAGAGCTTTACGCCGGAGATTATTACTCAGTGATTGTGAAGATGGTTACAAGTTATGACTATGCTACGGCAGCAGAAAGCACTGTAGAAGGCTACTTCACTGCATCAGTGAGTGAGGGCGAGAGCTATTTTGCGTCAGGTGATGCTGTGCCTTCAGTGTGGGTTGACGGTAATGACATGAACGGCGAAGCGTACAACGCCACTGTGAGGGTGATAACGATTGCGAGGCCGTCGTATGAATTTGCGCCGTCAATCACGACATCGGGACTGCCTTTCGGACGGGCAGGAGAAAGCTATGAGTTCAGGCTAGAGGCTATGGGGACGGGCACTATTGAGTGGAGAGCCGGGGAGCTGCCTGAAGGATTCTCGTTCAGCCGTGAAGGTGTGCTCAGCGGTCAGAGCGATGAAGCTTTTGATGTGCTGGTGAAGTTTACGGCGTTCAACGATGTAGGGAGTGATGAGGCAGAGTTGAGGCTGGTGATTGTTTCAGAAGAGAAGGCAGAAGTGAAGCCGGAAGAAAGTAATGATGTGCCGCCAGATGAGAGGCCAGAAGAAAGTGAAGATGTGCGGCCAAATGATAGGCCAACAAAGACAGAGGGCAAGATTCTGGACGTGCTGCCTGAGCGGTATGCTGTTCCGCCCAGTGATGGAGGGTGCAGTGCGGGGCTTGGGAGTCTAGGGTGCGTTCTGGTGATTATGCTGCTCAGGAGGAGGTGATGAGGCATGAAATGTTGTGCGAGACCTCCTTAGAGAGAATGAAGGTAGTTGCGTAAGCGGTCGACAGGAAATTTTGTGAAGTTAAGCTAGGAGGCGAAACTTATGAAGAGTAAACGATTTATAGGGCTTATGGCTCTGGTGATGTGTGCAGTGCTGGCGTTCGCTGGGCAGAGTTCAGTTGCGACGGGTACGACTGCATCAGATTTCGAAGCGTCGAAGTGGTCGGAATGGAACTATAGGACTGTACACAGTAAATTCGGCGATTGGTGGGGAACTACTGGCCGTAGCGACAAGTTTGGTAATAACTGCTTTATGTTTGCGCGCCTTGTAGTTTACACACTGACTAACGGAGAAATAAACTTTAATCAGCAGACAGATGGTCTAAGAGGGATAGTAGGCTTAAGTGGCAGCAGGATAGCTCAGCACTTTAATGATGGAGGTAACTATCTCTCTGCAGATGGCGTAAAGAGAACATTTCAGAATGCTCAAGTTGGGGATGTCGTCCAAATGTACTGGAACAGCACTCCACATACATTCATCATATCCTACAAAGATGATTACGGCGTCCAAGTTCTGCAATCGAACACTACTAGCGCAAAAGTGATTAACAACACGTATTACACGTGGTCTGAGCTTGCAAAAGCATACAAAAAGCCTAGCGGAAGCGGCGGATTCTCAATCTACAATCTTGGTATTCGTCCAAATCCTGAGACTCCTCCAGTGGTTACCTACGCACCAATAGAGAATCTCGTCGCAGGCCAGTACTACAGCTTACAGTGCCAAGCTAACGGCAGCGTATCATCTTGGACTTTGACGGGCACTCTCCCTCCCGGACTGTCATTTAATTCGCAGACAGGAGAAATCTCCGGCACAGTTGAGTCCACAGCACGCGGCATGATTTCCTACAATGCCAGGAAGTACAACTACAGCGTAACGGCCAAGAATTCTGGAGGCACAAGCAGATCAAGAACCGGCTACATAGGAGTTTATGATCCTCCCGTATTCATCACAGACTCACCGCTGTCCGACGGAGAAATCGGCGTGGACTACAGACAGGAAATCGAGGCTTACGGAACCGAATGGTCTATGCAATGGAAAGTCATAGGATCACTTCCTCCCGGCCTGACGTTCAACGGCCCGAATAACTCCCGCAAAGCCGTAATCTCGGGGAAGCCAACGGCTGCAGGAGTCTATACGTTCAAAGTACATCTCGAGAATTTCATGGGCAATCCTGAGACCACAGCCGAGAAAGAATACACTATCACTATCGGGAAGCCTTTAATGTGGATAAAGGGATACTTCAAGCCTGGTGCTGTAGTCGAACAATACTATTCGAGCGCAATCAAACTCTATGTACGTTCTGCAATGGCTATGTCCAGGTGGGAAAGCAAGAGCCCCAGGTCAACTGTATTTCCTACGAAAGGCTGGCTTCCTTCTGGTATGAAACTGCGGGAAACTACAGACCTGCGCTTTGATGATGAGGGAGATTTCTACTACATTTACCTCGAGGGAACACCGCTTCCGTCTCGGTCATCTACTTATAGTTTTGTGGTCGAGGCGGATAACGGCTATCGTGGTCCTGAGAATCAAGCACTTTCACCGCTGCAGAATATCATCGTGAGCAAAGTAGGACCTAACCCTAACATGTCCATACTCTACACGTTCAGGGATGGACAATACAAGGTGAATTACAGAGACTACGTACTCATATCAGGAGGACAGCCTCCCTACACTGTCAGTAAAATTTCCGGCGAACTTCCTACTGGCATAGGAATCTATTCTTACGGCTCGTACATCTATCTGCTCAACACTCCCGGCAATTACGGCGACTACGAATTCACGCTCAGGGCAACAGATGCTAACGGAGGCTACACAGACAAGACCTTCCAGCTCAGGATAAAACCGAACTCTGCCTATGACAGTGCAGGTGTCGGCGAAGAACCGTCCAAGCCCTCAAAGCCTAAGCTAGCCACAAAGAAGATACCTGACGCTACAACATACTCTGAATACAGAGTCGAGCTCGAGGCAGGAGGAACTGCACCGATCACCTGGTCGTTCGAGGGCAATCTTCCCGAAGGCTTCATCTCAACCGACAGCGGAGTAATCTTCGGAGTTGCGACAGAGACAGGGAAGTACAAGTTCAAGGCCACAGCAACTAACTCAGAGGGCAGCAAGTCTAAATCATTCACCCTCAAAGTTCTGCCGCAGAAGCCTTCAATCACTACTACAGCTATTCCTGATGGTGTGATAGGCGAATCCTATGACTTCACCATCGACACAGAGGGCGACGAAATCAAGTTCAGCAAGTCCGGCAAGTTCCCGAAAGGCCTCAAGCTCGACAAGATTACAGGCGAGATCACGGGAGTGCCTACCAAAGCAGGAACGTACACGTTTACGGCAAGGGCCAAAAACAAGGCCGGGAAAGCATCAGCGGAGTTCACGATCGTCATTCATGAAGAGGCTGCGGGTGAAGAAACAGTGAATGCGTCTGCTGTGAGGAATGCTGCGGTACGTGCCGGAGTGTCGAGTACGGAAGAGCTGTACCTCCTCCACAATGGCGCAGAGATCGACGACTCCGCCTCAGTGAGTGCGGGAACTCCTCTTACCTTCAGAGCGGGAGATCTTCCCGATGACGACGAAGACGACGCTCCGGACTACTCGGGACTCAGAGTCTACGTTGACGATGAAGAGGCTGAAGGCGTGAGTGTCGCTCCCGACGGGACGTTCACTCTTCCGGGAGAACTCGTGCAGGGATCGTTCACGGTCTACGCTGCAGGGAGAGTTGACGGCCAAGAGGTCGAGACTGCGGAAATCGACATCGAGACAGCCTCAGATCCAGAGTCCGACTCGTTCGACGACGGCGACTCGTCCGGTGCATGCAGTGTGAATCTCGCGGGAATGTTCATGCTCCTCATGAGCGGAATAGTCTTGCTGAAGAAGAAGTAACAGAGTAAACATTATCCCCCTTCATTCACGAGGGGGGATTTTTTGTGCGCTAGAACAGCAGCGTCAATAACGGCACGCTTACGAGAGATATTATTGTGGACACGACAACGCACCGGGCCGCAAACTGATAATCTTTCCCGTACATCTCGGCTATTATCTCCGTGTTCGCAGCAGCAGGCATAGCAGTAAGCACCACCGCAACCTGCCACAGAATATCCTCTACTCCAGAGAGCTTAAGCATCACCATGTAGATTATTGGCAGAATAGCCAGACGTACCGCAGTCAGCTTGAACGCATTAATCTCGAACGCAGACCGCAAGTCCGACTCTCCCAGTGCAGCACCGATTATCATCATCGAGAGAGGGCCTGTCATGTCCCCGATGTTCTTGACGGCAACGCTCAGGACTCCGGGCAGCTTGAACGGCATGAACATTAACGCGATCCCGATGAACACTACCACCAGACTCGGAGTCTTCAGGAGAATCATCATGCGCTCCCGGAAATCTCCCTCATCAACGAAGAGCGAGAGTCCGAGCGTCCAGATGAGCACCCTCACAGGCAGAAGGTAGAACGACGCGTAAAACACTCCCTGCGCTCCGAAGACAGACGCAACTATCGGCATTCCGGCATTCGAGAAGAGAGTCGAGAACTCTAGCACTGATTTTCTGTTCTGAGGCTCATTCCGCCAGAAGATTTTTCCGAGCACCCACGCAATAAGTGTGAGAACTGATGAGATGATCATTATCTTTCCGGCAGAGATAAGCTCATCAATTCCTATGTCAACATTAAACGAGTTCAGAATCATGCAGGGCAATGTGATGTCAAGAAGCAGATTTATGAAGCTGGATCGTCCTTCATGCCTGAGAATTTTTGTCTTGGCCATGATGATGCCCGTAACTACATAGATGAACATCAAGGCCTGAGTGTTAAGCATCCTTTCAAATACGCTCATGAAATGCACGCTCCATTCTTAAATCTCATCACGCAGCAGCTTCTTCACCTCGTCGCTGGTAAAAGCTCCGTCAATTGCATTCTCAAGTACCGCGCGCTCATCATCAGAGGACAGCCCGAAAACTTCTCGCATATACCTGAACTCGTCAGCTAAAGTTGTACGCTCAATGGCCATGTCGTCAGTGTTCAGAGTAACGCGCAGCCCCTCACGCAGATAATTCATGAACGGGTAGTCCTTCATGTCAGGCACAGCACGGGTAAGCCTGTTGCTCGTCGGAGACATCTCGAGAAAGATTCCGCGTTCCTTCAGCATTGCGACAACGTCCGGAGACTCAAAGCTCCTCACGCCGTGCCCTATCCTAGCAGCTCCGAACTCCACAGCATCACGGACACTCTCCGCTCCGTCTGCCTCGCCAGCATGAATCGTGAAGGGGATATTGCGCTCACGTGCCTCAGCGAACAATCCGGCGTAATCCTTCGTGGGGTAGATGCCCTCAGCTCCGGCTAAGTCCAGAGCCACGACTCCGCCGTCCTTCACGAGATACTTTCCTGCAAGCTCCAGAGTCTCGCGGTTCGCAGGTTCATTATCCCTGCCCCGCATCATGCACAGAATCAGATTCGCCCTGATACCCGAAGACTTCAGGCCCTCGAGTGCTGCCCTCACTGCGTCCTCCTGAGTCATGCCCCTTTCAGTGTGAAGCTGGGGAGCAAACCTCACTTCTGCGTAAATCACTCCCTGCGAGGCTATGTTCCCGAGCACGAGTCTGACGCTTTCACGCAGGCCTTCAGGAGTCTGCATGAGCGACAGCGGCAGGGCGAAACGTTCCAGAAACTGGTTGAGGTCTCTGCAGTCATCAGGGACAGTGAGCAGAGACTCGAGTTCCCGGTCATCTGAGGCGGGGAGCACTATATTCTGCAGATCGGCGAGTTCTTTAGCTATCGCTGGCGTTATTACTCCGTCCAAATGAAGATGAAGGTCTATGTATTTTTCTCCGGCGGATGAACTGCTGCATGACAGCAGAAGCAATGACATAACAACTGCAGATTTCAGCAATGACTTCATTTAGTAATAACCCTCCCTAAAAAAATATCCCTCCGGTTTAGCGCGAGCTTTTAGTGAACCGGAAGGATTATCAGCCGTATAGTATTTGTCTCATGTTGTGAATTAAGCTGCCGACATCAAGCCTTGAAGTTCGTACTCCTTCACTGCCGCCAATACAGAAGATACTCCGTTCTTGGCCGGATCCTGCTGTTCGTCGTCCTTATTAACAGCCGCAAAGATAGGCGTACCCTCTGCTACTGTTTCCAGATGTTCTTCGTCCGTGTCGTCTTCTCTGGCGATCTGTCCTCTAGCTTTCGCCGCAAGAGCTGCTGCCTTCGCTGCAACCTGCCTGTCCTGTCCTGACGGGTCTGCAGGAGCATTGGCTGCTCTCTGGACCTGCTGCATGTTACGCAGTGTCTCTTCCGGAGTGCTGCCCTGCTTGAGCTTGATCGGGACTTCTCCGCCAGTGATGTAGCGTTTGCCGTCAGGGCCTTCGGTGTACGTGTAGCTTACTCCTCCGCCGAACTGCCCTGCTGCTGCCTGATGGGCTGCCTCATGCGCAATAACTTCTCGCTGAGTCTGCTCGAGTTCCCTGACTTGAGCTTCTTTCTCGTCTTCTGACTTGTCCTCTTTTTTGCGGGCTTCACGTTTATCGGCTTCTGCCTTGATGATGTTCTGGCTGTCCTCGTGTTCCTCGTCTTCCTTGAGCAAGGCTTCACGGGTCTCCTGCTCCTTCGCCGTGATGTCTTCGGTAGTTACTCCTCCGCTAACACGGTTAAGCTCTTCCTCTGTGCCCTTCATCGTTACTGACGCGCCGGTGATGTAATTGCGTCCGTCTGTGCCCATAGAGTAATGATACACAGTGTGCACCTGAGCATTGCTGCCGAGTTTGGCTCTTAGTGCCTGTTCTTCGGCTAGTATCTCCTGCTCTTTGGCCTGCTTGTCCTGATCTGTCTTCTGGGCCGTCTTCTCGGTCTCATACGCCCGGGAAACTCCCTGCATCATCGGCTCTAAGTATCCCGCAGAAAGCATTGATGTTACCTGCATGTTATCTACACCTCCTTGTTCGTAGTCAACATATTATACTAGATTTCACGCCTCATCTCCCAAGAATTACGCTCGCTGTTCCGTTTTCGTTTGCATTCATCACAGCATGAACCCCGAACGGCAGATACATATTGTCCTCTCCGTGTCCTGCGGGTATTCCTCTGATTACCGGCTTTCCGCAAAGCTCCGCGTAATACCTCAGCACGTCCTCAAGACCGAACGTCCGGCTGTCCGGTGATGCGTCAGTGTTCTCACAGTTTATGAAGTCCCCCAGCAAGATACCGTTCACCCTCTGCAGCAATCCATTCTGCCACAACTGATTCATCATGCGGTCGATCCTGTAGGGCTTCTCGCCTACCTCCTCAAGCAATAACAGTGCACCTTCTGCCTTCAGTTCGTAAGGCGTTCCGACAAGAGAAGCTATGAGCGTGAGATTTCCGCCGATGACTGCTCCCTCAGCATGTCCGGGAATCATTGTCTGCAGTGTCCGGCCTTCAGGCATGGGGATTTCGCCGGAGATGACCTCGCCGTTCAGTCCTGCGAGAAAGTTCGTGCGTGTGTATTCTGTGTTAGTGCTGTCGCGTGTGAGCGATACAAGCATAGGGCCGTGTACTGTAGGGATTCCGCAGCGTTCGTTCAGGACACAGAGAAGGGCTGTTACGTCGCTGTAGCCGATTATCGGCTTGGGGTGGCGGGAGATCATGTCGTAGTCGAGCTTGTCGAGTATTCTTGCAGCACCATAGCCTCCGCGTGTGCAGATGATGGCCTTGACGGAGTCATCACGGAACATTGCGTTGATGTCGTCAGCTCTCTGCTGATCTGTCCCGGCCAGGTAGCCATACACTTCATACACACTTGCACCCAGCTTCGTAATGATGTCGTGCGAGCGAAGAATCAGGTCGCCGGAGTCGATTTCTTCCCTGTCCATGCAGCTAGACGGTGAGATGATGCCGATATACTCTCCTGCCTCAAGTGGTGAGCCTCCGCACGAAACAGCAAGTGCCTGTGAACATAACACTGACAGCGCAAACAATATACATAACACTTTTTTCATAATAATTCCTCCTGTCTAAACCTTTGCCATAAGTTCCCATATTATAATCTCGAAGCCCTGCCAGCTTTCCGCCCTGTTAGTCTTCTCAAGAAACGAAAGCCTTATTGCCTCCATCATGAAGCGTTTGATTCTCTCTGCGCCGTATTGCTTGAGGGCATTGCGGGACTTGGTAACTGCGTACTTCTTCTTCACTGGGTCGTTGTCAGAAGCCTTGAGTGCGTCGGAGTGCAGAGGCTTCGGAAAACAAGCGAACATTAACGCAGGCTGTGAATATGACATTGGCAGCATGATAATTCCTCCTGTCTAAACCTTTGCCATGAGTTCCCATATTATAATCTCGAAGCCCTGCCAGCTTTCCGCCCTGTTAGTCTTCTCAAGAAACGAAAGCCTTATTGCCCCCATCATGAAGCGTTTGATTCTCTCTGCGCCGTATTGCTTGAGGGCATTGCGGGACTTCACGAGAGCGTAATTGTACTTCTTGGCTGTGTCCACTCCTGCAGCATTGAGTGCCTGTGCGTGGAGACTCTCCGGAAAACACGCGAGCATCAGTGCAGGACGTAACCTGTTCGTGATTGCAGCAAGGGGCTGAAGGATCGAGTCCTCACGCAGGAACGTAATAGCCCGTGCGACATCATGAGGCTTACTGTCGCATATGCCATCAATGAACATCATCTGTGCCCTGCCTCCCTCGTCAAACGATAACGCCTCAACGTCAGCAATTGTGATTTCGCGCTTCCCTGCATAGAGTGCCAGCTTGCTTATCTCTCCGCGTAACTCCTCCTGAGACTCTATGCTGTCTGATAGCATCTGTGCAGCATCAGGAGAAATCCTGCACCCCTGAGACTTGGCCAAGTCAAGCAGCCAGTCTTTGCGCTTCCACGGAGGGAGCTGTGCTTCGGGCTTGATGATGGTGATTGATGAGGCTATGGACTTGAGAGTCTTTGAGTCAGTGCTGAAGACGAGAATCATCATGCAGTCAGCTTTGTCGTCCTCAAGAAGAGAGACCAGTTCTTCAGGGAACGGCTCGAGAGTCTCCGCTCCCTCAACAACTACTGACTCTCTGGATGCAAAGAGTCCGGGCTGAATCACTGTGCTGAACATATCCTGCCATGACTCAAAATCTCCGGCCTCATACTTTGCTGACAACGGATAGCCTGATTTCTCGAGTTCACTTAATTTCTCGGCTAGCTGCCTTCTCTGGGCTTCACTGTGTTCTATAGCTATGATGTGCGGCATAATTATTCCTCCCTGCAGAATTATATACGCAAAAAATTGAGGAGTCCCGGAATTTTCAGGACTCCTCTGCGCATTTAGAGAGAGTGGGTTATTTATCGCTTTACAGTGTGAGTACTTGCACCCACACCTGCGAATCATTGTTGTACTGGGACTTCTTGTCCCCTCCCAAGAGCTTGTTGTGCCCTGCTTTGGCGGTCAGCCTGTTCCTGATTCTTGCGTCGTTGCTGAGTTCATATCCGACGTACCAAATCCTGCCGTTATCAGAAACGTGAAGCATATATCCGCCCTTGTTCTCCTCGCTGTCTGCAAGATTAACCATTGATTTACTGTTAAGGTAGTTCAAGATTTCTCTGCGGTCATTATTTTTTGTCTGCCTGTTCTCACTGTGCCACATTGAGGCCGCCGTCCTTAAGCTGCGAAAATCATGAATGATATGATTAGCTTTAGCTGTATAGTAAGAATTATAATTCATGAGAGCCATTATTCCGGTCAAAATTACAGTTATCGCAAGTACGATTACTATTTCTATCAAGGTGAAGCCTTTGCGCTTTATGTTCATTAATAATTTTCCTCCTGCTTGATGTTCATGTGTAAATTGTCGGAAACACACAGACATTCTTTAGCGGCGTGGTATAGTATCACACAAAGACTTAACTAGCAATCAATTCACATAAAAAATCTCCCGCCCATCTCTGAGCAGGAGACACATTCACAAAATCTTAACCCTTAACTACAATGTTTACGAGCTTATCAGGCACAACAATAACCTTCACGATCTCTTTACCTGCTATCTTGTCGGCTATGAACTTTTCAGACACTATCCCGGCTTCAAGCTCCTCACGTGATAATCCTGCAGGACGCTCAAATTTCCCGCGAACCTTGCCGTTTATCTGCGCAACAATTATCACGCTGTCCTTCGCCATTGCCGACTCATCTGCTTTCGGCCAAGACTCGAGGCAGAGCATCTCAGTGTGTCCGAGCATCTCCCACAGCTCCTCCGTGATGTGCGGGCAGAAAGGAGACAGGCAGTTAATCAGCACATCTACAGCTTCCTTCTTGAGCGACCACGCTTCCGGCGAATCATCGTTCAGAGAATATATTGCGTTCGTCAGCTCCATCAGTCTCGCAATTGCCGTGTTGAACTGCTTCTCGTCGATTACGTCATGAGTAACATTGTCTATCGTCGTGTGAATCTTGCGCTTGAGGTCGCGGAGCTTGGAGTCCTTCAGCTCACTCATCGGGATAACGTCTCCCCTGAGCTTGTCAGCATTCTCTTCAACATAACGCCACACACGATTCAGGAATCTGTGCGCGCCCTCGACGTTGCGGTCTGACCACTCCAAATCATTATTGGGCGGAGCAGCAAACAGAATGAAGAGCCTTATTGTGTCAGCTCCGTACTTCTTGACCATCTCGGTCGGATCTACGGTGTTGCCGAGAGACTTGCTCATTTTTGCGCCATCCTTGATGACCATTCCCTGAGTCAGAAGGCGGGTAAAGGGTTCACGGTATTCTGTGAGGCCTATATCCGTGAGGAACTTTGCAAAGAACCGCGCGTAAATCAGGTGAAGGCATGCGTGCTCGATCCCTCCGATGTACTGGTCAACGGGCATCCAATAATCTACGTCCTCTTTCCTGAACGGAGCAGTCTCGCAGCCGGGCGAGCAGTACCTGTCGAAGTACCACGACGAGCAGAAGAATGTATCCATCGTGTCAGCCTCGCGACGAGCCGGGCCTCCGCAATGAGGGCATGTAGTGTTCAGGAACTCGGGAAGGTCGAGCAGCGGCGAGTGTCCGACCTCCTTGACCTCGACATCTTCGGGGAGTCTCACGGGGAGCTGGTCTTCAGGGACAGGGACGACTCCGCACTTGTCGCAGTAGACGAACGGAATCGGAGTCCCCCAGTAACGCTGGCGGGAGATGAGCCAGTCTCTGAGCTTGAAGTTGACCTCACGCTTGCAGTAGCCTTCACGTTCGCCCCAGTCAATCATTGCCGGGATTGCGTCAGATGTCTTCATGCCGTCGAACTGCCCCGAGTTGCACGCGATGCCGTCGTCCTCGAAGGCCTGAGTCATTGATGAGCCGTCTAAGACTGTGCCGTCAGCAGGATTGATTACGGGGATGATGGGGATGCTGTACTTGCTTGCGAAGTCGAAGTCCCTTCCGTCATGAGCAGGAACGCCCATTATTGCGCCGGTGCCGTAATCGATGAGGATGTAGTTAGCTACCCAGATGGGAATCTTCTTGCCGTTCACTGGGTTGATGCCGAAGAAGGGAGTCTTGAAGCCGAGTTTCTCTGCGCCAGCGTCGGAACGCTCGATCGATGACTGGGAGGCTACCTGCTTCACGAAGTCCGCGAGCTTCTGTGCGTCCTCTGGGGACATTGCGGACTGCATCGTCTTGACGAGTTCGTGCTCGGGAGCGAGGGCGATGAACGTTACGCCGTAGATTGTGTCAAAGCGTGTAGTGAATGCCTCAAGCTCATAGTTCAGCTCAGGAATCTTGAACGACAGACGCGCACCCTCTGAGCGTCCGATCCAGTTCGTCTGCATGATTCTGACTCTACGAGGCCAGCCGTCTAAATCTTTCTCGATGTCGTCAAGCAATTCCTGTGCGTAGTCAGTAATCTTGATGAACCACTGCTTGAGGTTCTTCTTGTGGACGGGATTTCCGCAACGCCAGCAGCCTCCGTCGACGACCTGCTCGTTAGCGAGGACGGTTCCGCATGTGTCGCACCAGTTCACGGGAGCTTCTTTCTGGTAAACGATGCCCTTCTTGTACATCTGCAGGAATATCCATTGATTCCAGCGGTAATATTCAGGAAGGCAGGTGATAGCTTCGCGCCGCCAGTCATAGCTGTAGCCCATGCGCTTGAGCTGCTCGGTCATGTAGGCGATGTTGGAGAGCGTCCAGTCGTGGGGTTTGGTCTTGAACTTGATGGCTGCGTTTTCAGCGGGCATACCGAAACTGTCGAAGCCGATGGTGTAGAGGACGTTCTTTCCGTTTTTGCGGAGGAAGCGTGCGAGGACATCACCGATGGAGTAATTGCGGATGTGTCCCATGTGCAACGCTCCCGAGGGGTAAGGGAACATTTCGAGGCAGAAGAATTTTTCTCTTGACGGGTCGGTGTGAGACTCGAAGCAGTGAGAATCATTCCAGCGTTTCTGCCATTTGGCTTCTATGTCAGCAAAGTTGTATGGCATTAAGAAAAATTTACCTCCTAATGATTAATGTGATTGTTGTGCGAAATTATACAACAGCGGAAAGAATCCCCCCCTCATTGTGAGAGTGAGGAGGGCGTGTGAGAGTTTAGGGGCGTGATGATGAGGCTAGGACTTGTGAACGTACGGAGTTGTCGAACGGCCAGAGTGCGCCGAAAGTGTAGTCCCATTCATCAGGGATAAACGGGGAAAAGCCGTTTGCTCCTGAGAAAGTCATTTCCCCAAAGTATATGTGCCTGTCGACAAGATATAAATCTACCCTTATCTGGTCAAAGCCTTTACACAAAGTTTCAGCTATGCGTTTCATCTCTCCGAACTCATCAGGACACGGACAATCATAATCAGTATTACGCAGATTTCTGTCCTTCATGAACGGCTGCAGCTTCCAGTCCATGTCGTAAACATTGCGTCTGTGGTTAGTATATCTGTCAAAGTCTGTCCATAAGAACACAGGATTTTCATCAATGCAGGTAAATTTGTAGTCATTGATGGCATCACCTAAATATGGCTCAACAATAATTTTCGGGGTAATGTCCCTGTAGTGCATCTCGAAGCCGGCCCAAGCATAATTTCTCATCATGCACAGCTCATATTTGCGCTTCAGGAACGAACGGTTAATCCTGCTCTTGTCCTTCACGAGCGTAACGCTCCCCGAATCATGGTTGCACTTGATTACGAACTGTTCAGGCAAAGCGTCAAAGTCTATGTCGCCGAAGCTGTCGTACACTCCCAGCAAGGGGATAAGATACTGACTGCCTATCTTCTCTGTTACCCACTCACGCACGGCTACCTTGTCGGCAAGACGGGTCTTGAGCGGCGAGGGCATGTAGACCTTAGAGACGTGTATCTTCTCGTTGTAGGTCTGGGGATTATCCCAGTTGAGGGGACGGCCGAACATTCTGCGGTACTTTCTCCCTATCGCTGCCTCGATCTCTGCGTAACTCATCCTTGAATTGTGTCTGGCTATCATGTTGCGGATTTTCAGCCACATTATCATCATTGACGGGTGTGAATCATTGACTATGTGTTTCTTGACGAACTGTTTAAGGCTCATGAGGCAGTCCTCCCGTCGACAGGCAGACACAAAATATCTCCCGCAAGATTTTTCCTGCAGGAGATGTTATAATTTGCGTTTATGCCTGAATTTACAGAGAGACTAGTATGGCGTGATGCGTGATGCGTGATGCGTGATGCGTGCATGATACCGATCTCAAGCATTCTTGTCTACACCTTTCTGTTAATTGGAATGCGAAAAGTATATCACTTGCTCTTCAGAAAATTCACCAGAAATTCACGCAAGGTGTCAATGCCTTCTCGCTTCTCCGCAGACGTAACTACCGGCACATCATACGAATACAGCCCTTCTTTCACGTACTCTGTCCTCGTCGTCTTCCACTTTCCCCGCGCAATCTTATCCGCCTTCGTGAACACCACAAAGATATTCTGTCCGCAAGCCCTCAGCCACTCCTGAAGCTCTCTGTCGTTCTTAAGCAGCCCGTGCCTGAAGTCCACAAGGTGCATCACGAGTCTCAAGCTCTCACGTTCACGCACATATGCATTCACGAGCCTCTGCCAGTCATTGCGCTCGTCCGCACTCCTCTTAGCGTAACCGTAGCCCGGCAGATCTACCAGCCTGAACGCCACATCCTGAGTCTCCACACGGTAGAAGTTGATGCTCCTCGTCTTGCCGGGAGTCTGTCCTGTCTTGGCCAGCCTCGAGCCTAACAGTGCATTGATGAGTGATGACTTGCCGACGTTCGATCGTCCTGCAACGGCAACTTCAGGGAGGGAATTATCGGGTGTGATGAGCTGGTCAGGCCTGAAACACGTAGCCTCAAGCCTGACGTTCTTAAACACTATATTAGTCATGCAGCAACTCTTCAAGCGGTGTGCTTGCGTTTTCCACAAATTCCGGAGTAATCACTAACTTCTTGCCCGCCTTCTCAACATCAGGCAGTGAAGGCAGCTCGTACTCTATATCAAGCATGATGTTCTCCATGATTGAGCGCAGTCCTCTCGCGCCTGTCTTCCGGGCTTCGGCCAAGTCAGCAATCTTCTCAAGTGCTGCAGGCGTAAACTCGAGCTTCACCTTGTCCATCTCGAGCATCTTGCTGTACTGCTTGACGAGAGCATTTTTAGGCTCCTGCAGTATCCTGATGAACGCTTCCTTGTCCAAGTCCTCAAGCGCAACAAGCACAGGAATACGTCCCACAAGCTCAGGAATGAATCCGTACGTAACGAGGTCTTCAGGCTGAACCTTCCGCAAGATGTCATAGCTCCCTGATTTCTTGGCCGCGAGTTCTCCTCCGAAGCCGATAGACTTCTGAAGTTCCCTTCTCGCGACGATAGGCTCGAGTCCGTCAAACGCTCCTCCGCAGATGAAGAGTATGTTTTCCGTGTTGATGGGGATGAAGTCCTGATGAGGGTGCTTGCGTCCTCCTTTTGGCGGAATGTTGGAGATAGTACCCTCTAGAATCTTCAGGAGTGCCTGCTGGACTCCCTCGCCTGACACGTCGCGCGTTATAGAGGTCGACTCCGACTTTCGCGAGATCTTGTCTATCTCGTCAAGGTAGATGATCCCTCTCTCCGCAGCAGCAAGGTCGTAATCCGCCGCCTGCAGCAATCTCACGAGGATATTTTCCACGTCCTCACCGACATAGCCCGCCTCAGTGAGAGTCGTAGCGTCCGCAATCGCAAAGGGTACGTTCAGTTTGCGCGCTAAAGTCTGGGCGATGAGAGTCTTTCCTGAACCCGTCGGGCCAAGCAATAACACATTGCTCTTTTGCAGCTCAACATCAGCATTCTTCTGCTCTAAGTTGTTCTTGATTCTCTGGTAGTGGTTATACACAGCAACAGAGACTACCTTTTTTGCGCGGGCCTGGCCTATAACGTACTGGTCAAGGTAATCACTCAGTTCACGCGGCTTTATGCTCGTGATGTTACCGATGGGCTGTTTCTTCGTGAACGTTTCAGCAGTCTGCAGATTCTCAAACGGATTCATCATGACCGGCTGAGGCTGTACAGGCTGACGCTGAGTCATCATGATGCTGCACAATGCAACGCACTGATCGCATATCCTGACGTTCCCGCCCTGCCCCTCGAACATTTCATCGACTTCTTCAGCACTCTTCCCGCAGAACGAGCACCTGTCCTCATTCTTCGGAGGCTGAGGAGGAATATTCTTATTGCCCGGCATCTGTCTGTCTTGCCTCAATTATCTTGTCAATCAGGCCGTATTTCAGGGCTTCCTCTGCTGTCATGTAGTTATCCCTGTCAGTGTCGCGCGCTACTGTCTCGTAGTCCTGTCCTGTGTGCGACGCAAGGATTCTGTTCATGCGTTCCTTAGTCTTGATGATGTTCTTTGCCTGAATCTCGATGTCGCTCGCCTGACCACGTGCACCTCCCAAAGGCTGGTGAATCATGACCTCAGCGTTCGGGAGAGCTAAACGTTTGCCCTTTGCGCCTCCTGCAAGAAGGATAGCTCCCATGCTCGCGGCCAAGCCAACGCAGATTGTTGACACCTTCGGCTTGATGTACTGCATCGTGTCATAGATCGCTAGGCCTGCAGTAACGCTCCCGCCGGGACTGTTGATGTAGAGGTTAATATCCTTGTCGGGGTCTTCACTCTCGAGAAAGAGCAGTTGCGCGACTACGGAGTTGGCTACATCGTCAACGATCTCCGAGCCGAGAAATATTATTCTGTCCTTGAGAAGGCGGCTGTAGATGTCGTAGCTTCTTTCACCCCTGCCGGTCTGCTCGATAACGTAAGGAATGTAGTACGGCATTAGGCGTTGTTCTCCTGAGTCTCAGGCTGTGTGAGCTGGCTGACTTCCTTAACGGTCATGTGTGAGATGAGAACGTCGGCAATCTTACCCCAGCGCAGTTCATCAACGAGTCTGTCAAGCTGTTCTTTGTGCTCATAGAAGAACTTTGCAACGAATCCCTTGCTCACGTTAAGCTGTGTCGCTCTGCGCTCAAACTCCGCGTCGAGGTCTGACTGCTCGAGGTGAACATCGTACTTCTTCGCTGCTGCATCCATCACCAGCACGTTCCTGACGGCTGCCTCTGCTCTGTCGTGCAATAACTTCTCGTAGCCTTTCCTGCCCTCTTCTGTGTCGAGGCCGTATGCGTCATTGAGGCTGATGTTGTTATCCTGTGCCCAGTGTTCGTCATCATGGCGCATTGAGTGAGCCTGTCTCTCAATGAGGTTGTCGGGAATCTCTACCGTTGAGGCATTAATGACCATATCGACGGCGCGGTTCTGAAGGTCGGTGCGTGAGGTCTCGGCGACTTCGGCCTCGAGGTCTTTGCGGAGTCTCGCTCTGAAGGCCTCGTTGTCCTTAATGTCTGTGTCCTGGCCGAACACGTTTTTGTAGAACTCCTCGTTAATCTCCGGGAGCACATACTCAGACACGCCCTCAATCTTCATGATGTAGCGCACGCGTTTTCCTGCAAGTGCACGGTCAGAGTGGCCAAGCTCAACGTCGAACACTGCGCTTGTTTCATCACCCTTGCTCTTGCCGATGAGTGCCTCGCGTACCTGCTGACGGATTGTCTCGTCTGCGAGGTTAATTTTCTCGTGAGTCGAGTCCGGCTTGGGCTGGTCTGCGGTGTCGCTGCCGTCCTCGTTGATTGTCCTGATGGTCAGCTCGATGTCGGCGAGGTCTCCGTCCTGAATCGGCCTGTCTGTAGGCTTGATGTCGGCGAGCTGGATCTGGATGCGTTTTGCGAGCCTGTCAATAGCCTCATCGTTGACTTCGTTAATCACTTTCTCGATGGTCATGCTGTCAGCGTCTGGAAGCGTTACTTCGGGGCGCACCTCAAACACTACTTCTCCGGTTACGTCCTTGCCTTCCTCTATCTTTGCATCGAGCTTGAACTCCGGAGAGTCGAGGGGGTCGAGTTCGTAGTCGTCGATCATCTGCTTTATCTGGTCTGGCATGATCTTATCGAGGGCTTCATTGTAGATAGCCTCTTTACCGAAACGCATTTCCAGCACTGAACGCTTGATGTGTCCCTTGCGGAAACCGGGAATGTTTACCTGCTGTGATAATTCGGTGAGGGTTTTGTTGAGGGCTTTCATGAATTCGCTGGCTTCGATTTCGAGCTTGATGCGGACGATGTTTTTCTCCTGCCCCAGCAATTCTGTTCTCATTGTGTATTCAGGACTCCTTTGTGTAATTACAAATTGCCCTGAACAATTAACAGGGCATAATCATAGATATATAGTTGAGATTGGGAAATTCTATCACAAAACGGGGGGGCTGTAAAAATAGCATAGCCTCTCAAATGTGCTACACAGAAAAATGAATCCCTGCACTATAATAACCACATTCTTTAACTAGGAGGATAAACATTCATGAGTAAACTTGATGTTCCGTACAAGATTTACCTTGACGAGAAAGACATTCCTACATCGTGGTACAACGTCCGCGCAGACATGAAGAACAAGCCCGCACCGTTGATTCATCCCGGCACATTGAAGCCGCTGAAGTTTGAGGAGATGCAGCCGATTTTCTGCGACGAGCTTATCCGACAGGAACTCGACGACACCACAGCCTATATTCAGATTCCTGAAGAGATTCTGAACTTCTACAAGATGTACAGGCCTTCACCGTTAGTGCATGCAGTCTTTCTTGAGGAAGTGCTTGATACTCCCGCGCATATCTTCTACAAATTCGAGGGCAACAACACGTCCGGTTCGCACAAGCTGAACAGTGCGATAGCTCAGGCATATTACGCAAAGAAGCAGGGCCTCAAGGGAGTAACGACAGAGACAGGTGCAGGACAATGGGGAACAGCTTTAGCGATGGCGTGTTCGTTCTTCCGGCTTGGCTGCAAGGTCTACATGGTCAAGGTGTCCTATGAGCAGAAGCCCTTCCGCCGTGAAGTGATGAGGACGTACGGAGCAGAGGTTACACCTTCGCCGTCAATGACCACGAACATCGGCAAGAAGATTAACGCCGACCATCCCAACACTACAGGCTCTCTTGGGTGCGCAATCTCTGAGGCAGTGGAAGTAGCTACATCAACGGAAGGTTACCGCTATGTTCTGGGAAGCGTCCTGAATCAGGTGCTGCTGCATCAGTCAGTGATAGGCCTTGAGACGAATGCAGCATGTGAGAAGTACGGCATCAAGCCCGACGTGATAATCGGCTGTGCAGGAGGAGGCTCGAACTTGGGAGGACTCATCTCTCCGTTCATGGGCGAGAAGCTCAGAGGAGAGGCTGACTATCAGTTTATTGCTGTGGAGCCTGCGAGCTGCCCGAGCTTTACGCGCGGAAAGTTTGTGTACGACTTCTGCGACACCGGCAAGGTCTGCCCGATGGCAAAGATGTACACACTGGGGCATGACTTCATCCCGAGCGCGAATCATGCGGGAGGACTGCGTTATCACGGAATGAGCAGCATACTCTCTCAGCTCTATCATGACGGCCTGATGGAGGCACGGTCGGTCGAGCAGACGAGCGTCTTTGAGGCGGCAGAAAAGTTCGCAAGAGTCGAGGGGATTCTGCCTGCGCCGGAGAGTTCTCACGCTATACGTGTGGCGATAGATGAGGCTCTGAAGTGCAGGGAGACGGGCGAGGATAAGACGATAATTTTCGGACTGACAGGGACGGGATATTTCGATATGACGGCCTACGAGAAGTATAACGACGGCACGATGACGGACTATATTCCCACAGATGCAGACTTAGAGAAGGGATTTGCGGGAATTCCGAACGTGAACCTGTAAATATTGTGTGAAAGCTGGAGACAGGGAGTATTCATCATAACGACTCCCTGTCTTACAATTACAGCGTGTGAAAAACCGGCCTCATCTTCTCAAACGTGCAGAACCTAGTAAATCCCAAACCGCGCAGAATCTCCCTGCCTTCATCAATGTGTGCACCTACATAATCAGGGCTGTGTGCATCGCTCCCGAGAGTCAGAATCTCTCCTCCGAGTTCGCGGTACAGCTTCAGAATTTCCCTGCACGGCTGGGTGTCCGTGAGGCCGTAACGCCATGATGATGTGTTCAGCTCTATACCCTTGCCGTCATTAATTGCCGTCCTCAGAATCTCCGCAACAACATCACGCACATTCCTGAACGGGTAAGCTCCTTTGAGGTTATATCGGACGATAAGGTCAAGGTGAGCAAGCACAGAGTAATCATGATAATTCTGAATCACCCTCAAAAGTTCCTCATAGTAGCCTCTGTTGTACTCAGTCTGCGTTTTCCCTGATTGATAGTGCTGATTCCAGAAGGCTAGGTTATCGACCTGATGGACGCTCAGGAGAACGAAGTCGAGTTTACTGCGATACTTCGCATAAAGTTCTTCATACTGCTTTATCGTTATGCTCTGCACTCCGAACTCCAACCCTGCCTTGACGGTTAGTTTACCTGAAAATTTACTGCGCACGTCGTCTATTGCCGGGAAGTACTCGGGATAATTCACGTTCGAGTCGTATGGGTACGCCTGAAGCATGGGGTCATCGTGATCATACTTCACGCCGTAGTCAACATGGTCAGTGAAGCATAATTCATCGAGTCCGAGTCTCACCGCCTGTTTTGCCTGACGCTCCATCGATGTACTGCTGTCGTCGCTGTAAGAACTGTGTACGTGATAATCTGCCTTCATTGCTCTCATCTCACCTCAAAGTCAAAATATGTGTCAGGGTACGGCTCATCCTTCAGCGTGAAGTGCCACCATTCCGTACTGATTCCCCTGAAACCGTGCCTCGTCATCACCTCTCGAAGATACTTCCTGTTTGCTCTCTGCTCGCCCGTTATGTTCCTGTAGTCATAGTGTGAACGCCTCCCGAAGTAGTCGAACGTTCCCCCCATATCGGCATCATGACTCGCCTTAACGTCAAACAGCGTGAGGTCTACAGTGCTGCCCCGAGAGTGCCCTGACTTCCTAGCAATATATCCCTGTTTGAAGAGTACTCGTTTATCAAGCTCCGGGTAAAAGTCCTTCTTCATCTTGGTATCTCTGAGATTCCGTGCCCACCGCACAAAGTGATTCACAGCTCTCTGCGGACGGTAGGCATCATAAATCTTGAGGCGGTATCCATGCTCCATAACTTCATCACTGACTTCACGCAGGGCATCAGCAGCTTCACGCGTCAGCAATGCTTCAGGAGCTTCATAGCCGTCAATGCGTTCACCCACAAAGTTATAATCTGTGCAGTAGCGGATCTCTAGTATTGCTTCAGGGAGATACTCCGACAGCTTCACGAAGTCCGACGAAATCACACCCGCAACAGCCTCACAGCTCCACAGCATCAGCATCACCATCACACACAGCCTCTTCATTGCCTCTCTCCTTTCCACAAAAATACACCTCCCGAATTTCTCAGGAGGTGCAGAGTAATTTATGCCTTAGTGAATATCTTTCTCACGAATCAGGTTATGCCATTCCTTTATGCTCTTGAGGGACTGGGAATTTGCGCCCTTCGCCTTAACAGTCATAATGCCCTCGATTGCTGCATCTGCTGCTGCCAATGTCGTAACGTAAGGTATCCGCATCTTCACCGCTCCCCGTCTGAGAACGCTTCCTGATTTCGTGAGTGCCTTCTCTCTCGGAGTGTTGATGACCATCTGAACCTGACCGTTGATGATGTGGTCGAGAACGTCGGGTCTTCCTGCTCCCACAGTCTCGCACTCAACGCCCGCATTCTTCAGAGCCTCATACGTTCCCGGAGTGGCGAGTATCCCGAAGCCTGAGTAGCTGAACTTCTGCGCAATGGGAATAATCGCCTGTTTGTCTCCATCACTCACAGCTATTAACACAGTCCCGCTCATTGGGAGCTGTCCTCCTGCTGCCTCTTCTGCCTTGAAGAACGCTTCTCCGGGCATCACGGCCAAGCCTAACACCTCACCTGTTGAGCGCATCTCCGGGCCGAGCACGGGGTCTACCTCTTGGAACATGTTGAACGGGAAAACTGACTCCTTCACGCCGTAGTAGGGAATCGTCCGCTCGCCGAGAGTCTCGAGCGGTGAAGGCCTCCCTGTGAGTTCACGGGTTATTGCCTCGACAGCGAGGGGCACCATACTTATACCGCAGACCTTCGACACAAGCGGAACAGTCCTCGACGCTCTCGGGTTAGCCTCAAGCACGAAGACTCTTCCTGCCTCGATAGCGTACTGAATATTCATCAAGCCGACAACATGCATTGCCTCAGCGATTTTGCGCGTGTAGTCCTTTATCGTTGCGAGTGCCTCCGGCGAAATGTGCCTTGACGGAAGGAAGCACGCCGAGTCTCCGGAATGAATCCCTGCAAGCTCGATGTGTTCCATTACAGCAGGAACGTAAGCATGTGTTCCGTCGCAGATAGCATCAGCCTCGCACTCCAGCGCATGATTCAGGAATCTATCTATCAGGATTGGACGGTCAGGAGTTACGCCGACCGCAGCCTTCACGTAATTTTCGAGGCTCGCCTCATCGTAGACGATCTCCATCCCGCGCCCGCCGAGAACGTATGACGGCCTCACCATGACGGGATAACCGATTCTGTTTGCGACCTCGTGAGCTTCCTCGAGAGTTGCTGCGATTCCTGACTCGGGCATGGGGATTCCGAGAGAGTCCATCACGCTCTTGAAGCGTCCTCTGTCTTCGGCCAAGTCAATAATCTCAGGTGATGTCCCGAGAATCTTCACGCCGTTGCGCTCAAGCTCTGACGCGAGGTTCAGGGGAGTCTGTCCTCCGAACTGCGCGATGACTCCGAGGGGCTTCTCTGCTCTGTAGATGCTGAGTACGTCCTCAAGAGTCAGAGGCTCGAAGTAGAGTTTATCGCTCGTGTCGTAATCCGTGCTGACTGTCTCGGGGTTGCAGTTCACTATGATTGTCTCAAAACCTAACTTCTTGAGGGACTGGGCAGCGTGTACACAGCAATAATCGAACTCTATACCCTGTCCGATTCTGTTAGGGCCTCCTCCGAGAATCATTACCTTGCGTGAAGTAGCAGACCCCTCCTTTGATTCCTCCCCTAAGCTATGGGAGGTTAGTCGGGGTAACGAGTAGCTTGAGTAGTAGTAAGCTCCGTCCTGAGTCCCGCTGACGTGTACGCCCTCCCAGTTCTCGACAACGCCTAATGCTTCACGCCTCTCACGTATGCTCTGCTCGCTGACACCCAGCAGACGCGCTAGGTACTTATCTGCAAAGCCGTCCTTCTTGGCCTGAATGAGCACATCATCCGGAAGACTCCTGCCCTTGAAGGTAAGTATGTGTTCTTCCTCGTCAACAAGAGCCTTGAACTCCTCAAGGAAATAACGCTTGACATGAGTCAGTGCATGAATCTCGTCAACGCTAGCACCTTTGCGCAACGCCTCATAGATCACAAAGTATCTTTCGCTCGTCGGGAACTCCAGCATTCCGAGCAGTTCATCTTTCGTGAGTCCGTTGAAGTTCTTTGCGAAGCCGAGTCCGTACCTGTCCTTCTCGAGTGAACGTATGGCCTTCTGGATTGCCTCGCGGAAATTCTTCCCTATGCTCATTACTTCACCGACAGCGCGCATCTGTGTACCGAGCTTGTCCTCTACGCCCTTGAACTTCTCGAACGCCCACCTTGCGAACTTCACAACTACGTAACCATTGCCCTCAGAGTCAGGAGCACCGCCGGGAGTGTACTTGTCGAGAGTGCCGTACTTGCTGCAGGTTATGTCGCTGAGTGAGAGTCCCGCTGCAAGTTTCGCCGACACTAACGCGATGGGAAATCCTGTAGCCTTCGACGCAAGAGCAGATGAACGCGACGTGCGGGGGTTAATCTCAATCACGATCACTCTGCCTGTTTTGGGGTCATGAGCGAACTGAACGTTAGTGCCTCCGATTACGCCGATATGTTCAACTATCTTGTAGGCCTGTTCCTGCAGCTTGGCCTGAAGTTCGGGGCTTATCGTGAGCATCGGAGCAACGCAGAATGAATCTCCGGTGTGTACGCCCATCGGGTCAACGTTCTCGATGAAGCACACGGTTATCATGTTGTTGTCCTTGTCGCGGACTACCTCGAGCTCGAGTTCCTCCCACCCGAGCACCGACTCTTCGACGAGCACCTGATGCACTATGCTGGCCTGAAGCCCTCTCTCGCAGACTGTGCGGAGTTCGTCGCGGTTGTAGACGAGTCCTCCTCCTGCACCGCCCATAGTGTAGGCAGGACGGAGAACGACAGGATAGCCGAGCTTCTCAGCAATAGCCAACGCCTCATCAACTGAGTATGCGGGTTCTGAGCGAGCCATATCGATATTGAGAGCCTGCATCGTCTTCTTGAACTCTATGCGGTCTTCTCCGCGCTCGATTGCGTCGGTCTGCACGCCTATCACCTGAACGCTGTACTTGTCGAGAATACCTGCCTTGCTGAGTTCTGCGCAGAGGTTGAGTCCAGACTGCCCGCCCAAGTTAGGGAGGAGTGCGTCGGGACGTTCGCGTGCGATGATGGCCTCGAGGCGTTCGGGGTTGAGAGGCTCAATGTAAGTGATGTCCGCCATCTCGGGATCGGTCATGATAGTTGCGGGGTTGGAGTTGACTAACACGATCTCGTAGCCGAGTGAACGCAGGGCTTTGCATGCCTGAGTCCCTGAGTAGTCGAACTCACAGGCCTGACCTATGACTATCGGGCCGGAGCCTATGATTAAGATTTTGTGTAACGTGTTCGCGTTAGCTTTATCGGTGCGCTGTGGTGCTTTTGCTGCCATATATGAATCCCTTCTTGTTGCTAATTACTCTACTGTTTCCTGAATCGGTATATCTTCGGAGCTGGCTATGACCTCTGCGGACTGTGCGCCGCTCTCTATGATTGCAGGAGTTTCTGCCGGAGTCGGAGTCTCTGCTTCGTGCTGTGTTGCCTCTGCCGGAGTCGGAGTCTCTGCTTCGTGCTGTGTTTCCTCTGCCGGAGTCGGAGTCTCTGTCTCAGGCTGTGTTTCCTCTGCCGGAGTCGGAGTCTCTGCTTCGTGCTGTGTTGCCTCTGCCGGAGTCGGAGTCTCTGGTTCGGGCTTTGTTGCTTCTGCCGGAGTCTCTGTCTCTGTTGCAGGCTGTGTAGCCTCTGTCGGAGTCGGAGTCTCTGTTGCGGGCTGTGTTGCCTCTGCTGGTGTCTCTGTCTCAGGCTGTGCTTCCTCTGCCGGAGTCTCTGTCTCTGTTGCGGGCTTTGCTTCCTCTGCCTGATTCTCTGTCTCTGTCGCGGGCTTTGCTTCCTCTGCCTGATTCTCTGTCTCTGTCGCGGGCTTTGCTTCCTCAATGACTGCGGGAGTCTCTGTCTCAGGCTGTGTTGCCTCTGCTGGTGTCTCTGGCTCAGACTCTTGCTTCGTTTCCTCAACAACCGCTGGAGTCTCTATCGATGGCTCTTCACTCTCAGTTGCAAGCTCGGGGATAACGTCCTCAACTGCAGGAGCTTCATCCTCGCTCACAGCAGGACGCGCAAAAAGCTCCTGATCATTAATCACAACCTGCGCCTTGTTACGCAATGATGTCTCGTACTCTGTAAGCCTTCTCCGTTCCTCCTGATTAGTCAGCATCGTCTTGATGTCTCCGCTCACTTCTTCGTAAGGCCTCACGCTCGCATCAACATGTTCTGTCTTCAGGCCGACGGCATAATCAAAGCTCGACACGCTGAACACCGGGCTTGCCTTGCCTACATCGACAGAAGCTAACACGCTGAGTGTTCCTGCAGAAAATGCTGTTGACGGAAGGAATACAGGCTCGCGCGTAATGTTAATCACGTCATGAGACGCAAGCTCATCATTCGACACTATGTCTGCCCATGTTTCACCAGCATCAAGTTTCGCTTTCAGGTACTCCGCATCAGCACTTGAATTGAAGTCCGCCATGTGAAGCATGTAACCTTCAGGCCTGCTGTAAATCAACGTCTTCATTGTCTCGTAGAACTCTGTAGCTCTGTCCTCGCTGATGACAACCTCGCCTATCGCATCACGGATAACCTGCTCTGTCGCCATCTGGCGGGCCAATGAACGCTTGTAGTCATCAATCTTCACTCCGCTGTTCGCAAGTGCCTGATAGAACGTCTCGCGCGTAGGGTAATACCTGTCTGCATATTCCTTCATGGCACGGTCTGCATCAGCATCAGAGACTCTGATTCCCTTCTCCTCTACTTCTTTGGCTAGCTGTGACTCTAAAATTGCCTGATCCAGCACTGCCTGATAGATCGCGGGCATGTCTAGGCTCTCGGCACTTCTGGAGCTGTAGTTGCTCAGGTAATCACGGAGTCTTCTCTCAAGCTCGGAGCGCATAAGTGAGCGGCCGTTGATCTGTGCGACCTCGTAATCACTCATTGAGCCGTCGGGATTAATTCTTGGTCTGCCTCTTGTGCCTCTGCCCTCATACATAAGGAACGTGGACAGAAGGAAAGCTACAACTATGATAGCCATTACCCATTTCATTTGTTTGCGCAGAAAATTCATCATGATTAGTATAAAACCTTCTCTCTGGAAATTTATTTGTCGGTAATTTTTACGTTGATTTTACGTAGTGGAATTTTAGCATATACACGCAAATTTCACACATCAGCTAATGATTTTCCCTGTTTTACTGCCACTTCAAGATACTTTATCTCTCCTCCTGATGCTCTCATGATTTCGCGTAACGAATCAGAAAGTTCTTCAGCCTCGCTTTCACGGCATTCACACACAAGAGAATCATGCACCTGCAGAAATAATCTGCCCGGATACTTGGCAGCAAAGTTTATCATTGCACCCCTCGCTATGTCCGCTGCCGTACCCTGAACCGGCATGTTGATTAACGCCCTGTCAAGTGCCTGACCCTTCGCAGGTATCTCGTTCACAGGCCTGATTCGTCCTGCAAGAGTCCTCGCGCAGCCTCTGGTTTTCGCATCATCAACGACTCCCTCAAGGAAGCTCTGAATCCCCGGCAGTGCAGCAAAATACTTCTGCATGATTTCCTTAGACTCTTTGCGCGAGATGTCAAGTCTCTCCGCGAGTCCGAACTCACTCATCCCATAGAGCAGCCCGAAATTTATCATCTTTGCAGTTCTCCGAAGCTCGGGACTCACCAGCTCGGGCAGCACTCCGAACACCCAAGATGCCGTTTCCGTGTGAATGTCCCTGTTCTTCCTGAAGGCCTCGAGGAGTCTCTCTTCACCCGACAAGTACGCCAGCACACGAAGCTCAATCTGCGAGTAGTCCGCAGCAACAAACACATTGCCATTCTCTACAGGCACTAATCCTTTCTTGATGCCTTCCGCCCATTTCCCGTAAGCAGGGATATTCTGTAAATTAGGGTCTCGTGAACTCAGCCGTCCTGTCCCTGTAACTGCAGGCTCAAACGTCGTGTGAATTATTCCGTCGCCGTCTGCAGAACGCTGAAGAGGTATCACGAAGCCGGAGAGCATTTTTGTGAGTTCGCGGTACTCAAGAAGAAGGCGGGGGATAGTGCCTTCGGGGAGCTTTGCGAGACGTTCAAGTACCGAGCTGTCAGTAGAGTATGATGCTTTGCTTTTCGTCTTTGTGAGCGGAGTGAAGCCGAGCCTGTCGAACAGAAGCCATGATACTTGCTGTGATGAGTTCATGTTGATTCGGACTCCCGTCTCATGAATCACTGCGGAGTCGATCTCGAGAATCCTCGCCTCTAATTCTGACTGCACAGCCTCAAACTGTCCGGGCAAGACTCTGACTCCGTGTTCCTCCATCTCGAGCAGCACTGGCACTAACGGAATATCTATCTCGTTCATGACGTTCTTCAAGCCCTCGTGAGACTCTATCCTCGCCTCGAGTCCTCCTGCAATTTTCGCGAGAACTTCCGCCTTGTCTTTTCTCTGCCGAATGCAGCTCAGAATATCCGGGAGCTTTCCTGCGGCTTCATCGGGGTGCAGGAGGTAATACGCAGTCCTCAAGTCCCAGACTCTCGCGCCGTGAGGGAACATGCCGGGATTTTCTTTGAGGGAGGCTTTGTAGTCGTCGGTGAGTATGTCTGCGTCGGGCATGACCGAGTCTCCGACTGCGAGTCCGGGCATACCTGAGAGCACCTGCTTTTTGCTGCCGATGCGTTCGAGGAGTCTTCGGAGTCCGAGAGACACAGCGAGTTCCTCGAGTCTGGGGATGTCGGGCCTGCAGTTTTCGCAGTCGTTCAGGAAGCCGGAGTCGGAGTCGAAGAGGTCATCCTTAAGGCGGATCATGTTATCCCGGGTCCAGATTACGCGCTCGGAGTCTGAAGCCTCAAGTTTTGTGCGTGTTGATTTGCTAAGTTCAGAGAGTGAGGCAAAAAGGCTCTCTATCGTAGGATAATCAGCAAGCAGCTTTTTCGCTCCAACTTCACCTATGCCCTTAACGCCTTTAATGTTGTCTGATTTATCACCAACTAATGCCAGATAGTCCGCCATTGACGAAGGCATGAATCCGAACTCATCATGAAACTTGCTTACATCATACATTTCTGCTTCTGATATGCCGTGCTTAACCGGCCTCATCATGCGTATATTCTCATCAAGCATCTGCAGCAAATCTTTATCCGACGTTAGGATTACTGCCTTGTGCCCGCTATTCTTTGCGAGTTTGGCAATAGATGCAGCTACATCATCTGCCTCTACGCCTTCACGTATAATCACCCTGTATCCCATGAGCCGCAATAATTCCTGCAGAATAGGAAGCTGTATGCGCAAGTCATCTTCAAGTGGTTTCCTGAAGGCTTTATAGTCCTCCTGAAGCTCATAGCGGAATGATTTCTTTACCGGTGCATCAAAGACTATGACCGTACAGTCGGGCATGAGGTCATCCTGAACTCTGAACAGCATATTCATGAACCCGACAATCATAGCTGTAGGTGTGCCGTCAGACGCAGAGAGCTTTGCATTCACGGCATGATACCCTCTATGCGCCAGACTGTGGCCGTCAACAATAAGGAATGTTTTAATGATAATCACCTCTTGCAAATGGGAATGTGTACAGTGAACTACTCCTGCTTATAGAAGCGAGAGCTTCCTAATTCAACGAGGCTGCACCGCGCTGTTCTGCCAATGTCTTACGTCCTCTCCAAAGGCGTTAATTTCCTGCGTCCCACAGGTACTTAGTCCAGACAGCAATATCATGTTACGCGCCGCATGTATATCTCGGTCTTCTCTATATCCGCATGTGCATTCATATACCCGATCAAAAAGGGTTATATCTTTCTTCAGCTTCCCGCAATGAGGACAATATTTTGTTGTCGGTGCTGACTTCGGCAAGACTGTTACTCTCTCATTCTTCATCAGCTTGGCTTTCACCAGCCCTAACACTGAGTGCTGCACTGTCCGCCCGAAAAGTCCTTTGTGCCAGCCCGAGATATTTTCATCCTGCATGTATAGTCTTTCATGTTCAAGCAGTTCATGAACAATCTTATTTGCTGCATCACGCTTCTTGCTGCCTAGTTTCTGATATGCTCTGCGCAATAACTTCCCCGCTTTGTACCGGTTGTTAGAACCCTTCTTGCGGCGTGCTATTAATCTCTGGCACTTCTTCAGGCGTTCACTTTCTTCAACTAATACTTTGACCTTCCGGCCGTCGGATACTGTTATTGTCGTCTTGATCCCCATATCTATACCGATTGAAGGCTTGTATTTGCGTTCCTCACTCCTCTTAGTCTGATATGTTGTGATTGCTATGTAGTATCCGTCGGGCAGGTTCAAAAGTTTCGCATTAGCAAATTCAAGACTGGGAATGTTCCAGAACTGATTTGTTCCTTCTATGCGTATGCCCTTCTTGAAGCCCTGTATGCGTATATGCCTCTTGTCATAGAATTTGTACGTTACTCCTGACTGCTGAAGATTTATTGACAAATACTCGGACTTGTATTTCAGGCTGCCAGTCTTCCTGTCATGTTTCCTGAGTGTTGCAAGAGACTTCATATTGTTCTTTATGCCCTGAATCACTGACTGCCTCATCTGCGAACTCAGATATCGCAGTTCATGTGTTACCGGCTGCCGGTCTTTGTCCAGTACGTGAACTGTCAGTGTCTTGCTGTCATAATCATTAATATCATGGTCATTCATGAAGGTTAGTGCGTCGTTATACAGCCATTTCGCTTCGACAAAGAGCATCTTCAAGTGTTCCTTATGCTCTGCGCTTAGGTGAGAGACATCTATTTTTACACGATATACCCTGCAAACCTGACCTTTGCGTTTTTTTCTGGTCAGTCTGCCTTGTTCACGTATCCGGTTATTCTTTGCTAATCTCTCTTCTGCTGTCATAGAGAAATTATACTATACGGCAATTTTCAGCCGGTGAATCGGAACATCTCCCGCCTAATAGATGTTGGAGTCTTCTTGCCGGGTTTGGGATAAATTATAATATTGCGCAAAATTTTTCTGGAGGTTCAGAAACAGATGAATGACAAGATAAGTTACCTGACAGATTACCTGCTTGATGAGATGCCTGAATATAAGCAGTCCGCACAAAGTATTCATGACCCGAAGATGCTTCTGCGCTCATTAATGAATGTCCGGCCTCCCATGAAGTTATCGCCTGACTTCCTGAAAGTACAGGATGAGTACTTGTCTTCAGAACGTGAGAGCAAGGGAGTAGTTGACGTTGAGGCACTGCCTGAGATATTGCCGCATATATCTTTATGGCAGGGAGATATTACACGCCTCAAAGCCGACGCAATAGTGAATGCGGCTAACAGTGAGCTTCTGGGATGCTTCATTCCTTGCCACAGGTGCATTGACAACGCTATACATTCTGCTGCGGGATTACAGCTTCGCGATGAGTGCTATCACCTCATGACAGAGCAGGGGCATGATGAGCCGACAGGTTCGGCCAAGATAACGAAGGGCTATAACCTTCCTGCAAAACATGTAATTCACACTGTCGGGCCGATTGTGAGGGGGAAACTTACGGGCGAGCACCGCAAAGAATTAGAGAGCTGCTACAGGTCGTGCCTTGAGCTTGCGGAGAATGAAGGGCTGAAGAGTATAGCGTTATGCTGCATATCCACAGGAGAATTTCACTTCCCGAATGATGAGGCGGCATCAATAGCGGTGAGGACAGTTAGAGATTTCCTGATGAAGGCTGAAAGTGTGAATAGGGTAGTCTTCAACGTGTTCAAGGCTTCGGACATGATGATTTACAGGAGGGAGTTAGCAAAATGACAGAGAGACTCAGGAAAGCATTAGCGGAGTGTGAGACTGTGATTATAGGAGCATGACTCTCAAGTTCAGCAGGGTATACCTACAGCGGAGAACGCTTCACTAAGTATTTTGCGGATTCTCGGGTGCGCGGTAATAGCAGTAAAGGCAGCGTGACATATTAGGAGGGAATTATAGCAATGACAGAGAGACTCAGGAAGGCATTAGCAGAGTGTGAGACTGTGATTATAGGAGCAGGAGCAGGACTCTCGGCATCAGCAGGGTATACCTACAGCGGAGAACGCTTCACTAAATACTTTGCGGACTTTGAGGAGAAATACGGCTTTCACGACATGTATTCAGGAGGCTTTTACCCGTTCGAGTCTCCTGAAGAGTTCTGGGCATACTGGAGCAGATATATATTCATCAACAGGTACACTGACATTCCCAAGCCGGTATACTCTGACCTGCTGCGTCTTGTGCAGGACAAAAACTATTTCGTCATCACCACGAACGTAGATCACTGCTTCCAGAAATCAGGCTTTGACAAATCACGGCTCTTCTACACGCAGGGGGATTACGGACTCTTCCAGTGCTCGCTCCCATGCCACAGCAAGACCTACGACAACGAACACATCATCACCGAGATGCTCTCCCGCCAGAAAGACATGCGCATACCTTCGGAGTTAATCCCGCACTGCCCTGTGTGCGGAAGGCAGATGACAATGAACCTCCGCAGCGATGACTCGTTCGTCGAGGATGACGGCTGGCACGAGGCCGCGAAACGTTACGTTGACTTCCTGAGCGGCAACTGCAGCAGCAAGACTCTCTTCCTCGAACTCGGCACGGGCATGAACACTCCATCTATCATCAAGTTTCCCTTCTGGAAGATGACTCGTGAGTGGCCTGACGCAATTTACTGTTGCATAAATCTCGGCGAGGCATACGTCCCTTCACGAGCCGGAATCTCCGAGCGGGCAATATGCATAAATGAGGACATCGGGCGAGTCCTGAACGAGCTGCTTTGACTATTGACACGCAGATTTTAGGGAGTGATGAGCTTTTCAGAATCCCAGAGTGCATAAACGCGCTGGCTAATTCTTCTGGAGGCCTCATCAGGATTGAGGACGGCAGAGAGATTCGGGTCGCCCCTCTGGAGTGGTACGAGAAGCCGCAGATTCTTGACGGCAGAGTCTGGAGACGCATCGAGGGAGAGAACATCATCTCCGGAGTCTGGGCTAAATCTGTTATGGCCTCACGTTATGCGTGCGACGACTTCCCGGCAGATGATGCAGCTCTTCACGAGGAATACATCGGCGAGTTCAGGGACGCGGTGATTGCTCTTCACCCTGAGCTTGCGGAGTTTTCGCGCACGGAGTTCATGAGGAGGACGGGCATACTCTCAGGAAAGCACGTAACTTCTGCGGGAGCGTTAATGTTTGGAGAGGCTATCACCGTCAGTGCGGTGCTCACTCACGGAGACATTCACGCAAAGATTGAGGCATGTAACATTTGGGAAGCATACACCGACATTCTGCCGAGAATAACACGAACGCTCTCGGCCAAGTCAGCACAGAGAGTCCGTGATGCGGTAATCACTGCGCTTCTTCATTCCGACTACTCACTAGATTCACACATCAATATATTCATACTCTCCGGCCCGGCAAGAATAGAGACGGACAGTCCCGGCATAATCACTCACGCTCTCAGGAATCACAGGCTCTCAAGGCTAGCAGGACTCGCAGGAATCACAGCGGACATTCCTCACCTTGAACACGACATGCTTAACTTCAGGACGGTAACAACAACGTACATTGAGGGCATCTCGGCGGTGAAGCTCTGAAAAAGTTTGCTCGCATTAACAAAAACTTGACCCGCAAAATAACAACTGGTAGAATTTGCCTCATCAAATCACAATAAGTTTGACACATATAATTTCACCATCATAGAAGGAGTATGACCCTGATTGTTGAAGACCAGACGGGGCATTGCTGGTTATGCACTGCTCGTGTTGTTATTGTGCGCTCTGATTCTGACATGCACTCAAGAGTCAGAGGCGGCAAAGAAGAAAAAGAAGTATAACGACTGGCGCGGAGTAGCTGCAGATATGGCGTTAGAGTTCAACGCGGCGATTGAGGACGTGAAGAACGACAACTACAAAGATGCATACACGCACGTGAATGATGCCTACTTCAAGTACTACGAGGTGCAGGGAGTCGAGAGCACAGTAATGTACGCGATTTCTGCTGCGAGAGTGAATCACATTGAGGGACAGTTCAGGGACATCAAACACGTATTACTAGGTAACCAAGAGAAGGAGAAAAACGCACTCCTCCAGCAGATAGAGGATCTCAAGATTAAGGTGTATAAGGACTCGATGGTGCTCGACGGCATGGCGGAAATCTCTGACCCCGACAGCGTAGGCCTCGCAATCTACACAGACACCCAAGTTCCGAGACCGCAGCTAGCTTCCGTCCCTGCAGAGACTCCAGCTCCATCACAGACCGAGACTCCCGAAGTCAGCGCACCATCATCACCGAAAGCTCCTGTAAACCGCGACTGGCTTACGTTCGTTACAGCGTTCGGGCTTCTGGTGAGAGAGGGACTCGAGGCAATACTCGTTATCGCTGCGATCGTTGCGTACCTCATCAAGACGGGCAATAAGCACATGCTGAAGGGAGTATATCTCGGCTCGTTTGCGGCAATCTTGGCAAGCATAGTGTTAGCGTGGGCATTGGAGTCTATGTTAGGTGAACAGAGCGGAGTCGCGAGGGAACTTCTCGAGGGCTGGACTATGTTTCTTGCTGTGGCGGTGCTGTTCTACGTGTCTAACTGGATGCTCTCGAAGGCAGACACCATAGCTTGGGAAAACTACATCAGCGGAAAAGTTCAGCAGTCAATCGACAGCAAATCACAGTGGACGTTGATTTTCGCGGCATTCATTGCGGTCATGAGAGAGGGAGCAGAATTGATACTGTTCTACTCTGCAGCGTTCACAGGAGGCATGAGTGATCCAACATACATAGCTTACGGAATAGGCGCAGGAATCTTAGTGCTCGTAATCGTGTGGGTATGCTTCAGGTACTTCAGCGTAAGGCTTCCGCTCCGGGCGTTCTTCATGTTCACAAGCATTCTTCTCTTCCTGATGTGCATATCGTTCATGGGCAAGGGAGTAGTTGAGCTGACAGAAGCAGACGTGATAACCGGACGCACAGTAATTCCTGCGATGAAGGGATTCAGCATCGAGATACTGAGCATCTACGACAGAGCCGAGACATTGATTCCGCAGATAATGCTTGTGATAGCAGCGTTATGGACAATGCTTCCGCACATGTTCAGGAAAAAGGGCAGCAACCCCGCGAAGTAATGACGGGGCATTTATAAAGGAGGAAACACAATGAAGAAGTTAGTATTAGCGTTAATGCTCGTTGCAGCAGCAGGAGCAGCGTTCGGAGCACAGGCAGTATCAGTGAAGCCCGGCGAGGCAGGTTTTGAGGAAATACCCATCGGCGAGACTCAGGTCGGCCCTTACAACGTCGCAGCAGTCTACTTCCAGGCAGTCGACATGTACCCTGCGGGCAAGAACCCTTCAAGGGAAGACAGCGACATGCACCTTGAGGCAGATATTCACCTTAAGCCCGAAGCAGCAATCGCCTACGGATTCGGCAACGGCGAGGACATCTGGCCGGCATACCTCACAGTGAAGTACGAGATCGCCAAAATCGACGGCAAAGTCGTAATGGACGGCTCATTCATGCCCATGAACGCGGACGACGGCCCTCACTACGGCGCGAACATCGCGAAGGGGCTTCCTGTCGGACCGTACAAGCTGAAGTTCATCATCGAGCCTCCGACTGATTACCTGCTTCACACTGACGACGAGACCGGCGTTCCTGCGAAAGAGTCCGCAAAGGATTTCTTCCAGACCTACACAGTAGTATTTGACTGGAACTACACGGGCGAGCAGCTTCAGAACGACTAGCAGACTGAAGGATAACGCGGGGAGCTTTGCAGAGATGCGGGCTTCCCGTTTTCTGTGTCATAAGGAGGGATTTACCATTCTTAAGTATCTTGTTGCTGTAACTGACCACTTGGCCGCGTTTGCTGTCATGCTCGGAATAATCTTAAACCTGCCCCTTACGGGGAGCAGCTCGTCGCGCAAGAAGTACACGGTAATTTTTGCGGTGCTGGGGATTATTGCGGGCTGCTGTGTCTTCGGAGTCAGGATGTATGACCCGCGCGGAATGAACTTGCTGTTAATGAGGTTCAACCGCCGGCTTGTTGTTGCTATTGCGTGCGTTGCTGTGCTCTCAGTCCTGACGGTATTTTTCAGAAAGCTCAACGCGTTAATCGTTTCGGTGATGCTGTTCTTGTCGCTGATGTATTTAGTGCCTCCGGTGATGCAGTACACGAGGGAGTTTGTCTACTTCGGAGAGTCCGGGATAAGCACTAACGCAATGTTACGCGCATTAGGCTTCACTCTCGGACTCATTACGTGCTTATTGCTCGTTCTCGGAGCGTATGAGGTTCACGGTTCGCTGAGGTCTGACCGTGAAAGGCGGACGTTCCTGTTTGCGTCGTTATTCATCTTTGCGTGCGAGTATGCTGCTTCTGCAGTGGCAGCATTGCAGAGACTCCGAGTCCTCAAGACGAGCGACTCACTGTTCGGCGTGTCAGTGTTCGACGTGATGATCTGGCGCGATGCTAACCAGAATGCATTTCTGTTTGCGCAGCTAGCCTTAGCTCTGGTGATGCTCTCGTTCGTGATTCTGACTCACCGCACACCTGAAGGCATATTCCCGAATCGTGCACTCCTTCGCAAGGAGAAAGCCCGCCTCAGAGATTGCCGCCGGTGGTCGTGGAGTCTCGGAGTGTTCTGGATGCTCGCAGTGTTTATCGTGATAGTCCTGCATTACTATGACACGAAGCCTCCCGCAGAGATTCAGCCCGAGCCTTACGACATGGAGGACGGGATAATCTCAATTGCTCTCGACAAAGTCTCGGACGGACACCTTCACAAGTTCTCCTACGTAACGCCCAACAAGTACGACGTGAGATTTCTTGTCGTCAAGAAGCCTGCAGGTACAGCCTACGGAGTCGGACTCGATGCGTGCGACATATGCGGACTCGCGGGGTATTACGAGCGGGGAGACGAGGAAGTTATCTGCAGACGGTGCGACGTGGTCATGAACAAGAACACTATCGGCTTCAAGGGAGGCTGCAACCCCGTACCGTTTGAGTACGAGATACGGGGCGGGAAGATATACATAGACGTTAAGGAACTGGAGAAACATGAAACGAGGTTTAAGTAAGCTATGTTTTGGCGAATGGTAACTAAGACTCTGATTCGTCAGAGAGGAAAGATGCTGATGATTGCCTTCACAGTGATTCTCGGCGTGTCGCTGTCTACAGCAATGATGAATGTCATGCTCGGAGTCGGCGACAAGGTGAACCGCGAGCTGAAGGTCTACGGAGCGAACATAACCGTGAGGCATAAGGACGCAGCCCTCATGAATGACCTTTACGGCCTGAGCGGTCAGGGTGTCAACGATAAATTTCTGCAGGAAGAGGATGTGCTGAAGCTCAAGAGTATATTCTGGGGATTCAACATTCTGGACTTTGCCCCGATGCTAGAGGGACATGCAGAACTTCAGGGAGAGGATGTCCAGCTCGTGGGGACTTGGCCGGAGAAACATGCGGTGCTCTCGACTGGAGAAGAACTTCACACGGGCTTGAAGGCTCTGCGTACATGGTGGGAGATTTCGGGGGAGTGGCTGAGTGAAGATGATAATGATGCTGTGATGATAGGCCGTGAACTTGCTGACTCGCACAACATTCACGCAGGAGACACAATCACTCTCTCAGGGAAAAGCTACACCGTCAAGGGAGTGTTCAATGACGGCGGGAATGATGACAGCAAAATATTGATGACTCTTCCGGCAGTTCAGGACATCATGAATCTTCACGGCAGAGTCTCGACGATCGAGGTCTCCGCACTCACGACACCGGATAACGACCTCGCACGCAAAGCAGCTCAAGACCCCCGCAGCCTTTCACCCGATGAATACGAGACGTGGTACTGCACTGCATACGTGAGCGCGATATGCCACCAGATTCAGGAAGTCATCCGCGACGGAGTGGCCAAGCCCGTAAGGCAGGTTGCAGAATCAGAAGGTACTATCCTTAACAAGACAACGTTATTGATGGTACTGATTACGATTCTTAGCTCCATAGGCTCGGCACTTGCAATCAGCAACTTAATCACTGCTAGCGTCATTGAGAGAAGCCAGGAGTTAGGCCTCCTCAAAGCATTAGGTGCGTACAACTGGCAGATTGTCTTGCTTGTGCTGCTCGAGGTCATGATTACAGGACTCTTCGGCGGAATACTCGGCTACTTCTTGGGGATAGGCTTTGCGCAGATTATCGGCCAGACAGTTTTCGGCTCATACATCGAGATTGCGCGCATGGTGATTCTTATTGTGGCGGTGATTCTGTTCTTCGTTACGGTGCTGGGGAGCATTCCGGCAATACGTTACTTGACGGCACTTAAGCCTACGGAGGTACTTCATGGTAAATAGCAGACACGGAAGCAGAAAGCGCATGTATTGGCGGATGGTGTCAAGCTCGCTGATTCGCAGGGCCTCACGGCTAATCATTGCAGTGTTAGCGATCGCAATCGGAGCAACGATACTTTCCGGCCTCGTAACAATCTACTATGACATTCCCGAACAGTTAGGGCGGGAGTTCAGGTCGTACGGAGCAAACCTGATTGTGTTACCAAGAGGCGAGTCAAAGATTACGCGTGAGAGCATGAGGACTCTTCGTGAGCTTGTGGGAGATTCCCGAATCGTCGGCATGGCACCTTACCGCTACCAGACTGTGAAGATTAACGAGCAGCCTTACATTATCGCCGGAACTGACTTAGACCAGGCCAAGAACAACAGCCCTTTCTGGTACATTGAGGGCGAATGGGGAACTCATGAAGATACATCGCGCGTGATGGTCGGGCATGAGATAGCTACGACGTTAGGCCTGAACTTGGGTGACTCGTTCATGGTGCAGGGCGTGAGGTACGGAGGACAGGCAGAGGCTTCGCGTCAGGACTTGAGCGCGGAGGAGAACATGAGGCGCGATTCAGCGAGGCAGAACTTTCACAGGACGTTCACGGTGTGCGGGATAGTTACGACTGGAGGAGCAGAGGAAGGCTTCATCTTTGCGGATATAGATATGCTTGACGAACTCATCGGCGACACCTTCAGGGCAGAAGTTATAGAGTGCAGTGTAGTAGCAGACGCAAACGAATTATCTGCGTTGTCAGGAAAGATTGAGAGCGACATTCCAGAACTTATGCCGCGAGCTGTGAGAAGACTTACCCAGTCGCAGGATATTGTGTTGGGAAAACTTCAGGCTCTTGTGCTTCTGGTTACTGTGGTGGTGCTGATTATCACAATGATTTCTGTGTACACCACGATGATGGCGATGGTCGCAGAGAGGCGGAGAGAAATAGCCCTCAAGAAGGCTCTCGGAGCAGAGAACAGGCTAGTGATGAGCGAGCTGTTAGGCGAGGGTGTGATGCTTGGCCTGATTGGCGGAGCTTTGGGCGTGTATTTGGGATTCGAGTTTGCGCAGAGGGTGAGCCTTAACGTTTTCGGTAGGGCAATAAACTTCCAGCCTGCACTGATCCCCGCAACAATAGCCGTGTTTATCGCAATCACCGTGTTAGCGTCAATAATACCTGTCCGCAAAGTCATGGATATACATCCTGCAATAGTCCTGAAGGGAGAATAGAGAATGCCAATACTTGAACTAAATAACGTGTCAAAGATTTACGGGAACTTGAAGGCCTTAGCTGATATTAACCTGAGCGTGAATGCCGGAGACTGGCTGTCAATAATGGGTCCGTCAGGTTCAGGCAAGACGACGATGATTAACATAATAGGGTGCATGGATACGCCCTCGACCGGGAGCGTGATACTTGACGGAGTGGACATCAGCAAGGAGAACGCATCTAGCTTGACGCGCATACGCAGAGACAAGATAGGCCTAATCTTTCAGCAGTTCCACCTCATAAGCTACCTGACTGCTGTAGAGAACGTAATGGTCGCGCAGTATTATCACAGTATGCCAGATGAAGAGGAAGCTCTCGAGGCACTCGCGAAAGTCGGACTCGCTGACAGAGCACGGCACTTGCCCGCCCAGCTCTCAGGGGGCGAACAGCAGAGGGTGTGTATTGCTAGGGCACTCATCAACTCTCCGCAGATACTCTTAGGCGACGAACCGACCGGCAATCTCGACGAGGAGAACGAGGGAATTGTAGTAGACATTTTCCGGAGGCTTCATGACGAGGGAGTAACTATAATTATCGTTACGCATGACCCTGAAGTCGGGGATGTTGCGCAGAGAAAGATAATCCTTGAGCACGGGAGGGTGATTGATGACATTGACCAGTCGGCAACGTTCGGTGAAGCCCTGAAGCTCAAGAGCAAGGAGAGCAGAGCATGAGTGATAGATTCAAACTTGGGCTGTATTTGGAGACGACGACGTTTAACTGGTACTTTGATGAGCGCAAGGGGCATGATGACGTTGTGAGGCTGTTTGAGGCGGTGAAGGCTGGAGAGTTTGCCGGGTATACTTCACGTTTCGTAGCTGATGAACTCAAGCAAGCTTCAGAACCTAAGCGTACTGACATGATGAATCTCATCGACGATTACGGAATAATAGTACTTCCTACGCACCCAAAAGCCGCTTCTCTGGCACAGGCTTACAGGGATGCAGGAATAATTCCTCAGTCGCAGGCGTATGACAGTCTGCACATTGCCACAGCTTCACTCTATGAAATTGAGGCTGTAGTATCGTATAATTTTCACCACATCAACAGAAACAAGGTCAAAACGTTAATCCCTGACATCAATGCAGCGTGGGATTTAGGGGGAATATTATTCTTCACAGCAGAGGAGGTGTTTAACTATGCTGGTCTACTTCAAAGACGAGGATGATCTGGGGGAGATGGATCCTATCGAGGCAGAGGTCGATGCGATACGCAAAGAGCTTTGGGAGGAGATTAAGGATCTGAGTCCTGAGGAGATGTGCGAGGTAATCACGAAGAGGACTGACCCGCTCATCAAGGAGTTCCATATGAAGGTGAGTAAGCGCAAGCCGAGAGAGCTTGTATACCATCCAAGACAGCCATACGAGAATTACGCCGACTTATGATGCATATTGACTCTTACACCACAGACCGCAGGAATATCAAGCGCACATTCTGCCTCATAGCTGCACAAATTATTCTTGCGGCCTTCCTGTTCGCAGGTACGGCAATCATTCTCGGACTCTCTGACGGCGCAATAACTCTCTCACGCAGACTCGGAGCGGACATCATGATTGTCCCTGCAGGATTCGATCCCCACACTGACAGCATCTTTCTCACTATCAAGCCCTCAGCGTCATACCTGCCTGATGATGCTCTCTCCTCTCTTCAGGCTCTCGGGATTGACTCAATAGACATCATCACTCCGCAGGTCTTCATGGCGACTCTGAGAGCTTCATGCTGTGCCTACCCTGTCCAGATCATGGGCATAGACTACGAGTCGGACTTCATCGTGAAAAGCTGGCTCGCCGATTCCTTGAACGCTCCTCTCAATGACGGAGAAATCATCTTGGGCTATCACAGCACCGGTGAAGTTGGAGGGACGATCACGTTTTTCGGCAAGGACTTAAGGATTGCAGGACGGCTAGAGCGCACAGGCATGGGGTTAGACTCTTCCGTCTTCGTGAACAGGAACACAATTATTGACCTGGCCGAAGCTGCCGACAAGATAAAGCCCCAGAAGCTCGCTGCAGATCATGGCCTCGTCTCTGTGCTGATGGTCAAGCTCAGGCCCGGCGCAGACACTACGCAGACATCACGCAGGATAAACCGTTCGCTCAACGCTAAAGGTATGTACGCACTATCAAGCAAGAAGTTCGCGGGGAACATATCATCGGGACTTCACAGTGTCTCATGCATAATCAGGTATATTCTTGTGATTCTGTGGGGTATGGCGGTGATGATTCTGCTGTTTCTTCTGGTCGGCAGGAAACGCCTTAACATTACAGCATTCTTGATTAGCGTGTTCGGAGCAATCGCGGGTATAATTCTCGGAGCGGTAATCATCCCAGTATGCACAGCACATATTCCGTACATGCTGCCCTCTATGGGAATCACGATGCTGATTGCTGCAGCTTCAGGAGTGATTACAGTGATAACCGGCAGTTTAATATTTGCGGAGACACACACGACAACACGAGGTGAAAAATTATGTTAAGCCCCAGAATTGAAGACTATCTTGAAGAATTATTCCTGCTTGAGAGCACAGGGCGCAAAGTTACAGTTACTGACTTGGCCGACCGCCTGAAGATAACTAAGGGCACAGTTACAGCCACTATCCAGAAAATGGTAGAGCTTGAGCTTGTGAACCATGAACGTTACGGGACGCTTCACCTGACAGATGCAGGAAGGCGCAAGGGAATGACAGTGTTTCACCGGCACGAAGGGTTCAGGGCATTCTTTCACGAGCTGCTCGGACTCGACAGGGATCACTCGTCGGAGATGGCCTGCTCGATGGAGCACTACATAGACTCGACGACGGAGGACAGACTCTACGCACTGCTGGAGTACTTCCGGAGGGCGAAGGCAGAACATCAGCCTTGGGTTGACGAGATATTTCTTGCGATCGAGAAGCCGATATTGCTTGTGCCTGTGCCGCTGACACTTTGCGAGCCGGAGTCAGAAGGGCTGATTCTGAGGCTGACTGCAGACGAGCCGCTGAGGAAAAAGCTCATCGAGAAAGGATTCACTGTCGGTGCAGAAGTGAAGCTACGCGACAATCAGGACGAGAAGTTTACGTGCAGCGTTGGACGGCATGATTACGAGCTGCCCTTGAACGAGGCGGCCACGATCTGGATTCAGCAGCCCTCACAGTAAAACGCGTCCCCCGTGAAGTGTGCGGGGGATATTCTTACTCAACAAGATACCTGCCTGCTCTAGTGAATACCCGGGAAATCATGAACGATGCTGCAAGGCATACTATGAATATCACGATGCAGTACATGAAGGAATTGCTGATATTTACGTGAAGTGCTCTGAGGCAATATTCAGCTAGCCGGTGCATACAGTAGACTCCCGGAGTGAACCGAGAAACTGCCGTGATACATTGCTTTGCCGTGAGAGGGAGGCTGTCCGTAGGAAGCAGGCAGAATATCGCAGTGAGAAGCATTGCCGTAACATTAAGGTACAATCCCGAATACCCGAAGCCAGAAGCACTAGGAATATACTTCCTGCACATCACAGCAAGCAATAACAGCACCGTACATACTGCTATAGATAACGTTCTGCGTTCCTGCAGCCTGTTCATGATGCCGTAATCCGCAAAGATAATCCCCATGCAGGCCAAAGGAAGCATCTCGCACATCCGGCCAAGAGGATATTTCAGTGCATAGCTCATTTTCCCGAAAAGCGCAAAATTTGCACCGCTGTACTGCATAACAAAGGCAAGCACTCCGGCAAGAAACGTAATAATTAATGCTGTCCTGTGTTCCGTGAATGAATAAAGCACTGCAAGAATAACCGTAATGTATATCAGGCTGACCTGAAACCACATCGTCGCGTTGAGGGTGTGTCCTAACACTATTTGTCCTGCAAGAGCCTCGAACATGTATACGGCACTTTTTCCCGCAAAAGCTCCCTTCCCTGCAATGAAAGCCGCCGCAAAGCACACGAAATATATCGCTGCCCAAGCTACATGCATAACCACGAGCCTATGAAGCCTCCTGCGTATTCTTGATTTATCCCTGCTGATTATCGATTGTCCTGTGAGAAGAAATGCTGTGAACATGAACACCATAACTGCCATAGATCCCGCAACACTGAAGGGCTTTAGAATCAATGCAGAATCTTTCTCTGCATTCCAGAAGTGGCATAACACTACTTCAAAGCACATCCATATCTTCAGCAGTGAAAGCCCATAATTGTGGTGTGGTGTGGGGTGGTGTGGTGTGGTGTGGTCATTATTATGATTGATTTGCTCATTTTGTCAATCCGCCTTCTTCGCTATTTCCGCAGAAAAATCATCGCGTATATGTCTGATAATGCATTCCTCACAGTAGGGTAATACTTCATGTTCATCATCACGAATAACGCAGTCCGCAATATGCTCCTCTTGCCCAGCATGTCCCTTCTCCTGCGCTGAAAGTCTATGATCTCGTTCATGAACCTCACATTGTGCGGAGGTATATCTAACCCTTCTGCAGCATCAAGAAACTTCCTGTAGAGTTCCTCTGTACTGAAAGTGTCGCGTATTCTCTGCTCAACATTGGGATATGTAGAGAATGGTATTCCTGTCGCAGAGTTCTCATGCCTCCTCCAAAATATCAGATGACGGTTCAGCAGGTACAATGAATCCGAAGACACTGCATACATCCAAAGCATAGCGTCATGAATAGCACTATCAATATCCATAACGTTAAACTTGCCGAGAAGCTCCCGCCGGAAGCAGAATGTACATCCCGGTCTCATGGTCTCTAATCCTGAATCTTGAAGCCTCACCGGGATAACTTCACCGTCATTGCGTGATAAGTTCTTCACGTAGACTTTCACAGGCTTTCCGTCAACAAGGCCGATGTAGTTAGACACAAGCAGCCTTATTTCCGGTCGTTCAGTCATCACGGACATCATGACGCTTATTTTGTCGGGCATCCATATATCGTCCTGATCGCACGTGAATATATAATCTCCTGTGCACCTGCTCATGACTTCACGAAAATTCTTTAGGACTCCGGCGTTAGTGTTGTTCTGGTACACTCGCCAGCCCTTCAGGTCATAACGTGCTATGTAGTCCCTGCAGAACTCGAACGTTCCGTCCGTTGACCTGTCGTCCGCAATAATCACTTCATCAGGAGGGAGAGTCTGTGTCCTGAGAGAGTCGAGCTGCTCACCGATATACTTCATGCCGTTGTAGGTCGCCATAGCTACGGAAACAGTCATAGCATCATCCTCACTTCGCGCTAACCTTCAGCTCGCTCGCTGCGTCCTCCAGAACTTGGCCGGGATTCTCCGTCTTCCTGCCCCAGCCCTGAGCACAAAACGCACTCCCTCCGCCCTTGCCCTCAAGAGCAGCAATCGCTTTCCTGAACGCTCCCCTCACGTCAGCATCCTTGTTGTCCTTGTGAGTCCCGAACGTCAGGAAAATTCCTTCCTCACTCTCTCCGGCAAGCAGCGCAATAACTTCATGATTCTCCGTCAAGAGCCTGAACATGTGCTTCACGTCATCCTGCCCTGAAGACTTCATCACATGCTTCACGAGCTTATAGCTTCCCAGACTCTCAGCCCCGCTCACCAGTGCCTCAGCAATCGGCTTCATGAACCGCTCGACTGTCGCCTCGTTCTGTGCCTTCAGATCCCGGATCTGTCCCTTCAGCACAGAAATCTTCTCGTTGATCCCGTCATACCCGCAGACTAATTCGCTCTCTGCCTTCTTCACGACACGGTAGACATCATCGAGCCACCTGTACGCAGCACTCCCGCAGCGCATGTAAATTCTCGAGCCGCCCTTGTGATTCTCGACGCTCGTAACCTTGACGAGGCCGACTTGCCCCGTCGAGCTGACATGCAGTCCGCAGCATGGCACATAATCTACGCCTTTAACTTTCACGATTCTGATGGGTAACTCTGCGTTCTCGGGAGGGAGTTTTCGTGCATTGGCCTTCACTTCCTCAATATCTGGGTAAATCACTTCGACGGGAATATCTCTCCACACTGCCTCATTAGCTGCCCTCTCTGCCTCGAGTATCGCGTTAATGTCTATGGGTTTATCCGTGTCAATGGAAACGTTATCGCCTTCGATGCGCATTCTCGCTGTGTGTGTTCCGTGAAGAGTGTAGAGACATCCTGCAAGCAAGTGCTCGCCTAAGTGCTGCTGCATAAGCTCAAACCTCCGCGCCCAGTCAATAACTCCGTGAACGTGCTTATCTGTCAGCTTACTTTTCAGGACGTGAACTATTTCCTGGCCTTGCTCGTGAACATCAACTACCTCAACGCCTCCCAGCTTTCCCAAATCGCAGGGCTGTCCTCCTCCGCTAGGGTAGAAGAGCGTCTGATTCAGAACGACATGAAATTTTCCGTCCTGTTCCGTCTGTGAGATTATTTCTGCATCAAATTCTTGTGCGTATAAGTCATCGTAATATAGCTTTGCGGTCATAGCGTAACCTCGTGAAAAAAATTTTTGTGATGATGAATTATAATACACGCATACTTAAAGGAGGTACATACAATTTTGAGCAGAGTATTTAACTTCAGCGCAGGCCCGGCGGTCTTGCCGGAAGAAGTCTTGCGCACAGTACAGGCAGAATTATTAGAGTACGGAAATTCCGGAATGTCAGTAATGGAGATGAGCCACAGGTCAAAGGACTTTGAGGAGATATTATTCACGGCGGAAGCAGACTTACGTAAACTTATGGGCATTCCTGATAACTACAAAGTGCTGTTCCTTCAGGGCGGAGGATATACACAGTTTGCAATGATACCCATGAACTTAATGATTAACCGAAAGGCTGACTATATCGTTACGGGGCAGTGGAGCAAGAAGGCAGCAAGCGAGGCTAGGATTTTCGGCACTGTCAATGTGATTGCGGACTCGGCGGACAGGAATTATTCCTACGTTCCCGACCTGTCAGACCTGAACGTTACGCCCAATGCCGACTACGTGTACATCTGCCAGAACGAGACAGTACACGGCACAACGATAAAGACTCTCCCGAACACGAAGGGCAGAGAGTTAGTTGCTGATATATCGTCAATGTTCCTGAGCGAGCCGCTCGACGTGAGCAGGTACGGCGTAATCATGGGCGGAGTGCAGAAGAACGTCGGCCCTGCAGGAGTAGCGATCGTGATAATCCGTGAGGACTTAATCCGCGAGGACGTATTACCCTTCACGCCTACAATGATGAAGTACAAGACTCACGCGGACAACAAATCGCTCTTCAACACTCCTCCGTGCTTCAACATTTACGTGTGCGGTCTCGTGTTCAAGTGGCTGCTGAAGCTGGGAGGCACTGAGGCAATGAAGAAGATAAATGCACAGAAGGCCGGACTCCTCTATGACTACCTCGACCAGTCAACACTCTTTCACGGCACGGTTGAGAAGAAAGACCGCTCGATGATGAACGTACCATTTATCACGGGCAATAAGGAACTCGACGCTGAGTTTTGCGCACAGGCAGAGAAAGCAGGACTGCGCAACGTGAAGGGTCATCGTTCAGTCGGAGGAATGAGAGCATCACTGTATAACGCAATGCCTATTGAGGGCGTGAAGGCACTTGTTGAGTTCATGTCAGAATTTGAGAGGACACACTAACCATGCTTGCACCGAAGGAACGCAAAATTTTCTGCCTGAATAACATTGCGAGTGTAGGGCTGGCCAAGTTCAGGAAGGGTTATGAAGTTACGGAGAACATGGACGAGGCAGCAGGTATTCTTGTGAGGAGTGCGGACATGCACAGCACGGAGTTTCCTGACGGACTGAGAGCTATTGCGCGTGCCGGAGCAGGAGTGAACAACATCCCGATAGAACGCTGCTCAGAGAACGGCATCGTAGTCTTCAACACTCCGGGAGCTAACGCAAACTCTGTGAAGGAACTTGTGATAGCTGGCTTGCTGCTTGCGTCGCGTGGAATTTTCGGGGGCATTATGTGGGTGAAGGAGAATGCGACGGACTGGAACATCACGAAGTCAGCAGAGAAGGCCAAGAAGAACTTTGCGGGGCACGAGATTCAGGGAAAGACTCTCGGAGTTATCGGCTTGGGGGCTATCGGCGTGCAGGTTGCGAATGCTGCGGTGAGTCTCGGAATGAACGTGCTGGGCTACGATCCGTACTTGTCCGTGAAGTCTGCATGGATGTTAAGCCCTATGGTGAAGCACGCGGACTCTCCGGAAGAGGTGTATGCGGCGAGCGACTACATCACGATTCATGTTCCTGCGATGGATTCTACACGGCACATGCTGAACGCTGAGGCTTTCGCGAAGATGAAGAGGGGAATCAGGATTCTGAACTTTGCGCGTGATGTGCTTGTTGACGAGGAAGCATTGAGGGAGGCACTGACGGACGGCCAAGTCTCACGCTACATATCTGACTTCCCGAACCCTACGAGTGCGAACTTGCCGAACGCGACGGTACTTCCGCACTTGGGAGCGTCTACTGAGGAGGCGGAGGACAATTGCGCAGTGATGGCAGCGGTGCAGCTTCAGGACTATCTGGACAACGGGAACATCACTAACTCTGTGAACTACCCGGAAGTGAATGCGGGAGTATGCGGTTCAGAGGCACGAGTAGCGATACTGCACAGGAACATTCCGAACATGCTGTCGCAGATAACGTCATTCTTTGGGAGCAATGAACTGAACATTGAGAACCTGCAGAACAAGGCGAGGGGAGCATATGCGTATACATTGCTTGACATATCGCACAAGATGCCTGATGACACGACGGAGAGATTGCGTGAGATAGAGGGAGTATTGAGAGTTCGGAGGGTGAAAGAGAGAAGCTAGAGAATGAATGAATAAATAATGAGTATGCCTCCCTTGTTGACGAAAGCAGGGGAGGCGTTTTTGTTCTGACATGAGGGCAAGAAAAAAGATAAGGTGTGCTATAATTATTTTATTCTAACAGTAAATAACTTTAGCACATGGCTAGAGGGTAGCGTTCCTCATGCTTTGCCTTATCTTAGTGTTGCCTATTATATCACACAGAGAGGGGGTGAGATGGTCATGTGCATAAAGTGTATCTGCTCACAGATTCACATTAGGAGGTATTTTCATGAAGAAGTATTTTGTTGCGGTGCTGGCTGTAATTATGGCTGCATGGCTGTTCTCCTGCCAAGACGCTGCAGAAGCGTACGATGTGGTGCTGCGTATCGACGGGACTTTCCCTGATGGTGTCGTCGATAAAAATTACGGTTCCATCGGAGAAGTAACATGTAATTTCACGTGCAATTGGGAGATTGTGAAGGGGGAGCTGCCTCCAGGTTTGCGTTTTGCGACGCTGCTGCAGGAATCCAGATTGTGGCTCACAGGTAAACCGACACAGGAAGGCACTTACACTTTCACGCTGAGAGCATCGTATGTTGAAAAAAAGCAAAACGTGTCGCCGGTGGAGAAAGAGTTCACTATCAACATCACCTATGACAAAAAGTATGACCCTAAGGAGCAGTCCAAGATAACCGGTGAGTTTCCAGATGGTGTTGTGGGCAAGGCCTACAGGTCAACTCTGGATGTGAAGTTCAGCTGGTCGGGCTGCAAATGGGAACTGGAAGACGGAGAACTTCCGCCCGGGCTGTATTTAGACCTTCTGGGCTGGCAGGAAGACGACCGCAGTATAGCACCAATACTCCCGACAGATGTAAATGCGTATCTTCACGGAATACCTGAAGAAGCAGGTGAGTATACCTTCACTGTCAGGGCAACAAGGCGGGATAATGCGCGGTATACTGACACCAAGACTTTTACGGTTACCATTTCAGAACAGAATCCTCCCGACCCTCCCGATCCTGAAGACCCTGAAGACCCTGAAGAACCGCAGAACGGCAACAATGGCAATACTGGTGGCGGCGGCGGAGGAGGTGGCGGATGCAACTCTGGCTTCGGCATCCTCATGCTCGCGGTACTCGTCCTCAAGCGTTCTCGATAATCACGCACAAAAATTCCCCCGGCCTCGTCGTGAGACTAGGGGATTTATTCATACTCTTATTCTCTTACGCACAGCACTTCTTGATAACTTCCGCAGCCCTCTTCAGCAACTCATCAGGAATATTCAGTGCAGGAAGCAATCTCACTCTGTCCTTCGCTGTCAGGCACAGCACGCCTTCAGCAATACACGCATTCACTACATCCTTTGCGGGCTTCGTCGTCTTCAGGCCCATCATCAGACCCATTCCTGACACTGCCTCAATACCTGCTGCTCCCGTGAACTCCTTGAACAGATACGCACTCTTCTCACGCACTCCCGCAAGCAGAGCATCATCTATCCTGCTCAGAATGCTCACTCCTCCGGCACACGCTACAGGGTTTCCTCCGAACGTCGAGCCGTGATCTCCGGGCTTCAGAGTGTCCTTCACCTTCTCGCCGAGCAGAGTCGCTCCCAACGGCAGACCTCCCGCGAGTCCCTTAGCTGTCGAGACTATGTCGGGAGTGATCCCGTAGTTCATGTAGCTGTAGAGCTGTCCGCTTCTGCCGTTCCCTGTCTGCACCTCGTCAACTATCAGCGCAATATCGTTCTCGTGTGCGAACTCAGCAACTCTCTTCACGTAATCTTGGCTCAGCGCAACTACTCCGCCTTCTCCCTGCACGCACTCTATCATTATTGCCGCAGTCTTGTGCGCATCAGCAAGCACCTTCATGTACTCGAAGTTGTCGGCTTCTGCGTGAACAAATCCCGGCGTGAGAGGCCTGAAGAGTTCATGATAGTGATCCTGTCCCGTCGCAGAAAGCATTGTTATTGTGCGTCCGTGAAAACTGTTCTTGAGGGTGATTACTGTGCTGTAGTCAGGGCCTTTCGTGTCCGCAGCGTACTTCCTCGCAACCTTTACTGCGCACTCGTTAGCTTCTGCTCCGGAGTTAGAGAAAAATACCTTCTTCATGCCCGTGCGTTCACAAAGCATGTGAGCTAATTTTGCGCAGGGTTCTGTGTAGAACAGGTTAGACATGTGCTGTATCTTGGCCGCCTGTTCGCATATCGCCTTATACCATGCGTCATCACATGCTCCGAATGAGTTCACGGCTATTCCCGACGTGAGGTCTATGTAGTCTTTGCCGTCAGCATCCGTAACTACTGAACCCTTGCCTCCTACTATCGTTACAGGAAAACGCGCATACGTTCCTGCTACATACTCTCTGTCTATTTCCTGAATGTTCATGTTGTACCTCCTATGCAAGAAACATTGTGCCAGCTCCCTCATCCGTCAATAACTCTATCAGTATTGAGTGAGGCACTCTGCCGTCCATAATTATAACTTTGTTCACGCCCTCTGTGATTGCCTTGATGCAGCATTCAGCCTTCGGAATCATTCCGCCTGAGATTACGCCTTCTTCACGGAGCTTCTTTGCCTCTGCAACCGTGATTTCTGAAATCAGAGTCGCGGGGTCGCTTGGGTCTCTGAGAATGCCCGCTATGTCCGTCATCATGATTAAGCGTTCGGCTTTGAGTGCTCCGGCTATGTAGGCTGCTGCTGTGTCGCCGTTGATGTTGAAGATTTCTCCGTTCTCTCCGCAGGCTATGGTCGAGATTACGGGGATGTAGTTTTTGGCGAGAAGGTCATAGACGCATTCAGGGTTGATCTTGGTGATTTCGCCGACGAATCCGAGACGAGAGTCCTTGAACTTTGCCTCAATGAGTTTGTCGTCAATGCCGGAGAGTCCGACAGCACGGCCGCCCTTAGTCTCGAGGAGTCCGACAAGAGATTTGTTGACCTTCCCGGCCAAGACCATCTGCACGATGTCTACTGTCTCCTTGTCCGTGACTCTGAGGCCGTCGACGAACTCGGGGACTTTGCCGAGCCGCTTCATGAGGTCGTTGATCTCTGGGCCGCCTCCGTGAACGAGGACGACATTCACTCCGACGAGCCGCAGCAGCACGATGTCCTCCATGACCTGCTGCTTGAGTGATTCTGAGGTCATAGCGTTTCCGCCGTACTTGATGACTACTATTTTTCCTGTGTACTTCCTGATATATGGCAATGCCTGTACTAAGATTTCTGCTCTCTCTGTTGCCTTCATGACTCTTCCTCCTTACACGTTAAGCCCGGTCGTCTCGTCTATCCCGAGCAGAATATTCATGTTCTGAATAGCTGCTCCTGATGCTCCCTTGCCTAAGTTGTCGAAACGCGATACCAGCAGCGCACGTTCATCATTGCCGTAAACGCAGATCTCTAGATCGTCTCGTCCTGCGTATGCCCCTGCAGAAATGAATCCTCCCTCGCTGAATGTATCACCTTCCGTGAACTTCACGACACCATCAGCGTAATATTCTCTGTAGCAGTTCTTGAGAGTCTTGACGCTCACGTCATGAATGCTCACTGTAACCTCCATTCCTGCGAAGTAGTCAGCTACCACAGGGCAGAACACTGGGGAATGTGTGAGTCCTGAGAGCTTGGCCATCTCCGGAAGGTGCTTGTGCGACTGAGTGAGTCCGTACTGTCTCGGAGCACCGAGCAATGCATCTCTGCCCTCAGTCTCGTACTGGGCGATCATCTTCTTTCCGCCTCCTGAGTAGCCCGTCAGCGAGAAGCACGACAGCAACGAGTCCGCATTAACTATCCCTGCCTGCACAAGAGGGGCAGCAAGCACAATGAATCCCGTAGCATGACAGCCGGGGTTAGCTACTCGCTTTGAGGCAGCTATTTTCTCTCTCTGCCCTCTGAGTTCAGGGAGGCCGTACACCCATTCAGGATTTACTCTGTGCGCTGTGGACGTGTCAATTATTGCTGTGGAGTTATTCTCAACTAGAGATACTGATTCTTTCGCGGCATCATCAGGCAGACATAAAAACGCTATATCTGAAGAATTTAGTGCATCTCTGCGGGCGTTAATGTCTTTCCTTGTCTCTTCAGTGAGAATGATTAGCTGAATATCTTTGCGGGATGAAAGACGCTCATATATTTTGAGGCCTGTAGTTCCTGCATAACCGTCAATAAATACTTTCTTCATGATAATTAGCTCCGTAAAAATATAATGGCGTGTATTATAATTCATGTATATTTTTTGCGTCAAACCTTGATGAAAACTAAAATTTTGTTCACTGCTCACACCGCACACAAAAATACTCCCCTGCATAATAACAAGGGAGTTTCTGATTTTATGTATGCTATCAGTTGTTGAAACTTATGCACTCAGCTTCAGGCTTGACACGCTTCATGAGGTCTATAATCTTCTCAGGCCAGCCGCCTAACAGCAATTCACACAGTCCCGGAGATTTCCCCATGTAGTTATCAGGATCAGCACTCAGTGCCTCAGCTCTGCAGCCTCCTCCGCAATGCTCGAACTGTTCGCATTTCCGGCAGCCCTCATTCACCGCAAAGAAGTCCCGCAGTCTCTTGTTCACCAGCTCAATCCAGAACGAATCATTGATGCACTCAGCGAGACTCTTTTCTGTGAGCATAGGCATTCTGTCCTGAAGAGGAGTCCCCGCCATCGGCATACACGGCAGCAAATGACCGTCCGGAGCAATATACATCGCATTCCTGACAGCACCGCAAATACACGAGTCCTCGTCCTCACCGCACCTATATTCCGGGATGCTGAACGCTTCAGGCTTATCAGGACTCGCCATAAAGAAATTCTCAAGCTGAATCGTCAAGGGCATTCCATCAGCGTAATAGTCAGGGATGTAGTCAAGATATGTCTGATACGCTTCTTTCAGGCTTAATGTATTATCAGCTTTATACTTCTCCCACGTTTCAGTATCCTTGACACTGCCCAGCTTCAGAGTCTTCACGCCGAGCGAGGCCAAATGATTCACGCTCTCCCTTATCGTGTGCATGTTCATGCGGTGAATAACCATCTCCGCACCCGTCGGAAAGCCCATATCACGGCACAGCTCAAACGCTCGGTTCACTGCGTCCTCAGCTCCGGGGACTCCCCTCATCCAGTCGTGCCACCCTACACCGTCAAAGCTCATGTTTAACTCAGGGTGAATGCCGCTGCTGTCGAGTTCACGCAATAATTTCTCGTTCACTAATGCGCCGTTGGAGTATATCTGCGTGATAATGATTCCCCGTTCAACAAGTGCATCAACAATCTCCATAAAGTCATCACGAATCAGAGGCTCTCCGCCGGTGAGGGAGACGGCCATAATTCCGCATTCCGCAAGCTGATGAATAATGCTCATAATCTGCTCATGGGACAATTCGCCGTACTTGGCATCAGGCGCGGAAAGATAGCAGTGTTTGCACCTGTAGTTGCACCTGCCCGTGATTGACCAGTGAACGAGACGGATATACCTCACCGGAAATTTTCTGTACTGCTGCTTCTCCGTGATAGCTTGGCCGGGACTGCAGGGTTCTACTATGCCCTTCTCCTCGAACTCGCGGATTATGTCCCTGTCGCTGTCAGTGATGAACGGCAGAGAAGTATCTATATTGCCATTGCAGAGCTTGAGTGCGCTGAAGTACTTGCTGTCGATGAAGGCCCGCATCAATGTTTGTGTGTCTACGACAGCATAAGGGAGTTTGTCCCAGCCGCGAAGTATATAGTTGTCCTTGAGCCTGTAATATTTCTGCATTATGCCTCCTGAAATTACGTGATGTTTCCTGCCGGTATATCACGGCACAAAAATTCCCCCTAATATTGCGCAGGGGGGAACAATTACTGTTAGGTCAGCTTAGGCTAACCAGCCGCACCACCAGTTAGGGGAACCGCAGTATATTAACTGGGTATCGTTTGTGCACTTGCCGCCCGCTACTGCCTTCATCTCTGCTTCTGACATCTCTTCCATCTTCGGCGCAAAGTCCTCCGCCGTAAGCGTGAACCCGTGCTTGGCCGCAAACTTCACTGCTGCTTCGGTGAGTGCCTTCTTGTCTGCCTTGTCGATGCCCGCACATGCTGCCTCAAGCTCCTTGCGTGCTTCCTCGTTCTTGGAGACGAACTCCATAAACTTTACAGTCTTGTCGCTCATGATATAACCTCCTGAAATGTAATAATCGTTCGTTCCGTTGTACACCATCACGGCAAATATCCCACGTCCTTCGCAATCCGTTCTGCTAAAGCTCCGGGATATATATACCAGTTTGATGCCCATCTTCCGCCTGCTGCTGACTTCATCGCGTCCTCCATTGCTGAACCCTTGAAGCCCTCCGCCGTAAGAGAGAACCCGTGCTTGGCCGCAAACTTCACAAGAACATCAATGTGCCCCTGCTCGTCCTTGCTCTCAAGTTAAGGCCGTAATGACTCCAGCTGCCTGCGTGCGTCCTCATTGTTGAATATGAACTCTGCAGCTTCCCGACATGATTCCTCCCTCCAAAAATTCATTACGCGGGGGATTATAGCAAATGAAACACTACAACTCCGCAACAAAAAGCCCCTCACTTTTTCAGCAAGGGGTCTCTTAATCTCCCGTGTATTTCTCTACTTGATAACCGTCATTCTGCCTTCTCCGTGAGCGTATCTCTCAGGCAGCCTCTCGAACGTCCGAATGTACCTCGCAAACGAATCGCTCGCCGTCGCATAGTCAGGCTCAATCAAGCGCGCTCCCTTGAACACGTGGCCGTCTCCCAACGCCGTAAGCACATAGCTTATCGACACAACTTTATACAGCTTGTCAGGGTCAAGAGGCTCACCGTTCACCTTTGCGTCCTTCACCCTGCGCTCTCCCTCAATGCCTATCATGATATTTTTGCTGTCTACCTTGACGGGAGAAGGTATGCTCGTGTCAACTTTGTAGGTCATTCCGGCAACATGCAGGAAGCCTCCGTTGCGTGCAGGCATCAGGCGCACTCCGTGTTCGAGTTCGTCCAGTATCGTCTGGCCGCTCACCTCGACAATGCACACCGTGTTGTTGAACGGCATCACTGACAACGCATCGTTGAACGTGATACGCCCGGCCTTGATGTTCGCACGGATTCCTCCGGCGTTGTACATGCCTATATCTGCACGGCCCGTTGCTGTACCTTCTGAGGAGTAGAGCATTGCATCAGCTACGAGGTTGCACATTCCGTTCTCTGCGTTCCTGATTACCCACTCTCCCGCATCATCCATTGCACGCAGATCAAAGCTCGTGTAGCTCAAAACCTGCCTCAGCGTGTCCTCATAACGCCTCTTGATGTTCGCGATGAGTTCATTTATTGCCTCGTCCCGGCCCTCAACTTCTGAGACAAGCTCCGTCTTCACCGTGCCGTCCGTCGTTATCGTAACCTTGCCGATGTTGTGGAGCTTCGTTCCTGTCTGCGTAACTGTTACGTCCTTGCCGTCAGCGTTCTTGAAGACGAGGCCGGGCGTAACTTCGTGGGAGTGTCCGTCGATGAATACGTCAATGCCTCTCGTTCGGGGTGCAATGTAGGGTACTGCCCATACTTCCGTTACGTCCTCGTACTCGCCGAGATGCCCGACAACGATAACGTAATCTGCACCTTCTGCCCTCGCACTGTCTACTGCCTTCTGAATCGAGGCAATCAGCTTCTCGCCGGTCATGTCGCCGCAAAAGTCGTAGATGTATTTTCCCGAGTCGTCCATGAAGTACGAGGGCGTGGATTTCGTGATGCTCTCGGGAGTGCACGCTCCGACGAACGCGACCTTAACATCACCGTACGTGAACATCTTGTAGGGGGCAAATACCGGCTCGCCTGTGCGTAAATCTATGAGGTTGCTGGAGATGAATCCGCACTTGAGATTCTTTGCGAAGTTCTCGAACTGACTCCAGCCGTAATCGAACTCATGATTTCCGGGTACTGCAACGTCGTAATTCATTGCGTTCATGATCTCCAGAATGTAGCGGCCCTGAGCTATCATGCCGATTGTTGCTCCCTGTGCCCAGTCTCCTGCGTCAATCAGCGTAACGTAAGGAGTGAGCTTCTGCATCTCGTGCTTGTAGTACTCGACTCCGGCGTAACCGATAACGTCATCGACTCCGCAGTGAACGTCATTAGTGTAGAGAATGACGATGTCCTTATCAGGGACGGCAGCAAATGACGGCACGCACATAACCGCCAGTAATAACAACGCTAAAAATTTCTTCATGAATAAATCACCTCATATATAATAATAGCCTTCACAAAATTTTACGGCAAGCGGTAAAGTCATTACGTGTTTGAGAATCTCCGCGCATTTGCTAAAATAATTTTGTCATCACAAATTTCAGTTAAAAGGAGCTTGACATCATGTCATCAACGAGGCTAAAATCAGCTACCAGCTACCAGCTACCAGCTACCTACTGTTTTGTCCGCTAGAACCTTCCAGCAATAACACCCACAGTTCACACACAAAGACTGCTTCACGTTCTGTATTCGTCCATGAGGGAGGAGCACAGAAATGCTGAAGAGAATTTATCGCTTAGTTGTCCCTTCCTTTATGCGACAGGGCATTAACATTATCCGTAAGTTTCCTGCAGAAGCCAATAAATTCCGCAAAGAGTATAGCGAGAGAGGCATCAAGTTTTCGTTCATGCTGCTGTTCGTTGATTGGATGTTATGCTATGTCATAATCGGTGCTTCATCTGAGGACTACTTCATCTACAGGCTTTATGAGAAGTCTTGGCGGTGCGCTGAACAGTTCGTAACTGAACGCAGAGCACATTTTCTTATCAACAAGTTCAACGGCAAAGCAGAAGACCAGCGCATTATGGTTGAGGACAAGACAATTTTTGCTGAAGTGTTCAGTGAATACACCAAGAGAAAAATTATCTCCTCAGAAAATCTTAGCGAGGCAGATTTCAGAGCGTTTTTGTGCAGAATGGGAAGAGTAATCATCAAACCTGCTGATGGGTATAACGGCATGAACATATACATTCTCAGGGCAGATGATGACGATGAAGCAATACGCCGGGCATATGACAGCTTCTCATTCCACAAGTACACGATTGAGGAAGTGCTCGAACAGGACGGACTCATGCGTGAAATCAACGCCGGGACATGCAACACAATGAGAGTGAATGTCATCAACAACAAGGGCACATTCGAGATTCAGAATGCAGTATTGAGAGCCGGGTATGGAGATAAGCCCGTAGATAACATACATGCAGGAGGTGTGGTGTCGCAAATTGACATCAGTAACGGAATTATAGTCTCTCTTTTCTGTGATCGTTCTGATAGAAGAGTTCTTCAACATCCTATGACAGGCACAATTATAATAGGCAAGAAGATACCTTCATGGGAAAAGGTTAAGGCCTCAGTTACTAAAGCTGCAAAAATAATAAGCAGGGTAAAATATACTTCATGGGATATAGCTGTAATCAAAGATGGTGATGTTGCCATAGTTGAAGGTAATACATATGGACACTTCGATGTCCAGCAAATACCAGCTCAGGCTGGAGTGTGGGAACAATACCGCAAGTATCTGCAGTAATAATACAAATAAAAATCCCCCTTACTTCAACAGCGAGGGGGAAAATTTTATCTGATTCCTGTGCTTCCGAAGCCTCCAGTGCCACGCTTGGTAGGCGTAAGCTCCTTCACAGCCTCAAATTTTGCACGAGCCACAGGCACAAACACTAACTGCGCTATCCTGTCTCCGAAACTCAGGCTGAAGGGGTCAGTCCCCATGTTGAGGAGCATCACCAGAATTTCGCCCCTGTAGTCAGAGTCAATAGTGCCCGGCGTGTTCGGAATAATCACCCTGTTATTCAGGGCTAATCCGCTTCTCGGCCTTATCTGTCCCTCCCAGCCTTCCGGAATCTCGAGTCGTATACCCGTCGGAATCAGGCTCAGTTCTCCCGGCTTAAGGATGCAGTACTTCATCGAGCACAGATCCACTCCTGCACTGCCGGGCGTCGCGTACTCCGGAATCTTTATCGTGTTGGCTTCACGCCATATCTTCACCGTTATCTCGTTCACTGCTAGAAGCCTCCCCGTCTGTCATTGCGCCGTCCGCTCCGGTCATATCCCCCGCTTCCTCGGTCATAACTTCCGCGTCCGAAGTCGAAGTCATTCCTGCTTGACCTGTTCGACGAGTAACCTCTAGACATGTACCCTGCATTCGGGCTGACTCTGTCCCTCATTGAGAACGTCCCGTAACCCCGCTCGCGTGAGGCCAGGCTCGCAATCAGGTTGTCGCGTTCCCGTTCGTCAGGCAGTGCGTAGGCTAACCCTGCTGCACGGATTTTGTCCTCGTTGGCTAGTACACGTCTGCGCGTCAGGTTCACTCTTCCCTGCTCGTCAATATCCTTCACCATGACTAGCACCCTGTCTCCGGGCTTGAATGCGTCCTCAATGTGAGGCAGCCTGTGAGACGAGACTTCAGAGATGTGCAGGAGGCCTTCTTTGCCGGGCATACACTCAATAAATGCTCCGAAGTTGATTAAGCGGGTAACTGTGCCAAGATACACTTCACCTGCTGCGAGTTCATGAGTCAATGACATGACTATTGCGCGTGCGTCCTCAACCTGAGCCATCGTCGGGCCTGAGATGGAGATTAGGCCGTTATCCTCAATGTTCATCTTTACGCCGGTGCGTGAGGTTATGCTGCGTACTGTCTTGCCTCCGCTGCCGATGACCTCGCGGATCTTGTCGGGGTCGATCTCGAACGAGATGATTCGGGGCGCGTTCTGTGATACAGGGTTCGGGACAGGGATAGCGTCCTCCATCTTGTCGAGAATCTGGAAGCGTGCCTTCTTGGCCTGAGCTAATGCCTTCTCCAGAATCCCGCGCGTTATTCCTCCGGCCTTGTTGTCCATCTGCAGAGCCGTAACTCCTGCGCGCGTCCCTGCAACCTTGAAGTCCATATCTCCGTAGTGATCCTCGAGTCCCTGAATGTCCGTGAGAATCTGTACCTTGTCGCCCTCCTTTATCAAGCCCATTGCGATACCTGCAACATGGCAGCGGATAGGCACTCCGGCATTCATCATTGAGAGAGAACCTCCACAGATGCTCGCCTGTGAGCTTGAGCCGTTGGACTCGAGAATGTCAGACACCACGCGTATAACGTAAGGGAACTCCTCTTCACCGGGAATTACGGGGAGCAGTGCACGTTCAGCGAGCGCGCCATGACCTATTTCACGACGACCGGGACCGCGCATAGGCCTGACTTCTCCGACAGAGTAAGGCGGGAAGTTGTAGTGCAGAAGGAAGCGTTTTGCGGGTTCATTGAGCTTGATGCCGTCGAGTATCTGGTCGTCCTCGCCTATCATGCCGAGAGTAGTTGTCGCGAGGGACTGAGTCTCGCCTCTTGTGAAGAGTGCGGAGCCGTGAACTCTCGGGAGAATATCCAGCTCGCAGGAGATGGGGCGGATCTGATCCATTTTGCGGCCGTCGACTCTGATGTGTTCGTTGATGATTATTCCGCGCATTATGTCTTTAACGCGGCTGTCTATGTATAGATTGATGTAGTCTGCTTTGTCAGGCTCTTCCTTCAGGAGGTCGGCGAAGTGTTCGGCGGCTAGAGTCTTGGCCTCCTTGATGGCTTTCTCGCGGGGCTTCTTCTCCTGAATGCGCACTGCTGAGTCGATCTTGGAGTCGAGGTTCTCCCTGACCCAGTTATCGATTTCGGGAATGCTCTCGGGCAGCTGCACCTCGAGTTCTGGTTTGCCGACTTCCTCCTTCATCCTGCGCAGGACAGCAATAATCTTCTTTATCTCAGAGTGTGCGAGTTCGAGCGCGTCAACTAACAGTTCTTCTGACACTTCGTAAGAGCCGGACTCGACCATCGTTATTCCGTCATCATGTCCTGCAACAATGAGGTTGAGCATTGATGAGTTCATCTGCTTCTCTGTGGGATTGACGACGAGGTTGCCGCCTATGAGTCCGATTCTGACTGCACCGACCGGGCCGCCCCAAGGGATTCCTGAAATTGCGAGGGCTGCGCTTGCTGCATTGATGCCGAGAATGTTGGGCGGATATACCTGATCCATTGCCAGAACGGTATCTACTACATGAACTTCATTGCGCATGTCGTCAGAGAAAAGTGAACGTATTGACCTATCCGTAACTCTTGAGCCTAAAATTGCTGATTCTGCGGGCTTGCCTTCTCTCTTGATGAATCCTCCCGGTATTTTTCCTGCCGAATAATATTTTTCCTCATAGTCCACTACCAGCGGAAAGAAATCTATTCCTGTCCTTGCCTCATCCGTCATACATGCCGTGCTCAACATAAACGTTCCGCCGTGTGATGCCAGTACCGCACCGTTTGCCTGCTTGGCCATCTTTCCTGTCCTGAAGACAAGCTCCGATTCGCCGATGGTAACAGAGTAAATTTTCTCCTGTGCCAAAATCTGCATTTCCTCCTAAATAATTAATTCGGTATATTTTACTCATTGACCGGCAAAAAATCACGCTGATATATAATATTAATGTCATCAGGAAAACACAGAGAGAAAAGGAGGTTTTACCAACTACTTTACCAACTACAAAAACGCGTCATAAACTCTTGCAGCGACAAAGATTATCCCGCATAAAAAATTCAGTTCATTCATCTATTTTCTGAGCGTCATCAAAAAACTCTTCAGCTCATTTTTGGGGACTCTGTCATGCAGTTCACTCACAATATCTTTCACGCTCTTTCCCTCACGCAGCATAGCTTCAGCCTCATCACGCCAAGAGTCATTATTCACGCTCTCAGTCATTCCCTCGACGACAAGCACTAGTTCTCCCTTCACTCCAGCCTTCACGCGCTCAAGAATCCCGGCCAAGTCCGAACGTATGACCTCCTGAAACACTTTGCTGACTTCACGGACAAGTGAGGCCCTGCGATTTCCGAACACGTCAATCATTGAGAGAATGTGTCTCTCTGCTTTGTGAGGCGACAGGTAGAAGCACAGAGTACATTTCGCATCACGCAGACTCATGAAGAGGCGATCACGTTCACCCTGTTTTTCCGGAGGGAATCCCAAGAACATGAAGGGCTGAGGATTTATGCCTGACATGATTACGGCAGGGATTAGTGCAGCCGGGCCGGGGAGTACGTCGACCTCGAGTCCTTCTTCCTGAGCGCGCTTAAGCAGAATCCAGCCGGGATCGGAGAGTCCGGGAGTGCCTGCGTCGGAGATTACTGCGATGTTCTCGCCATGACGGAGACGCTCGAGCAGAGTCGGGGTCTTCTCGTTCTCGTTATGGAGGTGAAAGGAGGTGAGAGGTTTATTTATGCCGTAATGACGCAGCAATATTCCAGATGTCCGGGTGTCCTCACAGGCAATAATATCTGCCTCGCGAAGGACTCGCAGCGCACGCAGAGTAATATCTTCAAGATTGCCGATAGGTGTAGGAACGAGAGTCAGCATGATTTTTCCCCCGCAATATCTCCAGAAGCGGATAACTTCATCATTTTGTGCAGGTAAAAGTAGGTGAGGGGCTTATCTATGCCGTAATGACGCAATAACACTCCAGATGTCCGGGTATCCTCACATGCAATAATATCTGCCTCGCGCAGGACTCGCAAAGCACGCAGAGTAATATCTTCAAGATTGCCGATAGGTGTAGGGACGAGAGTCAGCATGATTCTTCCTCCGCAATATCTCCAGAAGCGGATAACTTCATCGTTCTGTGGAAGTGAAATGAAGTGAGGAGCTTATCGATGCCGTGATGACGCAATAACACTCCAGATGTCCGGGTGTCCTCACAGGCAATAATATCTGCCTCGCGCAGGACTCGCAGCGCACGCAGAGTAATATCTTCAAGATTGCCAATAGGTGTCGGGACGAGAGTCAGCATGATTCTTCCTCCGCAATATCTCTAGAAGCGGATAACTTCATCGTTTTGTGCAGGTAAAAGCAGGTGAGGGGCTTATCTATGCCGTAATGACGCAATAACACTCCCGATGTCCGGGTATCCTCACAGGCTATGATGTCGGCCTCGCACAATTCACGGAGCGTGATAGTATCGGGATTGCCTATTAGTGCAGGTATCAGAGTCAGCATTATTCCTCCCTCACAATGTCTATAACTGTAACTTCAGGAGGCGTGAACATCCTCATCGGAGGCCCATTGAAGCCCGAGCCGTTGCTCACGTAAACATAACCTCCTGCTTTCTCGCTGAGGCCCTGCGTACTCTTCTGCGCCATGCTCTTGAAGTATCCGAGAGGCCAGAACTGTCCGCCGTGAGTATGTCCTGAAATCTGCAGGTCAAATTTTCCCTCTGCGTCAAAGGGTAATCCGGGCCTGTGCTTCATGACCAGCACAAAACGTTCACTGTCCTCCGGCTTCAGGTAAGGTTTGAGCCAGCCGTTAAGATCGTCATCAAGGCTGATTATCGTAATGCCCTGACACTCTGCGCGTTCGTTGATTAACAGTGTGTAGCCGCAATCACGGATTATCTTTTCCACGTCCTCATCAAGCAGCCAGTAATACTCATGATTCCCGTTGATGGCAAATGCTCCATACTTGGCCTTCTCCGCCATTTCTGCAAGCATTGAGAGTTCCCGTTCCCTGTAGGTCATCACGCCGTCGAGAGTGTCGCCGGTGAGTGCAAGGATGTCGGGATGCGATTCGCTGACGAGATGCATGACGCGCTCAAAGTGCCAGCGTGTCAGGAGTCCGCCGATGTGTGCGTCGGAGATGAAGACGAGCCGGAGTCTGTCCATGCCTTCCGGGAGCTTGCGCGTGCGAATCTCTGCGTGCCTGGCTGTAACGTAATATGCCTCGAACATGCAGTAGAGAGTCCCAACGAGAGCGAGCATGACAGCAAAGAAAACTTTTCTGCGTGTGAACTGCCTGAAGCGTGAGAGCACCCACACCAGCAGGAACGCAAAGAAAGCAAGAATAGAGATGATCGTCCACGTGAGGGACAATGCGCGGAGAATCTCCGTCAGTCTTCCGGGCAGAATGTTGTACTCAGCGTGCCCGTAATCATAGCCCGCAAGAATACCTGCCAATACCCAGAACGTCCCCCACGCGGCAAAGAGTCTCCGTGCAAGTCTGCTTATCCCTGCTTCTGTCAGCTTCTTCCAGATAAAGTATTGTGTTCCGAATGCTAAAATTTCGTACATGTTTCCTCCTTGTGCTGTGTTAAATGCTTGGTATACCTGCGCATTTAACCTCCCGCCCCCCGCCCCCTCCTCCCG
>JAFSUD010000069.1 GCA_017445405.1 Synergistaceae bacterium
GCAGTGTTATTGTTGAGTTCTCTCTGAATCGCATCCACACCAGAGAAGTCTATTCCCTGATTCGAGTTGGGAATGTTAGGCGTTGACGGAGTAGTCGGAGAGTTGGGGATTGTCGGCATAGCTTCAGTGCCGGGAACTGACGGGGCAGCATCAATACCTGGAATGCCCCCTGCACCTCCGAGAGCAGCACCTATACCTCCTGCGCCTCCCGCAGCAGCACCGAAAGCTGCCGTACACATTGACAGCAGAAAAATTCCTGTCATCACAAACTTTTTACGCATAAATCTCAATGTTAATCACCTCGTAATGTATTCAAGAATGCTCCTCACTTCATGAGCGTCTTCTTTCTCTTCGTCGTGCCTTGCGGCGTGCTGCGCGACCATCCTGCAATATTCACCGCAATCACCTCGTAATGTATTCAAGAATGCTCCTTACTTCATGAGCGTCTTCTTTCTCTTCGTCGTCATCGCTGTAGCTGCAGTATTCCCTCAGCAATGCCTCTACATTCTTCCTGAGAGCTGCAGGCCTGAGCTGGCTCATCATGCGTTCAGGAGTGCGGATTACTCCTCCGTCGCGTCCGGCCTCAGAATTCCAAGTTGACTGGAGCATCGTGTTCTGTTCCCAGATGTGCGAACTCGAATTTCCGAACCATGAACCGAACCACTTATCCGCAGGAAGCTCCATGTGTACCCCTGCCCTCGTGAAATCTTTGCCGGGTGCATTCACTTCCGTATCAATATACCAGAAACCGAACGCCGTATCGTCCCAGTGTCTCGTTGCTGAGAGCTTATAGCCCTTGTCGCCGTCCGCAAACTGTCCGTACTCCGCCTGAAGGTCAAAATCTAAGCCCGTGAAGTGATACCCTGCCTGCACGAACATTAATGCCCTCCATTCATCATTGCCCTTGTTGTCGAACGCACGGCCGTAGTAGTAGATCCACCGTCCCTCTGTCAGCCCCGCAAACGAATACGGGTCTCTGTCATGCATTGCTGCGAGTCTTGCGCCGATCCACCACGAGCCGTCTTTGCCGTAGTACCTGCCCCACACGTTAGCTCCGAACCATTCTTCGTCGAGATAGCCGCCCTCTCCTAACAGCCACGCTCTGCCGTCTGAGCCGAAGTTATGCGCCCACGTCATGCCCGCCTGCTGAATGCGTACCTTGTCGTTGAAGTCCTTCTCCCACCAGAGGCCTGTTCCGTCTCCTGTGTCTGCATGAACATGAACGGGGAATCTGATATCCACAACGCCGCCCCAGCCTTTGGAGTACCTGCCGTTGTAGACTAAGTCAATATCCCACCTGTCCATGTATTCTTCGTGTAATGTCTGGTCGAGTCTCGGCTCGTACACAACCATAGCCTTGACTTCATGCTGTGCCTTGTTCTTCAGGAGGCGTTCTGCATCAGCTTCCTCGATCTCTTTGCTTGCCCATGAGAACACTGCGCCGTGAATCGAGTCCTCTTCGCGGAGAGTCCTCGCTCTCAGGTCAAACAGCAATTCTCCCGGAAAGCTCGCCTGAACTACAGGGACTCCGGCATTCTTCGCTGTCAGGGTAAGTTCGTCTGTCTCGGGCATCACCGCCGCAAGCACAACTAACACGCGCGACATTGCTTCTGCGTGAGATGCGTAGCCGTAATTCTCGTATGCAAGTGCGAGAGTATGTCCGCCGTCTTCGGAGTCCGAGAGCTTGATGTCTACGTCGCGCACTCTGGTGTAGTGTTCGAGTCCGGACTTTATGCGGGCGATGAGTTCCTGAGAGTCGATGTCGTCCCATGAGGCAGGACGGGAGTCGCCGGGTGCAGAGAAATTTTTGCGGGAATTGCCGAAAAACGGGCCTTTCAGGTTTATGCGCTGTGAGATCGTGAACGACCATTCGTCCCCGCGCTGGTAACTAACTGAGCCTTCCGTCCCCCATGGAGTCTTGAGGACAAAGCCGACGTTGTATTTCTGCGAAGGAGCTTCAGGAAGTACCCGCCTTCCTGCTGCCCTGTCCTGCGTGTAGTCAAGAGGACTGTATTCTGCCTTGAACGATAACCAGCTCGCTATATCCCACTCGAAACCTGCAAAGAATCCGTTGAGCCTGTCTGAGCCGTAACCTGCTGTGAGCGCGAAATCTCCCCATCTCCATGTTGCGACACCGTACCACGCCTTCATTAACTCTGTGCCCATCAGGTCCATCACTCCGACTGCTATTGACGGGATGAACCACTGCTCGGGACTCTTGGTGTGCCAGAGAACAGCCTTCAGGTCGAGGGCTTTATCCATGTAGCGTCTTTCGTCTGTTTTGCTGTCCAGATAAACAGAGTCAAAAGTTGAGAACCTGCCGTTGACCTCGAACCAAGGAAGCCACGCAATATCCACAAATATAAACTCGTAAGGCCAAGTTTTCGTGAAACCTATTCTGCCCTGTCCGTCATCGGGCATTTCTGCGGTGGGATATTCCCATAGTCCTGTTATGCCGGTGTTAGCTCCGGAGGAAGCATAAGCAGCGCAGGAACTCATGAACGTAATCAAGGCCGTACACAACAGAATTTTTTTGCGCAAAGTCATTAGCTCCTTCATAATTGCATGTACTGAGATTTCCGCTTATTTTACACTAACAACTTGCTTTTTGCCCGCAAAATTGCTTACACCTTGACGCGAAATCACACGGCAACTACAATTTCACATATCCATCAATAACAGCATAGGGGGAAAATTTATGATAGCCAGATATTCAGAGCGCGATATTTCTGCTCTGTGGGACGAATACAACCGCCTGAAAGTTATGCTTGATGTCGAACTCGCAGTGTGTCAGGCATGGTGTGAGCAGGGAAGAATCCCGCAGGACGCTCTCGAGGACATCGTCGCTCATGCACATTTCACGGTTGAGCGCGTGCAGGAGATCGAGCGCAAGACTCAGCACGACGTAGTAGCGTTCGTGAGTGCCGTAGCCGAGAACATAGGCTCTAACGGAAGATACCTGCATCTCGGCATGACGAGCAGCGATATTCTCGACACAGCGTCATCAATCATGCTCAGGGATTCGCTGAACATCATCATCACTGCGCTTGACGACCTCGACTCCGTAGTCGTCGACCTCGCGAAAAAGTACAAGCACCTTCCGTGTATAGGGAGGACTCACGGGATTCACGCCGAGCCAATGTCGCTGGGCTTGAAGTTCCTGAACTGGCACGCGGAGCTTCTCCGGGACAGAGGAAGGCTCGAGTACGCAAAGCAGGACGTATCAGCCGGGAAGATTTCCGGAGCTGTCGGGACTTACGCAATGTGCAACCCTCAGCTTGAGGCGAGAGTTTGTGAGCTGTTAGGCCTTGAGCCTGCAAAAGTCTCTAACCAGATTCTCCAGAGGGACAGGCACGCAGCAGTCTTGAATGCACTTGCGGTGATGGGGTCGACTCTTGAGCGCATGGCTCTAGAGATACGCAACCTTCAGCGCACAGAAGTACGTGAAGCGTTCGAGCCGTTCGGTGTGGGTCAGAAGGGATCTTCAGCTATGCCTCACAAGCGCAACCCCATCAAGTGCGAGAGAGTCTGCGGAATGTCGAGGCTTCTTCGGGGCTATGCATTAACGGGCATGGAGAATATTGCACTGTGGCACGAGCGGGACATCAGCCACTCAAGCACCGAGCGGGTAATCTGGCCTGATGCTTTCAACATTGCTGCGTTCATGGTTCGGAGTATGGCGAAGATTCTTCGGGGTCTGACGATCGACGAGTCCAGAGTCCGCCACAACGTCAACCAGACTAACGGACTCGTGTACTCACAGAGAGTCTTGACGTTCCTGCTTGACGAGCTGAAGCTGTCCCGTGAAGATGCATACGCGATAGTTCAGGAGAATGCTATGAAGACGGCCTCGAGCGGAGTAAGTTTTCTTGACCTGCTGCTGACGGACGAGCGGCTGAAAGATGTTGTTGACCCCGAGAGCATCAAGAACTTGTTCGAGAATGATTATTATCTGCGTTACGTTGACGAGATATTTGCGAGGTTCTTCACGGAGTAATGCCTAAGTTCTGCGTAAAAGTCTATGGCTGCCAGATGAACGTCTACGATGCTGACAGAGTCCGCACAGTCTTGTGTTCGCGGGGCTGGGAAGAAGTGAGTGATGAGTCTCTTGCGGACGTGGTGATGATAACCGGCTGCAGCGTCAGGGCAAAGGCAGAACAGAAAGTTTGGAGCGAACTCGGACTCTATGAACCCTCATGGCTGAAGAGTCAGAGGCCTATAGTTGCGCTCACAGGGTGCATTGCCCAGAGACTCGGCGAGAAAGCATTAGCCCGCTTCCCTTACGTGCGCTTAGTTGCCGGGCCAAGACACATCGGCCTCATCCCGAACGCAATAGAGCAGGTAACAGCTCACCCGAAATCCCGCATTAACCTTCTGGACACGGACGCGAGGGAATTTTTCGGCTTGGAGTTCGACGCGGGAGACGTAACCATCAAGCGCGAGAACAAGTACAAGGCTTACGTAACGATAGCTCACGGGTGCGATAACTTCTGCACGTACTGCATTGTGCCGTATGTCAGAGGACGTTTTGTGTCGCGGAAGCCTGAGGAGATAATCTCAGAGTGTGAGATGCTGATTGCTGACGGCGTGAAGGAAATTACCCTTCTCGGCCAGAACGTGAACTCTTACGGAAAGGATATAGGCCTCACGTTTTCGGGGCTGCTTCGGCGCGTGGCTCATCTTGACGGGATAAGGCGTGTGCGTTTTGTTACGTCGCTTCCGCAGGACTTTACGCCGGATATTGTTGACGTGATGGCGGAAGAGGAGACAGTCTGCCCGTCGCTGAACCTGCCGATACAGTCAGGGAGCACGAGAGTCTTGAAGCTGATGAACCGGAAGTATACGCGCGAGGAGTACATGGAGAAGGTGAGGATGCTGCGCGAGAGAATCCCTGACGTTGGATTGACGACAGATCTTATTGTGGGATTTCCAAGTGAGACGGAAGAGGATTTTTCCCAGTCGATGAGTGCTCTGCGGGAATTGCGCTTTGACCTCGTTCACAGTGCGGCATACTCCGAACGCGAGGGGACTCCTGCGGCGACGATGGAGGGAGCTTTGCCTGTGGAGCTGAGGCTCGAGCGGCTCAACACGCTGAATGCTCTGCAGGACTCGATAACCCTAGAGATTAACCGTGCGCTTGAGGGGCAGGAGTTCGGGATTCTCGTTGACGATGCAGCTCCTCGGGGCGAGGGATTCTTGCAGGGAAGGACTCCGCAGGACAAGGTCGTAATCTTTGAGGGTAGCAAAAAGCTGCTGGGCGAGTTCGTGAAGGTGAAAATTACGCGTGCAGAGGCATGGTGCCTTCACGGTGAAGTAGTCTCATGATTGCGCTGATGTCGAGGTGAGCGAGTAACGAGTCGGCGATAGCGTCGAAGGTATCATGAAGAGCGGTATGCGTGTCGAGAATTTCACGTGTACCGTAATTTTTTGCCCTGCGTTGAGTGCACTGCGGGAACTACGCTTTGCCTCGTTCATGGTGCGGCATACTCCGAACGAGAAGGTACACCTGCTGCGACTATGGAAAGTTGCTGGGCGAGTTCGTGAAGGTGAGGATTACGTGTGCGGAGGCTTGGTGTCTTCACGGTGAAGTAGTCTCATGATTGCGCTGATGTCTAGGTGAGCGAGTAACGAGTCAGCGATAGCGTCGAAGGTGTCATGAAGAACGGTATGCGTGTCGAGGATTTCACGTGTACCGTAATTTTTTGCCCTGCGTATGGAGTTCAGCCACTGCGTCCGGAATGCGTCATTGCCGAAGACTCCGTGAATGTACGTCCCGGCCAAGTGCATATCATGACTCTTTATTCCCTCAGGTTCGCCGTTGATCGTGAACAGAGGCGTGAAATCATCTCCGTAATCGTAATCCGTCTTGCCGTAGTGAATCTCCCAGCCGGAAATTTCTCCTGTTACCTGACGCGTAATCTTCTCGTCCGTGAATGCTGTAGTGAGAGGCAGGAGTCCCAAGCCGTGAATCTGAGTCAAAGAGTCATTCTCAACAAACAGCGGGTCAAAAATTTCGCGTCCCATTAACTGAAGGCCTCCGCATATTCCGAAGATGTGTCCGTGATAGTTAATGAGCTGAGTGCGAAAATGCGGGGCATTCATTCTCTTCATAGCCTCATAAACTGCCTTAGTGCCTGGAAAAATTAACGCGTCGAATTTGTAAAGGCATTTTACATTTGCATCAATGAGGGTGATATTTACGTCCTGTTCGTGTGTTAATGGCTCGATGTCTGAAAAGTTGGAGATGCCCGGAAAATTCATTACTCCGATGTTAATTGCTTGCTGTGAAGTTCCGTGATGTCCTTTGAGATTCAGGCTGTCCTCTCCTGTGAGATTCACGTTTTCGAGATAGGGCAATACTCCGAGAACTTTGATGCCTGTGTAATCTTCCGTCCATGTTACTGCGCTCCTGAAAAGCTCAATATCTCCGCGGAACTTGTTATAGATTATACCATTAACGCGTTCACGGTCAGCACCCAGAAGCTCGAGAGTCCCGGCGACAGACGCGAGCGATCCTCCCCTGTCAACGTCGGCAACGAGAATCACCGGCACGTCAGCTTCGCGGGCTATGCGCATGTTTACGATCTCGTGGGCATTGAGGTTGACCTCTGCGGGACTCCCTGCTCCCTCGATTATCACTGCGTCAAAGTTCTGCGCAATGTGTGCGAGAGACTCTCGGACTGCCTGAATGCCTGCGGTCTGCGCGAACTCCCTGTAGTGCCTAGTGTCGCGTGCGTAAACTTGACCGTTGAGTATTATTTCTGATGAAGAGTTATGCTTAGGCTTCAGGAGAATCGGATTCATGAAGGCTTCAGGGATTAATCCTGCAGCTTGAGCCTGTAATGCCTGGGCAATGCTTATCTCTTTTCCGCCGTGAGTTACGTATGCGTTGTTGGACATGTTCTGGGACTTGAAGGGGCAGACGCTAATACCCTGTCTTGCTAGAAGACGGCATAATCCCGTAACAATAAAGCTCTTCCCAGAGTCGCTGGATGTTCCCTGAATCATCACGCCGTTCATGAAGAGTGAAGCCTCCTGCTGCCGTATGCATGAAGCCTGACAGCGCAGACACGGAGTCCCCGCCTCATCAGAAATCTGCAGAGTCCTGTAGATATAAAGCTCTTCCCTGAATCTCTGGATGTCCCCTGAATCATCACGCCGTTCATGAAGAGTGAAGCCTCCTGCTGCCGTATGCATGAAGCCTGACAGCACGGACTCGGAGTCCCCGCCTCGTCAGAAATCTGCAGAGTCCTGTAGCTATAAAGCTCTTCCCTGAATCTCCCTGAATCATCAAGCCGTTCATGAAGAGTGAAGCCTCCTGCTGCCGTATGCCTGAAGCCTGACAGCGCAGACACGGAGTCCCCGCCTCGTCAGAAATCTGCAGAGTCCTATAGCTATAAAGCTCTTCCCTGAATCTCCCTGAATCATTACGCCGTTCATGAAGAGTGAAGCCTCCTGCTGCTATACGCCTGAAGCCCGACAGCGCAGACCCGGAGTTCTTGTCTCATCAGAAATCTGCAGAGTCCCGTAACTATAAAGCTCTTCCCTGAATCTCCCTGAATTATCACGCCGTTCATGAATTTTCCCTACATGTGCTCAAACGCTGCAGCGACTACCTTATCCATTATGCGCAGTCTCTGCCGCAAGGGAATCGACTCAATCACTCTGTTCATGTCGTCAATCAATTTCTGGTCTGACTTCCTGATACCTGCACACAAGCCGGTGAAGCCCAGCGAAAAGCCTTCATCTTTCTGGAAACGTATAGCCCTGAAATCCGGGTGCGTCCTCTCGTAAGACAATGCAGAGTCATAATTCACGACCGTGCCGTCAATTTTGAGTTCGCTCAGCTCAACAAGTATGGCTGCCTGGCTCTCAAGAGGTGTCATATGCTGCACTCCCTCTATCTGGTCAATCACTGTGTCGAAGCGTGAACCTTTCTGCGCTGCTATCCTTGCTCCCGAAAAATCCTTAAGCCTCCAGGCATTGGCGTAGCGGCTCTTGCGGTGAACTAGTATTGCGTACTCAACCGGCCTGTCCTGATAGGGTTTCGTGAACGAGATGAAGGCTCTGCGTTCTTCTGTGTCGACCATGCCGGAAAATATTGCGTCGATTTCGTTTCTGTTAAGTGCAGGGATGAGTTCATCAAAGCTAATCTTGCGGAACTCTATAGTCATGCCTAGTTCGTTGGCAATCAATGCGGCCATCTGGACATCATAGCCTTCTGCGTAGAAGCCGGGCATATCCTTAAGGGGGAAGTTGCTTTCTGAGGCAATATCTTCCTGCCAGTTGTAGGGGACGTGATCGCACTCAACGCCGACTCTGAGAATGTTTGAGCTTCTTGTGCCGCCGACAAAGTCCTGAAAGTTATAGACTACGGCAGCCATAATCATTAGCAAGAGGAGTACATATTTGTTCATGAGGGTATAGATTCCACGCTTTCATTGCAGGTTTGGGCATGAATTATACTATGAATACAAGCATTATGCGTACTTGCTGTTTGATGTGAATGATGTAACTTCCCTGATATATTCCTTCCTGAGTTCCCAGAATGTCGCCTGAACTGTCCCGCCCCGTATCATCCATTCTGTGTTTACAGGCGTGAGGTCAAATACTCTTTCCCAGTTATCAGCCCGCATTTCTTTCTGAGCTTCAGGAGGCAGAGAATCGTAAATCCTGTACAGTTCATCATCTTCTTCTTCCGTGTCAGCAAGCAGGCCTTCATTGAGGATAATTATCCATGCGTCAAAGTCGGAGAGCAGTACTTGAGAATCCGGAATCTCCAACTCTAATCTGTATAACTTTTCGCCTCTAATTCCCCAATACCACCGCAAAGCTCTCAGGTCAGGCCTCATTCTCTCTCCCTGCCAACGCTGATATGCCCAGACCGGATAGCTCACGCCTTCAGGAGGAGGGCCTACACGCTTTTTCATCTGAGAGACGAGCCAGTCATACTGTACTGGATACATGCTGCTCACTCTTGCCTTTACGGGGTCGCACCTATAAACTCCTGAATCCTGAATCAGCGTGAAGATTTTCTCCGGCTGTATTGACCACAATATCATCTGCATTCCTCCTTCATGATTTCAGCAAGCCTCACGTTCTCCTCCATGCTTCTCGCTGCAATACGTATATATTTGCCGTCAAGCCCTGCAAAGTTCCGTGTATGACGCACAGCTATTCCTGCCCTCAGCAAATGCCTAATAGTATGCTCATCATCATTCACCCTCACAAGAAAGTAATGCACATCGCTCTTCATGACCTCACAGCCCGCCTCTCTAAGCATCCTCATGAATGCAGGCGTGTGTGAGAGGTAAAACTCCCTCGTCCTCTCAAGGAACGCATCATCTTTCAGGAAGCGTAAAGCCAATTCCTGAGCAAAAGCATTCACGCTCCAAGAAGGCTGGCGTTCACGGAGTGCAGCAATAATTTTCTCCGGAGCAATGACATAGCCTATTCTTGCACCGCTGAGGTGATAAATCTTAGTCAATGAGCGCAGGATTATCACATTATCGTAATCACATAATCTCTCCGGTTTGCATGTCAGCAGGAAGTCTCTGTATGCTTCATCAATAATAAATATAGTCTGCGGTGATGAGGCTATCACATCATGAAGTGATATATACCTGCCTGTAGGATTGTTAGGGTTAATGATGATAAGCTGCCTGAACTTGAGGCCGTCATCAATGCTGAACACATCATGAAGATTTCTGAAGGCCCGTGCGTACTCAGAATATGCGGGCTGAAGAATTGCTGTGCTGTCAGTGAAGAGTTCTGACAGTAGGAATACAGCCTCATTGCTGCCGTTGGTGAAAAGTATCCGTGAAGGGGAAACATTCTCGCGTTCTGCTACTACCTTTCTCAGAGCTGCACAGTCTGGATCTGGATAATGTGAAGCCAAAGCCTCAATATCAATCTTTATATCCGGCCAAGCAAGAATATTCGTGTTAGTGCTGAAGTCAATAACTCTGTCAGACATCTCAATTCCGAAAGCGCGGTATAAATTTTCAGGGTTAGCTCCGTGAAGTGTCAAAGTATTATGCATACTGACAATATTACCAGAACTGTGAAAAGCGAGCACGACGCATCAAGCAGCCTCCACGCAGAAATAATGTCTGAAGGTTCAGGCTCTCTCCCCTCAGAGTTAAGCCACGCCCTCACCTCAAACACTCCGCCGTAATGTGCTCCTCCCCCGAGCCTCACTCCGAGCACTCCGGCAAATGCGCTCTCGCCGTGGGCAGAGTTCGGACTCTTGTGCTTCAGCCTGTCTCTCAGGAACACTCGGAGTCCTCTTCCGCCCGCAAGGACTATCACGAGTCCCCCGAGTCTTGCGGGAATGAAGTTCATGATGTCGTCGAGCCGTGCTGAAGGTGTGCCATACCTGCCGAAGCTCTCGTAGCCGGCCATCGAGTCGAGGGTGCTCGCTGCCTTGAAGAGCCACACTAACACGCAGGCTCCGTAATCAGCATTCAGGACTTGGCCGAGTCCCGCAAAGAAAATCACGCTCATCACGCCGTCAACAGAATTTTCCGCTATGGTCTCGATAACTGCACGGGTAATCTCTGTCTCATTCAGATTCTCCGTGTCCCTGCCGACGACTCGGGATAATGACTCCCTCGCACTCTCTACGTCATGACGCAGAAGACTCGCAAGTACCGGAGCGGTCTCGTCCTTGAGGTCTCTCCACGCTAACGCAGCGTAAAGCATGCAGACTTTCACAAACATGCTGCAGCCCGTGAGCCATAACACGAGCCAGACAGTGAGGGCAGTTGTGAGAAGAGTAGCAGCGCAAAGAATAAGCCCCCGAATGAACTGCCGGGAGCTTGTGAATAATCTCTTGTGCCAAAAATCTATCATCTTGCCTATCATGACGACAGGATGAGGGAATTTCTGCGGATCTCCGAGCACTGCATCAAGCATGACTGCGAGACACAGCGTAAGCGCAAAGTTCACGGCCTAAAACGGCTCTCCTGTCCTGCCTCTGTAGAACGACACGGATATTACTCTGCCCTCGTCGTTGTCCGGCTCGCGTATTTCTGTGATGGTGAGCGTGATGTTCCGGCCGTCAAGCTCGAACGAGAGAATGTTTGTGTCTTTGTCGTCGGAAGGAGTCTCGCGCATTGTGGGAGTGCCGAGAATCCTTCTCACTTGGGGCTGAAGGAGTCCGATGAGGTTCACGCCCAAGAACTCTTTGCAGGTTTTCGCGTCCTCAGTGGTAAAGAATACGTCCTCGACACTGTTTCTGCGCCTGATTACACGGAACTCTCCGCCGTCTGACGTGTAGCTGACCAGCCCTGCGTCCTCGTAGCTCGTCCAGTTGCCGGGCTTGTTCATGATCTTGCGTCTGGCCTTCACGTAGTTGTTGTAGAGCTTTGCGGCTAACTTGCTCTTGCCTCCCATCTTGAGGCGTACTCCGTTCTGAGGAAGCCAGCCGGTGTCTCCGTCAATGGTTACCTTGTACCAGAGGTAGTTGTCGGAGTCGCGGACTGCGCTCGGGACTGCGAGCCACATATCAGGCATAGTTACGTCTGCGAAGTCAGAGTTAATGTCGGCCTTCTTGTGGAACGGGAGGGTAGGCTCGAGCGGGAGTGCCCACTGGCCTTTTGCTGGAGGAGCGGGTGAGGCTGCTGCTATTGATGCAGAGAGCATGACAGCAAGAGTTAATGTGAACAGGCATATTTTCTTGAACATGAATATACACTCCTTTGTGTTAATTGGGTTATTGCAGAAATTATAGTATATGTTACGGCTCAATGCCTATCAGGATAACCGGTACTGCTTGAATAACTTATTGAGCTTTGCAGGAGACAGCAAAATTCTTCCCGTCATAGTCTTTTCACGGCTAACCTTACTTCTTCACAGGCTCGTAAATCTCCCGGTATATCGGCCTCGTGATGAGACTTCCCGCCTTCAGCCTTGCTATCCTGTCAAGCCCAATATCTACGTAATCTTTCACCCTGTCGCAGCCAAGTGCAGCTCTCTCATTCTTCAGCGCAGCAATCAGACTCGATCCCACACCTGCGAACGGGTCAAACACATAATCTCCCTTATCCGTCAGCGCGAGCACGCACCTCTCCGCAAGCTCGACCGGAAACTGGCAGGGATGCTCCTCTTTCTCGGGGTGATTGTTCTTGACGTTCGGAATGTCCCACACTTCAGCCTCCCAGTCATCAATGAGCCGCTCTGCTGTCATCTCCCACACGTCTTCGGGATTCTTGCCCTTAGGGTTGCCGCTGAGTTCTCCTCTCTTGCAGCCCTTGAAGTATTTCTTGCCGGGATACTTGGACGGGACTCTCACGTCGTCGAGGTTGAACGTATAGCTGTCAGACTTCGTGAACCACATTATGACCTCATAGCGTCCGCTGAATCTCCGCGAACAGTGCAGACCGTGCCCGAAGTGCCATATGATTCTGTTGCGCATCTTCAGGCCGAGAGACTTGAACAGCGGGTAAAAATATACGTCGAGCGGAAAAACTTCGCCGTCATCTACATAATTCCCTACCTGCCAGCAGACAGAGCCGTCATCTTTGAGCACTCTCACCAGCTCAGAGAGTAACGCCTCAAAGCCCGCTATGTAGTCATGAATGCTTGTTCGTGTCTCGTAGGACTTGCCGATGTTGTAGGGCGGAGAAGTCATCACGAGCTTCACGCTGCTATCAGGAATCTTCCTGCAGAACTCCAGAGCATCAGCGCATTCATAGCGGTATTCCGGCAGATCCACAAGCTCAAGCAACAACTGGCTCATGCTTTCCCTAACAGGTAATCTACGTACTGTCTCGCTGCACGTCCTGTCTTGCCTCCGTGCCGCATCTCCCACCTGTCAGCTCCCGCAATAAGCTCATCATCAACAGCAAGCCCAGCATTCTTGGCCAAGCTCCGCACTATCTCGTGATACATCTTCCTGTCAGGACTTGAGTAGTTAATCGCCACACCGAACCGTGAAGCAAGCGACAATTTCTCCTCCACAGTGTCAGAACGGTGAATGTCTCCCTTGTGCTCCATGTCGTCCCTGTCCTTCCAGACTTCGCGGACTATGTGCCTACGGTTAGACGTTGCATAGATGAGTATGTTATCCGGCCTCGTCTCAATGCCTCCCTCAATCACTGCCTTCAAATACTTGTACTCAACTTCTCCCTCCTCAAACGACAGATCGTCAATGAAGATGATGAATTTGTAGTTGCGTTCCCTGAGAGACTCCGTCAGCTTCAGAATGTCCCTGAACTGGTGCTTGTAGATCTCGATTACCCTCAAGCCCCGCGATTCGTACTCGTTCAGGATTGCCTTCACGCTCGTAGATTTCCCTGTGCCTCCGTCTCCGTAAAGCAGAACGTTATTTGCAGGACGCCCGGACACGAACGCTTCAGTGTTGGCGACGAGTTCCTGTTTCTGCTGCTCATAGCCCACGAGGTCAGAGAGCCGGACATCACCTACATGTTCAACGGGCTGCAGTTCCTGGCCGTCAAACCTGAATGCCCGGCTGAATGCCAGTTTGCCTATGCCGTGCCGCTTGTAGAAGTTCGTTACTATGTCGTAGATTTTTCGGGGGGAGTCTGATTCTGCTATGGCCTTGCTTATCTCGCACACTTGGGAGAGGCTTTGTCCGCTGCATGTGAAGTTGTCTATGTAGTGCATGTGTTCATTGTCGAGAGAAAAGAGCCGCATGAATGCTTCGAAGTCGTGAAGTGCTACATCTCTCAGCGAGCCTTGTGGAGCTTCACTTCGTTCACAGTACAGCGAGAAGAAATTTTCGTTGCTTAAGATAAAGTGTGTCAGGTAGTTTTGCCACAGATTCCCGGAGGCATAATGATTCCTGTAAGCGTTGGAGATCAGCTCGTGAAAGAGTATGTGAATTTCCAGAGTATCATTTCTGCTGAATGCTGTGCTTAGTCTGACAATGAGGCTGTCTGCAGGTGCTTCATAGGCTAATAATACACACATGATAATCATTCCTTCATAATGGGATGAGTGCATTATATCAGCCTTAAGAATAACGGCTAGTGATTAATATTCTGCTAACCACTAACCGTTGTTCACTGATTACTGGGTTATTGTTATCTCGCCGAGCCAGTAATACCCCCACGCTTTAGTAACCGCTGTTCACTAAATCATTGGGTTATTGTTATCTCGCCGAGCCAGTAATACCCCCACGCTTTAGTCTGCTGTGCAAGTATGGGCATATCCTGAGCGTACCACTTGAAGCCGGACTCACGCAGCATTCTCTTCATCACAGCGTAATCATGAAGTATCGCACTCTTCACAGAACGCGACTCCCCGACGTTCACCTGATGCCAGCCTTTGCCCGTCCACGCGTAAACTACTTTGGGATGATTGCCCGACCACGCAACAGGCATCGGCGGATTACTGAGCACTCCTATTCTGTCAACAGTCCCTTTCCAGTTGCCTATGGCCATAAATGTCGGGCTGAACGTCCAGTCTGGAATGTAGGTAGAGTAATTTTTGCCCTGCGCCATCTGATTGCGGGTGTAGCCTTTCTGCCTGACCTCCAGAGTCTCGGCGTTCGGGAGCTTGCGGAGTTCTGAGATCTGCACGTCGCTTATCCACTTAGTTATCCCGGCCATCGAGGGCACGACAGATCCGACGACGTAATTAGTCGGCACGAGGTTAGGGCCTTCTGCAGTGCCATATACCCATGTTCCGTCAGGGTTCTTGTGAACGGGGTAGCCGTCAAGGGTAACGTACCAGTCCTTCGGCATGTTGTAAGGCTTGTACACGTAAAATGTCATTCCTGCATAAGGAGACTGCGGAACTAACAGCGGCTCGGTAACGTAAACCTTAGCTCCGCACGCGCCCGCAGAGATAATCACAGCTATAATTGCCGTCAAAAATTTGCGCATCAATAATTCCTCCCGAGAAAGATTAGCCCCATCCACTGATAGCCCCACATCACGGAATACTGGGAGAGAACATGAACATCGTCATCTGTCCAGCGAGCCATCTTCACCTTCCGCGAATACTTCTTGAGGTCATAGATTCCTCTCCGCAGGGTGCTCAAAGCTGAAGCGTGATTAGTCTTCGCGTCAAGCTGCCTCCACTGAAGGCCAGTCCACGCATAAATCACTTCCGGATAATCTCCCTTCCACGCAACGGGCATTATCGGGCTGTCTGTTACGCCTATGCGGTCAATGCTGTTCTGCCACTTGCCTATCGCCATAAAGTTAGAGTTCTGCGTCCAGTCGGGATTATTCGGACTCAAAGTCGGCTGATTGTACAGCTCAAGTCCTGACGCAGGAGGCATGTAGATAATCCTTGCAGACTTAGGCTCAGGAGCAGACGGCGAAGGAGAAGGCGAAGGTTCTGCTGCCTCAGTGCCTAGCAGCGGAGCGACAGATGATATTCTGACGTTATAGGGCTTTAGCCTCACGACAGACGGAATCACTGCTCCCACAACGTAATCTGTCTTAGCAATTCCGCTTTTCTCTGCCGAGCCGTAATTCCAGACTCCTCTGCTGTTCTTGTAGACGAGGTAGCCGTCAAACGTAACGTAAAACTCTCTAGGAACATTCACGGGCTTATACACATAGAACTTCATGTTGTGATACGCGGGCTGTGTTACCTGAATAGCTCTCTCCGCAGAAAACGCACACGGACTTATCCCTATAACTAAGGCCAAGACAGTAAATAACATTTTCTTCATGGATAATCACCTCGCTAATATTGACTGCCCTGACCCACAGGAGGAATCGGATTCTCCGGGAGCGTTCCCGGATCTGGAGTCTGCTGACCGAACGGCGGAATGTAATTCTGTTCCTGAGTCTGAGGCTGACGCTGAGTCTCCGGCTCGGGAGTCTGCACTCTCGGAGTCGGCTCGGGCGTGCGCTGTCTCGTCTGCGGCTGTCTCGTCGACGGCTGAGTCGTCTGCGGAGTCTGAGGCCTCACATCACGTGATGCAGTCTGCCTTCTCTGCGGAGCCGGAGTCGGAGTCGGAGTCTTGGCCGGGGCGGGCTGCTTCTTCGCTGCAGTCTTCTTCGTGCTCTGACGCACCACTCTGTTATTCGGAACTGATGCCGTCCTCTGACTTCCTGTCTGCGGAGCATTCACCTGACTCTTTGCGGGAGTCTTAGTCTGCTTCTTTGGAGCTGGAGTCTGCTTCGGAGGAGTCGGAGCTTTCTCGCCTGGGTTGGGCGGATTATAGACGGGCTTATCTGCACGCACTACATTTCCCGCTCTTGCTTGAGGCTGCGGAGGCTGCGTGCCTTCAGGATACGGACTCATCGGAAGCTCGATAACCTGCGGTGAAGGCTGAGTCTGCGGATTCTGCGCGGTGATGCTCTGAGGCTGAGGAGGAACGTATTGCGGGGACATTGCGCCCTCATCGCTGACCTCTTCAGGACGCGGAGGAACATACACTGCGGGATTCCACGCGTCGCCGTCGAACGGAGCACTTCCCGGTTCGGGAGGAGTGTACACGGGAACATGAGGCAGCTCGGGATCGTTCGGAGCTTCAGGAAAACTAGATCTTCCGGGCAGGCTTGCAGGTACTCCAGAGACTCCTCCTGTGCTAGCGACCTCGACAGGGTAGACTCTCGCAGGACGCTTCGGATCCCAGAGTGGAGTCTTCTCTGAATCTTCGGGGTAATACACGACTCGTGAGAGCGGCTCAAATGCCGGGTCAAGAGTTACGGCCTTAGAGTAGAAATACTGCGCCTGATAGAACCCTCCCGTCTTCTCGTGATACATTCCGTACCAGTACCACGCGTTGGGATCATTCCTGTTCTCCTGAATAGCCTTCAGCAAATACGGCTTGGCCTGTTCATACTTCTCTGCCTGCATTAATGCTATACCCTGCTGAAGTGATGACGGCCTCGCAGGAGCTTTCGGCGCGGCTTTCTTGGCCGTCTGCTTCTTTGCGGGAGTCTTCTTTGCAGGAGCTTTCTTCTTCGGAGCCGGCTTCTTCGCAGGTGCAGGAGCGGGCTTTGCGGGCTGGGGAGTCTCCGTGTAGGGCATGTAAGGCGTGCTGTCGTCATCAGCAGCAAACGCAGGAGACATCATCAGCATTCCGGCTAGTAACAGCAAAATTATTCTCTTCATCAATTATCACTTCCCTGTAATCTTTGTGTGCTTGATAACTATATCCTTCAGCGTAACTGGCTCGCTCTTGCTGTCCTTGATGACTCTCACTATCGCGTTGTCATCATAGACCTTGATAACCTTCACGCGCCCGATAACTTTCGGCAGGACTACTACAGGATCGCTCGGCACAACAGTAACGTATGTATCCGCCCTCACAACGTCAAGGACTTCACCGACCTTCACGCCGTCAAGTGCACCGTTCGCAAAACGTCCCAGAGAAATAATGTACTCCCTGCGCTTCCGTGTCGATGTCGCCGTCGGAGCAAGTATCCGGCCTACTGTCTCATAAGACGCAGAGAAATTGTCATTTGCTGTGAGCTGTGCATCCGGTTCATTGGCGCGTATGACGTTGCGAACCTGATTCATTGATTCATTGTAGGCCTGATAGATTGAGTTCTTGATTGCCTGCCAGTGCGAGGTGTTCTCGAACTGCTGCCATGTCAGACGGCTCATCTTCTGCCCCTTGTAGGTCGTCTTGGTGAGTCCGAAGAGGTCGAGTCCTCCCTCGAACGGAATCCCGAGTCCCGAGATTGCCGAGTCAAACCAGTAAACGTCCTCGTCAGAATCGAGGGTAAATCTCCTGTCGCTGCCCTGCACGTTCCTGACTGCAAGCTCCCTCACTCTCCGGGAATCGTAGACTCTGAGCCTGAGAGATACTCTCCCTGTGTCAGCAGTCCCGACAACATGTCTGCTCTTGAGTGCTGCGGAGTACATCTCGAGCTGGACGGCCATATCGTCGCCCCTTCTTGCACCGGAAAGCCAGCGGTTCATTGCTGCCTCGTCGAGGACTCTTGCCTCAATCAACGGAGACTGCTTGTAGAGTCCCTCGAGGTAGTCTGACATTTTCTGCTCCAGCACATTGTAGGGGTAATATTTGCTCTCCCAGATCTCGAGTCCCGTAGAGTTGATGGTCGGGAAGATGACTATTGAGAGTCTCCTCTGCCCCGCTGCCCCGCTGACTCCGCACAGCACGCACAGGAGCAGCATTGCGCACAAAATTTTCTTCATGATTACACCAATCCTGCAAAGCCTTTAACGTAGGGCTTGAGGTTCTCGTACCATGCCTTGAACTGTTTCGCCCACAGAAGGCGCGTAATCGTGTAGAAGTCGTCGGGGTTGCCCATCGTGTCATTCTTGAGAGCCTGTTTGTAGGTCTCCGTCGGAATCACTATCAGCATGTCCCCCTTATGGCGTGCAGTCTGCATTCTCGGAGCGCACCCGAAGGCCGTCATGCCAGTGTTCGGATTCTCGTGGAATGTAACTCTGTATGGAACATCGCCGAGAGTCCCTGTGTTGAAGTCGACTCTGCGGGAGCGTTCATAGCCCTCATCCTGAAGAAATTTCGTGCTGTCGTCAACGTAACTTATCTTCACCTCGTCAATGTAGTAGAAGTGCCTGATGAATGCTGTGAGCTTGTGGCCGAGCCTGAGGAGGCCTGAGTCATGGATGGATAATTTCTTGACGGGAGTCTTCATTGCGACTTGGCCGAGCTGAGTCGGAGCTTTCTTTTCGCCCTCGCTCCAGATTGATTCGGCCATAGCTGTACCTTCAGCTCCGCAGTAAGAGAAGCCCAAGAGCATAGCTGCAGCAGTAACACGGATAACGTTCTGCCAGCGTTCGGGGTTAGCCTTCTTGAGTTCGGCAGGGACTCCGGTCTTGGCCAAGCCCTCATAGCCGCGCATCTTGATGTCGTTGAACTCGAGCTTGTCGTCTGGAGCTGCTGCTGTCTCTGCGTCGTTCATTGGGAAGAACGGCAGAAATATTCCCATGCCTTTATCGTCGCCGGTAGAGTCTGCGATCCAGAGGGAGGCTCTTTTCTCTTCCGTCATGAGGGCAAAATCGCTTTCTCGGGTAACTATCTCCGGACGGTTAATTGCCTTCTCGAGGTCTACAACGAGCTTGAAGTACTTCAGCTTGAAGTTAGTGCGTGCTGCGTACTCAGTGAGTATTTTCTGGATTGCCGGTTCAAAATCTCTCACGGTGTAGGTCTCAGTTTGTCCGCGCCGTCTGCCGTTGATGGTGAGGGTGCGGTCGCGCTTCTCGACCCAAGCAATCTGGATGAGCTTGCGGGAGTTCTTGGCCTTGTTGAAGATTGAGAGTCTGGGAGTTTTGCCGCGTGTCCAGATTTGGAGAGCGAGGTTTTCGTCAATGTCGCAGGTGCTGATAATTTTGCCCTTATCTTCCATTTCATAAAGTCTCCTTAACTGTAAATTAATATTCATGAGGTGAAGAAATTATAGCGCATAGAAATTTAGTTATTCTTTGGGATTGTGATTATTGCTTCAAGTTTTGTACAATGCCCACGAAAATTTAACGATAAGGAAGTGTATTGCAATGAAGTTCAGCGTGAAAATATTGTCGGCTTTGGTGCTGGTTATGATGGTAAGTTCTTGTGCTTGGGCTGCTCTTCCTTCTGTAACTATGCTTTCGACGAAGACCTGTCCTGCATGTGCACAGATGGAGAATGTGATGAAGGAAATCAACGCGAAGTATTCCGGGCAGATAAAGACATCGCACATATACCTTGAGGACAATCCGGACATTGCGAAGAAGTACAATGTGCGCTATGTACCGACGCTGCTGTTCCGGGACTCATCAGGGAAAGTAGTTGCGCAGGAAGTAGGCTACAAGGATCTTGATGCGGTGCTTGCAGTGTTCAGGAAGGCCGGAGTGAAAATCTAGGACGCATGAAACACTTTGCGGGGTGCTCAGGCAGGGGGCATCCCGTTTTTGTGTGCAGAAATACGGTTTGTTCTGTCTGGTAGAATTGATTTATCCCACATAACAAGGAGCTGTTAATATGCGTACCAAGTTACTATGTGCAGCAATATTTGTGATGGCTGTGTGTTCCTGTGCGTGGCCAGCAGATTTCGCTCTCGGCCCGGCAGACTCTATCACCATGTCTCCCGGAAACCGCGTCTCCCAGACTATGCTCGCCGGAGACAAGCTCGTAACCTTCATGTCGTGGCTGGATATTCCCTACGTCAGGAATCCCATTGAGCCTGACTACCAGAAGCTCAACATCTACATTCCGATTGAGTATCTTAGCGGAGGGACAGTCAACGGCTACACGGCCAAGACCGCACCTATCATGATGCCCAACGGAGTCGGAGGCTACATGCCCGGCCGTCAGTTCATTCCTGCGAACGACATACGTCACGGAACTCCAAACGTAGCTCTCTACGCACTCTCAAAGGGTTACGTCGTCATCACTCCTGCGATTCGCGGACGCACCCTCGAGAACGGCAAAGCTCCCGCACTCATCGTTGACTACAAAGCTGCCGTGAGATGGGTACGACACAACAAGGACAGACTCCCAGCCGGAGACACCGAGAAGATAATCTCTGACGGCCTCAGCGCAGGAGGAGCATTATCCTCACTGCTGGGCGCGACCGGCAACGCAAAGGAGTACGCACCCTACCTCGAGGCAATCGGAGCAGAAGATGAACGTGATGATATTTTCGCGTCTGTGGTGTACTGCCCTATCACTAACCTTGAGAATGCAGACATGGCCTATGAGTGGATATTCAACGGCGTGAACACTTACCACATGGGGCCGGCGCGCGAGATGGACGAGAACATGAAGGCAGCCTCTGATGCACTGAAGGAGGCGTTCCCTGCGTACCTGAACAGCCTTAACCTGAAGGGCTATGAACTTGATGATTTCGGCGACGGAACGTTCAAAGAGTTCATCGAGGGGCTGTACATTGCAGCAGCACAGAAGGCACTAGACGCAGGAGAAAATGTGTTAGGGCTTGAGTGGCTGGAAGTTGAGGACGGCAAGGTTACCGGCGTTGACCTTGAGGAATATGCGGTGTGGGCTACGAGGATGAAGGCAGCTCCGGCGTTCGACTCTCTGAACATGAAGAGTTTTGAGAACAACGAGTTCGGAGACAAGCATTTTCCCAGTATGCATTCACGCATTCGACAGCAGAGAAGCCCGAAATGGCGGATGCAGAGAAAATATACCTCATGAACCCGATGAACTTTATCGGCAAAGAGGGAGTGAACACTGCGAAGCACTGGAGGATAAGGCACGGCGTGAAGGACAGGGATACATCGTTAGCGATACCTGCGATACTTGCTCTGAAGCTCAGACAAGAAGGCTGTGATGCCGATGTTGCTGCGGTGTGGAATGTTCCGCATGATGGGAACTATGACCTGCCGGAGCTGTTCGAGTGGCTTGATGGAATCTGCAGACAGTAAACAGTATGATAAAGCCGGGACTCCGCCGTAATGCTTGGAGAAATCCCGGCTGAATATCTGTAATTCTCAGCTCTGCATCAATAATTAATGTCAATCAGATCTGCAGAAACTCCGGTACGTTTACGAATATCATTAAGTGCTCTTCGTCTGGAGCTTCCGTCTTCATCAAAATATTCAATGTCAGCTAAATCATTCCATAATTCTGTCTTGGCCTCATAGAGCAGCTCATCAGGAATATCCCTGTCTTCACACTCAATCTCCAGGCCGGTTATTCTGCTGACTCCTAAAAGCTCAGGGTTATCATTCTCGTATTCAGCACCTATGAATGAAATCTTGTAGCGTTTTTCTTCTTCATCGTCTTCAAGCATACCTGTAATAAAGCCGTCATCAAAAAATTTCAGTTTCATGAAAATTCCGCCTCTGCTTTCTCAAAAATTAGGGCAATGATTCTAACATCAAGTTTATGAACATGCACAGGGCTATATAATAATGCGGTGTATTTCAGAAGCAGGAGGCATAAATTATGAGACTCGATAAATTCCTCAAGCTCGCCCGTCTCGTCAAACGCAGAACAGTCGCCCAAGAAATGATAGCTCTCGGTGCAGTACGTCTTGAAGGCCGTGAATGCAAGCCCTCAAGTGAAGTGCGTGAAGGAAACATCATAGAGATAGCCTACATCAACCGTGTGCTGAAGGTCAAAGTAACCTGTGCAGACGAGGCAATATTGAGACGGCCTAAAACTATTTCATGGGAACAGCTCGAAGAACGGCCAGTAAAGCCCGACGAAAAACCGTTTTAATTTTCCGCATTCAGCATTTATAATAAGGCATATCTAAATTTTGCAGCAGGAGGAAAAATTTTCATGGCATCAATTATCGGAGTTCATGGCCGCGAGATTCTTGACTCGAGAGGCAACCCCACCGTTGAAGTTGACGTATACCTTGAGGACGGCTCGCTCGGTCGTGCAGCAGTACCTTCCGGAGCATCAACCGGCGTTCATGAGGCACTCGAGCTTCGCGACAAAGAGGCCCGCTACGGCGGAAAAGGCACACAGCAGGCAGTCGACAACGTCAACGAGAAGATCGCCCCTGAGATTCTCGGCATGGATGCAGACGATCAGGGCTCGCTCGACCGCGCAATGATCGCCCTCGACGGCACAGACGGCAAGTCCAAGCTCGGCGCGAACGCAATTCTCGGCGTGTCAATGGCCAACGCAAGGGCAGCAGCTCAGAGTCACGGAGTCGAACTCTACCAGTGGCTCGGCGGAATCGGCGGGTATCTCCTTCCGACACCTATGATGAACGTCATCAACGGCGGAGCACACGCAGACTCGACCGTAGACTTCCAGGAGTTCATGATCGTCCCCCACAACGCACCGAGCTTCAAGGAAGCGTTACGCATGGGCGCAGAGGTCTATCACGCGCTGAAGTCCTGCGTGAAGGGCAGAGGCTACTCCACCGGCGTAGGCGATGAGGGCGGATTCGCACCGAACCTCAAGGACAACAGAGAGGCACTCGATCTCCTCATGGAGGCCATCAACAAGGCAGGCTACAAGCCCGGCGATGATGTCAGCTTCGCACTCGACGTAGCATCATCTGAGTTCTTTGACACGAAGCTCAACAAGTACGTGTTCACGAAGAGCGGAGGCGCACAGTACACTTCAGCAGAACTTGTGAAGATGTATGAGGACCTCGTAGCCAACTACCCGTTAATCTCCATCGAGGACGGCTGCGCAGAGGACGACTGGGAAGGCTGGGCAGCACTTACTGCGGCACTCGGCGGAAAGATTCAGCTCGTCGGCGATGACCTGTTCGTTACCAACCCCAAGATTCTGGAGCGCGGAATCACCGAGAAGATCGCCAACGCAGTACTCGTGAAGCTGAACCAGATCGGCACAGTGAGCGAGACTCTGCAGGTTATCCAGATGGCCAACGATGCGGGCTATGCAGCAGTAGTGTCCCACCGTTCGGGCGAGACTGCGGACTCGTTCATTGCTGACCTGTCAGTTGCTACGAGAGCCGGACAGATCAAGACCGGAAGCATCGCACGCACCGACAGAATCGCGAAGTACAACCAGCTTATGAGGATCGAGGAAGAGCTTGGAGACACAGCGAAGTATGCTGGCCTCAAGAGATACTCTCCTATGTGGAAGAAGTAGGTAATCATGGCATTTGCAGACCCGGAAATCATTCTTGAGCAGGCAGGAGTAAAGCGCGTAGTCTCTACCGACAAAGCTCCCGCAGCGATCGGGCCGTATTCACAGGCGATTCAGGCCGGAGAGTTTCTCTACATCTCCGGTCAGATTCCTGTTGACCCGGCGACAGGAAACGTCCCCGCAGAGATTCAGGCTCAGGCGAAACAGTCTCTCGAGAACCTGAAGGCGATTGCTGAGGCGGCAGGATACACGCTTTCGGATGTGGTGAAGACTACGGTTTTTGCTGCGGACATTGCGAACTTTGCGGCGATTAATGAAGTCTATGCACAGTACTTCAGCAAGGAAGCTCCTGCACGCTCATTCGTGGCGGTTAAGGATTTGCCGAAGGGTGTCGGCCTTGAGATAGAGGCTGTAGCCTGGAGGAAGAAACAGTAATTTTTTGTTAGCTTGAAAGGAGGCAAGGTGCAGGATATATTTGACATTGCGGACATCCCGGCTAAGATTGCGTAAAACAGTCTTAAGGGAGGTGAGTCAGATATACGAGGCAGTAACAATACGTCTATTTCCTAACAAAGCACAGAGCAGAAAACTCTGGGAAAATGCAGGAGCAGCACGGTGGATATGGAACTGGGGGCTGTCATTGAACAATGAATTATACGCACGGGAAAAACGC
>JAFSUD010000070.1 GCA_017445405.1 Synergistaceae bacterium
TGATATACACACTAACTTTAAGGGGGTAAAACTCTATGCCTTTGCACATAGTTACCGAAGCTGAACGCTGCCTCAACTGCAAGAAGCCCATGTGTCAGGAAGGCTGCCCGGTTCACACACCAATTCCGCAAATCATCCAGCTCTTTAAGCAGCATAAATTGATGGAAGCCGGAGAGATTCTCTTCAAGAATAATCCGCTGTCCGCCGTGTGCTCCGAAGTCTGCAACCACGCTAAGCAATGCGCCGGACACTGCATCAGAGGCCGCAAAGACAGCCCCGTACACTTCTCCAGTATTGAGAACTACATATCCGAGATGTACCTAGACCGTATGCATGTCTCCATTCCCGAACACCGCAAGGACAAGAAAGTCGCCGTTATCGGTGCAGGCCCAGCAGGTATCACTGTCGCTGTGCTCCTCACGATGGAGGGCTACCCTGTAACTATCTTCGAGTGGAAGAGCAAGATAGGCGGAGTTATGCAGTACGGTATTCCTGAGTTCAGACTCCCGAAGAGTCTGCTTGACCGCTACGAAGCCCGCCTTGAGGAGATGGGGATTCAGATCCGCCTTAACGCAACAATAGGAAGTGTCCTCATGATTGATGACCTGTTCAGGGACGGATACGCGTCAATCTTCGTGGGAACTGGCGCAGAGAGACCGAGAACGCTCGGCATTAAGGGCGAGTCGCTGGGAAATGTTCACTTCGCGATGAACTACCTGACCAACCCGAAAGCTCATCACTTGGGGCACAGAGTCGCAGTTATCGGCGTGGGTAATGCCGCAATGGATGTAGCCCGCACTGCCCTCCGCAACGGCAGCAAAGAAGTAACGCTCTACGCGATGGGCAAGGAGATAGCCGCGAGTTCAAGCGAGGTAGCCTACGCTGAACTAGACGGAGCGGAGATTCAGACAGGTATGCAGATTCAGGAGATCACCGACAAGGGGCCGGTGTTCTGCAGAACTATCTACGGTGAGAATGACGAGATCATAGGCCACGAGGACGAACGCATACAGGTTGAGGCGGACTCAACGATAATAGCGATCAGCCAGATTCCGCGCGGAAAACTTGTGCGGACGACCAGCGGACTCACTGCGGGAGAAAACGGGCTTCTTATCGTGGATGATAACTACATGACGACGCGAGCAGGAGTGTTCGCGGCGGGAGATGTCGTTACGGGCGCAAAGACGGTAGTTCACGCTGTGGAAGGTGCGAAGAAAGCTGCTGCAGCAATGATGAACTACATGGAGACGAACCACTAACATGCTATAATACTCGCATGAAATTCCCACTTGACAACATAACTTTTATCACTAAAATGGCTTGGCTTGGCTTGGCTTGGCGACTTATGCTGTCTCGTAACTTACCGTAAACAATCCCACTTTTACAACTACATTTACAACTACAACAATCGAGGACAATTGCCCTGCTGTGAACGATTCACGGCGGGGCTTTTTTGTGCTGACAAACCATAGAAGGGAGTCATTCACTCTGATGAGAACTGCAAAGCTCAGACACTTCATCAAATCAATCATTCCATCAAATATGACGAGATACATCCAGTACAAGAAGGCAGAACACAGGACTCTATCTTTGATGCGCGAACACATGCACTCAACTGCTGCAACTGGTTTCAGCGGCTTGTTCGTTCTGGACTACAAGGCTGCATTCTCAACACGAGAAAGAGTCATTGACGGCGAAGAGTATTACAGCCAATTGTATCAAGACTACTTCCTTGACAAGTTCATATTCTTCCGCAAAACAGGAGGCCTCTTTCTCGACATAGGCGGAAATGACCCGGTTGCTATCAACAACACCTACTTCTTCGAGAAGAATAGAGACTGGTCGGGTCTAGCCTTTGAGCCGATAGCAGCACAACGCGCAAAGTGGAAGGACTCCAGAAAGACTGAGTGCCTGCCTGCAGCTCTCGGCAGCACAACTGGTGAGGCAGAGTTCTGCGAGTACGACGCGCATTACATGTCTGGTTTCACGAATGATGTGGATTGCTCCGGGAAGGTCAAGACACGCTACAAAGTTCCCGTGATGCGTCTGGCAGATGTACTCTCTGAACGCGGGATAAAGCATGTTGACTTTGTCTCGCTTGACGTTGAGGGGGCAGAGCTTGAAGTTCTGCAGGGAATCGATTTCTCAAGTGTTGAGATCGACTGCTTCTGCATCGAGAACAACAAAGGCAAGCGCAAGGAAAAGCCTGTGAGACAGTTCATGACTGAACACGGCTACAAAATGAAAGCGTGGCTGTGGATAGATGAAGTCTGGGTAAAGGGCTAAACTCAACTGCTCATCAACTGATAGAATACTCTTCAGGCAGACTGCCTCCCGCAATATGTGGGGGGCGTTAATTTTATGGAGGTGAAGAACATGGAGATAGCCGGAAAAGTCAGCACAGCAATATGTTACGCAAAAATCATCGAGCCTGAAGCAGTAGAGCAGATACGCCGCATGTGTGATTACCCCTTCACGGAAGGAGCAAAGATTCGGGTAATGCCTGACGTTCACGCCGGAGCAGGCTGCACGATCGGTACAACTATGACCGTGCATGATAAGGCAGTCCCGAACATTGTGGGTGTGGACATCGGGTGCGGAATGTACACCGTGAAACTTGGCCGTGATGCGATAGACTTTGCTGCGTTCGACGAGGCAGCACACTTTGTGCCTTCGGGGTTGAACGTGTGGGAGGGCAGGCAGGAACGCTTTGACCTTCTGAGCTTGAGGTGCTACAGGGAACTGAAGGATTCTCGGAGGATTGAGCGGAGTATAGGGACACTCGGCGGAGGAAATCACTTCATCGAGATTGACCGGGCGAACGACGGCACTAACTACCTCGTGATTCACTCAGGAAGCCGGAACTTAGGTGTGCAGGTTGCGAGTTACTACCATAAGTTAGCGGTCGAGCTTTCGCAGGGCAAGGAGGACTATTTTCGCAAGCGCAACGAAATCATCACCACGTACAAAGCGCAGGGCAGACGCACGGAGATTCAGTCAGCGTTAAAGGCTCTACAATGGGAGGCCAAGAGCAGTGAGATTCCTGAAGACCTTTGCTGGGTGTACGGTGAGTATCTTGATGACTATCTTCACGACATAAAGATTTGCCAGGAGTTTGCGCGCAGGAACAGGGAGAAGATTGCGGAAGTCCTGTTGTCGCGTACAGGTTTGACGGGCGGTGAGTCATTCCACACGGTGCACAACTACATAGACACTGACGAGATGATTTTACGGAAGGGAGCTATAGCAGCTCACTCTGAAGAACTCGTGCTCATCCCGATAAATATGCGGGACGGCTCGGTACTTGCTCGCGGGAAGGGTAATGCGGAGTGGAACTACTCAGCCCCTCACGGAGCAGGACGGCTGATGTCGAGGAGCCGGGCGAAGGAGGAGCTGAGTCTTGAGGAGTACAGGGCAGCGATGCAGGGGGTGTATACGACTTCGGTTAGTGCTGAGACGCTGGACGAGGCACCTATGGCATACAAGAGCCTTGATGATATTATTGACGTTATAGCTGAGAGTGTAGAGGTTATCGAGGTGATGAAGCCGGTGTATAACTTTAAGGCCGGATAATGAAGACTCCCCCTGTTGTGTGAGGGGGAGTGTTATTGTTGTTACTCTGCGTTATCTCTCCACATAAAAGCGAAGAAATCGGCATTGTACCAGTCTTCGCTCGTGTAGCCTATATCTCCTGTAAGCACCGCCAGCCTGTCGCTGATCATCGTTACCGTGAACAGATCACCGGTTGCTGTCTTGCCGAACCAAGTGTGATAGCCGGCATTCTCCACAGTCAGGGTAGTAGAAAGCTTGTCAACAGGAACTATCCCTGTAGTATCCTCTACAGCTCCTTTGATCGAGAGAGTTACTTTCTTATCCGCTATGTCTGCGGAGGGGAATGACACATCAAAGCTCGCAAGTCTTGATTCTAACATAATGCCCTCCTCACTCTCAAAGTACGTATTCAAGACACTTGAAGGGGCATTCCACGATGACCCGACATAGTTTCTGAGGTCAAACGTATCAATAGCCGTTGTCTTGTCGAGGCTGAACATTCCGCGATTTTCCTCAACAGCACCATCATACGTAAAGTGCACACTACTGATTAGTGACATCTTGTTTTCGTCCTCAAGTATCACTGCCATTAAGATAGGAGTAAAGACAGGAGTAGCATTTGAGAGAATGTACACATTTCCAAACATGTGAGTAAGGTTGAAGCTCCAATGATCTATCATACTGTGCGCAGCCTCGTATTTAGTATCGTTTGAGGAATCTGTTGCCTGAACACTTAATCCCACCAGCGTCGTAGTGCCCGCCTGTGTGCTCGTATCGCTAAACGTCATGCTAATGAATGTTGAGGTTATCGGCCAGATATTTCCGTCGTGGAAGAGATAGCCGCCTCCGACCCCAGCTATGGGCATGTCGCTATCTGTAAAGATCAATTTTGTCTGCCACTCGCCATTAAGCGCAGCATTGATATCTATTGTTGGTGCAGTGCTGGCAAGTTTATTGAGAACCACATCGACATCTGCTTTAGCCGCGTCGCTTCCGAGCAGAGTCATTGACCCCGTGAGCCTTGCGCTGGTGTCGTCAGAGAGCA
>JAFSUD010000071.1 GCA_017445405.1 Synergistaceae bacterium
GATGACGAGCCAGCATTCAGCAGAGGATAGCGAGATTCTGTGAACAGCGGGGAGCGTTGAAGGCGTTAATGACTCACTACGAGATGACGAGCCAGCATTCAGCGGAGGATGGCGAGACTCTGTGAACACCGGGGAGCGTTGAAGGCGTTAATGACTCACGACGAGATGACGACTCAGCATTCAGCAGAGGGTAGCGAGATTCTGTGAACACCGGGGAGCGTTGAAGGCGTTAATGACTCACTACGAGATGACGAGCCAGCATTCAGCGGAGGATGGCGAGACTCTGTGAACACCGGGAAATGTCTAGCCTTAATGCTCACGATAAGATGACGACTCAGCATTCAGTGGATGGCAGCGAGAAGATATGTTGCCAGCTTGGTACACCTTCACTGTCAACAGTCCACTACCGCCGCTTGCGCGGAACGCCCGCCATCCCGCAAAACATACACACAAAGGAGTGAAGAATAATCATGTTACGTTCATTATGGACCAGCGCATCAGGAATGATAGCCCAGCAAACTCACCTTGACGTAGTTACCCACAACTTGGCTAACGTCAACACACAGGGCTACAAGAAGAGACGCGCAGACTTTGAGGACTTGATGTACCAGATTTACAGAGAACCCGGAGCACCTATCGAGGGAGGAAGTGTTGTACCTACAGGAGTTCAGGTAGGCTTAGGCACACGAGTAACAGCGACTCCGAGCTTCATGGTGCAGGGAAATTTCCAGATAACAGACGGCCCTCTCGACTGGGCAATCATTGATGACAACGGATATTTTCAGGTTACGTTAGGTGACGGCCAGATAGGTTACACGAGAGGCGGCTCCTGGCAGATAGACAACGAAGGCCAGATAGTTAATGAGGACGGCTACCTTCTCGAGCCTGCAATCACTATCCCCAACAACGCGCAGGAGATTCAGCTATCGCCCACTGGAGTCGTGAGCGTCAGAATCGCCGGAGAAGTCGAACTTCAGGAACTCGGGCAGATAGAGTTAGCCCGCTTCATCAACCCTTCCGGGCTTCGTGCAATCGGAGACAGAATGTTTGTCGAGACACCAGCGAGCGGAGAACCCATCACCGGAACTCCCGGCGAGGACGGAATGCCCCAAGTCAGGCAGAACGTTATCGAGATGTCGAATGTTCAGGTGGTCGAGGAAATGGTCGAAATGATTGTTGCTCAGAGAGCTTACGAGGCCAACTCTAAGGGTATCCAGACAGCCGACGACTTGCTGAGAATAGCTAACGGCCTCAAACGTTAATGCCATGACAAGATTTTTACGGCAGGAGTGTCTCGCATTGATGCTCCTGTTTTGCTATGCAGGAATATCTGACGCTGCCCAGAATATACGCATTGAGATTCCTGAAGTCGTCTACGTGCAGGGAGACAGCTTCACTCTCGGCCAAGTCGCCAGAATCTCAGGAGGCAATAACAGGACAAGAAAGGCTCTGGCAGATGTTCAGGTGTTTGCTGACAGAGGACGGCTCTCACGCAATGAAGTCTTGCGGGCCATTCAGAACAGTGATGCGAGTGATGCACGGATCGAGCTGCACATGCCCCAGTTCGTCCGCATAGAAGCTCCGGCCTATGAGGGCAACTTTACAGAGCCTCGTGAACTCAGGACTCCCTCGAGTCTCGCTCCCGTCATCAAGTCTCTTGCGTCATGGGAGGGCAGCGTAGAGGTCAGCGCGAGTTCTCCCGTACCCGACGGCAGACTCATAGACCCCGCGAGCATAGTTCCCGGAAGTTCTGCAGTAACTCTCAGATTTCAGGATGACGACGGAAGAGTCCGGGCACTCAACGTGAGGCTGACATGGCTTCAGAATGTCATGATAGCTTCACGGAACATCAAGCGCGGAGACAGGATAACAGCGGGACAGCTTATCTCGCGCCAGATGAAGATTACCCGTCCGGGAATGTACGCCTCGACTCCCGGAGAGATCACAGGCTTCACGGCAAACAAGAACATCAAGCAGGGAGAACCTATACTGCTTCGGGATCTCACAAGCTCGAACATGCTCAAGCGCGGACGGCAGGTAAAGATAGTTGCGAGGCTAGGAGGAATCCGGGTAACTGCAGACGGAATACTCTTAGAGGACGGCAGGCCCGGAGACTGGGTGAAGGTTCGCAGAGCAGACGACAAGCGCGTAACTCTGAGGGCAAGAATCATTGACGAGAACACAGTAGAAGTTCACGTAGAGTAAGGAGGAAAAATTATGCGTAGAAGATTAATGTGTGCGGTCATGCTGTTAGTGTGGGCAGGGAGTGCCTTTGCCGGATCGCTATGGAACGACAACACTAACTGGTTCGCAGATGCAAGGCCGGGACGAGTCGGGGACATCATTACGGTGATGGTCGACGAACAGACTGACGCGAGCGACGAGGCGACAATGGGAGTAACTAAGACCAGCAACAACAATATCAACAACGGAGCGGACGGCACGGGGATTCTGAAGTTCATCAGGGGCTTGACGTTCACGACTGCGAACTCTGCAACAGGAGACGGCTCGGTTGAACGCACTCACAGCGCAACTACTACTCTTGCGTGCCTCGTTACAGAAGTCCTCCCGAACGGAAATCTCGTGATTGAGGGTACACGCGATGTACGGACGAGCGACGAGATTCTGCAGATTCAGTTAGCCGGAGTAATCAGGCCTCAGGATGTCAACGCAGACAACCAGATTAACAGCCGGCTTATCGCGAATGCAGAAATAGCAGTGAAGGGCAGAGGGATTCTTTCGCGTACCCAGAAACCCGGAGTCATAACTCAGATATTGCAGACGGTGTTCTAAATCATGAAGAAGATTATTTGTGTAACAGCGTGTGTATTAATATTTTGCGGGAAGATTTTTGCGGCCGTCAACCTTCAGGATATGGACTTCTCGCGCGTCAATCCCTCCGTTCGCATAAAGGACATCACCGACGTAGAGGGAGCACGCAGCAACCAGCTCACAGGTATAGGCCTCGTTACCGGTCTCAACGGTACAGGCGACAACTCGCAGATGGCGGTTCAGATGATGCGCAACATGATGCGTAATTTCGGCGTAACTCTCGACGCAAGGTCAGTCCGTACACGCAACATTGCGGTCGTCTCGCTCACGGCGACGCTGCCTCCTTACGTGCGCTCGGGCCAGAACATTGACGTGAACGTCGCAACAATGGGGAATGCCTCGAGTCTTCAGGGAGGGACTCTGATTCAGGCACCGCTCAGGGCAGCAGACGGGAAAGTCTACGCAGTTGCGCAGGGGCCTGTGATGGTCGGCGGAGGCAGTGCTCAGGGAGGAGGAGCATCACGGGTTCAGAATGTCCCGACAGCAGGGCGGGTCCCGAACGGAGCAATCGTTGAGCGTGAAGTTCCGACAGATTACACGATGGGCGGGCAGACTGCATTGCTTCTCAGGACTCCGGACTTCACGACGGCTCAGAGAATCGCTGACGCAATCAATGAAGTGTACGGTGTGGTGGCCTATGCTCCGGATGCAGGACGAGTCGACATCAACCTTCCCGGCCCGTACCTGCAGGCACCTGCAGCATTTCTCGCGAACGTCGGGAATCTCGAGATCGAGCCAGACACGAGCGCGAAAGTTACCATCAACGAACGCACCGGCACAGTAGTTCTCGGCGGAAACGTCAAGATTAGCTCCGTCGGAGTGGCTCACGGGAATCTGGTTGTTACTGTGGGAGAGACTCCGACAGTGGTTCAGCCCGAGAGCATGACGCAGGGAGTTACGGCGATAACGACGAGGACGGACATTACTGCTGACGAGGAAGGCGGATCGTTAATTGCGATGCCTGCGACTACGACAGTTAGGGATCTTGTGAGGGTGCTTAACTCGTTGGGAGCGAGGCCGAGAGACATTATCGAGATACTGCAGGCAATTAACCGCGCGGGAGCACTGCACGGGGAGCTTGTGGCGATGTAGTGCTATGCGTGTACTGTTTATCAATGTCCAGTGCGGACGTGGAAGTCATGGCAAAATTGCAGCAGCTCAGGCAGAAGAGTATGAACGTCAGGGTCATGAAGTAAAGATAGCTTATGGCAGAGATGATGTCCCTGAAAATTACAAGAAATATGCTGTGAGGATAGGGTCGACACTAGGCGTTTACTGCCATGCTCTACTTACACGCTTGACTGACAGGAACGGATTCTTTTCGCGTGGGGCAACGAGACGCTTTCTGTTTTGGGCTGATGAGTATAACCCTGACTTGCTGTGGCTTCACAACATTCACGGCTACTACATCAACATTGAGATGCTTTTCACGTGGATAAAGTCCCGGCCAAGCATGAAGGTGATGTGGACACTTCATGACTGCTGGGCGTTCACAGGACACTGCGGATTCTTTACGTTTGCGAAGTGCGAGAAGTGGAGGACTCACTGCGAACACTGCCCGCAGAGACATGCATACCCCGCAAGTTTTGTTGATAACAGCTTCAGAAATTATGATGACAAACGCAGGCTCTTCACCGGCGTGAAAGATATGACCCTGATAACACCGTCGCAGTGGCTTGCGGATTTGGTGTCGCAGAGTTTTCTGAAGGAATATCCGTGCGAGGTCAGGCACAACGAGATAGACAGAAATATCTTCAGGCCTTCAGCAAGTGATTTCCGCGAGAGGTACGGACTTGCCGGGAAGAAAATAGTGCTTGGTGTGGCTAACAGGTGGGAGCCGAGAAAAGGTCTGGGAGATTTTGTGAGGCTGTTTGAGATTCTGAATCCTGAAAAGTTTGTGATAGTTCTTGTCGGACTTAAACATGACAAGCTGCCAGACAATATTATTCATATAGACCGCACGAGCAACCAGAAGGAATTAGCAGAGATTTACACGGCTGCTGATGTATTCTTCAATCCTACGTATGAAGATAATTACCCCACAGTGAATCTTGAGGCTGAGGCCTGCGGTACACCTGTGATAACTTACCGCACAGGAGGAGCCCCCGAGACGATACAGCGTGAAGATTCATGCGTGATAGACTGCGGAGATGTTGAGGCCGCTAAGGAAGCAATAGAGCAAATTTGTGAAGGAGGAGCGAGAGATGATTAACGGCATAAGCAGATCAAGGATAGTCCGGGAAGTTCCGCCGGAGATACACGAGACGGAGGAAGCAAAGCAGCTCAAGGAATCGTGCCAGCAGTTCGAGAGCATATTATGGGCGAAACTCTGGAAGGATATGCGCACCTCTGCAATGTCTATCAGCGGAGCAGACAAGGAGAGGCCGTATAAGCAGATGGAGGAATTGTCGCTCGAAATGGCGAGTGATGACCTCGTGGGGCAGTCCGGAGGAGCAGGACTCTGGAAGATGCTCTATGACAGCATGGTCGGCAAACTTGCAGCGGACAAGGAAGCCCAAGAGAGGCGGGCTGCAGATGAAGAGGCAGCAGGTTTCAGCGTTCAGGCTTAAATGATATGTCCCCCTGTTCTTGCTGAAGAATGGGGGATAATATTTTTAATATAGAAGGCGGTTGACAAAACATGAATAACATAATAGGAGTCAGGAGTCAGGAGTCAGGAAGCACTATTTTGACTTTTTGCGGGTGGCAGCATGTCTCGCAGTAATGACTCTCCACGTCGCAGCAGGGAACTGGTACGCCACAGACGTAAACTCGTTCTCATGGCAGGCACTTAACTTCTGGGACGCTCTCGTAAGATGCGGTGTCCCCGTGTTCGTGATGATCAGCGGTGCGTTATTCCTTTACCCCCGCAAAGAGATTCCCGTAAGCAAGCTCTACACTAAATACATTCCGAGAATACTTATCGCATTAATCTTCTGGTCGTTCGTGTATGCAATGAAGGATTATGTGAAGACCGGCGACCTCCTGAAAGCATGTGCTCACTTCATTAGGGGACATTATCACCTGTGGTTCTTGTTCATGATTACGGGGCTGTATATGATTGTGCCGTTCTTGAGAAAGATTGCAGAATCAGAGAAGCTCACGAAATACTATCTTGTGCTCGCATTAATCTTCACGTTCACTCTTCCTGAATGCGCAAACATTATTTCCGTTTTCTCTGAGAAATACGGCACGTTCGCAGAAAAGTATGTTGCTGGCTTTCACATGGAGTTTGTTGCTGGCTACACGGGCTATTTTCTGCTGGGCTATGTCCTAGACAGAATGAATATCTCCCCAAAACTTGAGCGCGTAATCTACTTGGCCGGTGTATTAGGAGTGAGCTTTACAGTCCTGATGTCATCGTTTGCGTCAGTGTACATGAATGAGGCTACGGAGATGTTCTACAAGAATCAAACTGTGAATGTTATGTGCGAGAGCGTTGCAGTGTTCGTATTCTTCAGGATGCATTTTAACCGTGAGAGCGTGATTATCAGGAAATTATCGCAATACAGCTTTGGGGCATATCTTGTTCATGATGCAGTGATTCAGCTCATCCGGAAACTTGGCCTGCACTCTCTGACATTCTGCCCTGTGTTCTCTGTGCCGGTTGCTGCTGCAGTAGTCTTCATGCTGTCATTCACTATATCCGGCATTCTGAATCATGTGCCCGTTCTCAAGAAGTACATTGTGTGAGAGGTACTATCCCCTGCGTGAAAGCGTGGGGGAAAATTTCTGTATGTGTTATAATTCCTAACACAATCAGCAGAAAGGAGCTTGACAAAATGGATTTTACGTCCATAATTGACAAGACAAGACAAGACAAGACAGCATTTCTTTATCTGTTTACTACGACTACCAAATATTAGTTGGACAGAAGTACGGCGGGATTTCTCGTTACTTCTTCGAACTTATCCCAAGACTCAGAAAATTAGGCGTTGAATGTGATGTGAGTTGTGTACGTAATCACAATTATTATTTTGCTGAAGAATTAGGCATAGTCGATATGTCTGATCATGGCAGATTAGTTCGTGGTCTCGAACGGCGCGCCTCCTCGTTGTTAAATAAGGTCAGGGCTTCCGTTGATGTCCGAAGAAAGCATTACGATATTATTCACCCTACGTACTACAACATGTCATACGGCAGGAAAGCAAAAATTATTCTCGACGTTCACGACATGATACCCGAAATGTATCCCATGTACCGCTGGACCAAGAAGCTGGCCTCTGACAAAAAGAAGACCTTGCATGAAGCTGACAGAATCATATCAGTATCTGAGTATACGAAGCGAGATATGCTGAGATTTTATCCTGACATAGAACCTGAAAGAGTGTCTGTGATATACAGAGGAACTATGATGCAGCCTCAGCCTGAATCATCACGAAGATTTACGATTATGGACGGCAGAGATTACGTATTGTTCGTAGGAAACAGGAGACTCTACAAGAACTTCGCGCGTTTTTTCGAGGCCATGAAAGGGGTAATGAGTGTACATAAAGATTTATGCTTATTCTGTGCCGGCGGAGGAGCTTTTACTAAAGAGGAGCGTGCTGCTATTGATGGCTTGGAGGCCAGAGTATTTCAGGGCGGACTGACTGATGATGAACTAATCGATGCATACATGAATGCTCTGTGTTTCGTGTTCCCATCAGAGTATGAAGGTTTTGGGCTTCCTGTGCTTGAAGCATTTGCGTGCAGGTGTCCGCTTGTGTGTTCACATGCTACTGTGTTCCCTGAAGTTGCTGGAAATGCAGCAGAGTATTTTGATCCGTTCGATGCTGATGATATGGCTGCAAAGATTCTTAATGTACTTGGCAGTGAGAATTTACGCAACAGCCTAAAGGTCAGAGGACTTGAGCGTCTAAAGTTCTTCAGCTGGGAGAAGGCAGCACGAGAGACTCTGAAATGTTACGATCAAGCAATGAAGCAATAGTTAGTGTAATGTGAGATATAATTACCCCATCCCAAACTAATCACATTAACGGAGGAATCTATCATGCCGGAACTTATGCAGGACATGCGAGCAATTATCGATGACGCAATCAAAGCCGTACTGCCGGAGTCAGCAGTCAGGGAAGCCCTCACTAACCCCGCCTTCACCTCACGCAAGGGCAAAGGAAAAATCATCGTCGCCTCAATCGGCAAAGCAGCGTGGAGAATGGCCAAAGCAGCAAGCGATATTCTCGGCTCAGGAATCGCCGGTGCTGTCGTAACTAAGTATGATCACTCTATGGGCGATATTCCCGGACTCGAAATCTACGAGGCAGGACATCCCGTACTCGACGAAAACACCCTCAAAGGCACAAAGGCACTACTTCAGCACGTCAAGGGACTCTCTCCCGACGACACAGTGTTATTCCTCGTGAGCGGAGGCGGATCGGCACTGTTCGAGCTTCCCGTCGAGGGAGTAACTCTCGCAGACATGCAGGACATCACGAGTCAGCTCTTGGCCTGCGGTGCGGACATCGTCGAGATAAACACCATCCGTAAGCACTTATCCAGCGTCAAGGGCGGAAGATTCGCTCAGTTATGCGCTCCGGCTCATGTGTTCATGGTTGTGCTGAGTGATGTGTTAGGCGACAGACTCGACAGCATCGCATCAGGCCCGGCAGCTCCCGACATGTCCACGAGCGAGGAAGCTCTCGCCATCGTCAAGAAATACGGCCTCAAGGTGAAGCCCGAACTCATGAAGATTCTTGCTCAGGAGACTCCGAAAACGCTCGGCAACGTTACGGCGACAATCACGGGGAGCGTTACGGCACTGTGCCAGGCAGCGAGCGAGATCGCTAGGAGCAAGGGCTACACACCGTTAGTTCTGACGACTACGCTGACGTGTGAGGCAAGAGAAGCAGGGTCATTCTTGGCCGGTGTCGCGCGTGAAGTGAAGACCTCTGGCCGTCCCGTTAATGCTCCGTGCGCAATAATCGCGGGCGGTGAAACTGTCGTGCACCTCACAGGAAAAGGCCTCGGCGGAAGGAATCAGGAACTCGCTTTGTCGGCGGCTGTCGGAATTGCAGGGCTTGATGACGTGGTGATTGCTTCTCTGGGAAGTGATGGCACTGACGGCCCGACGGATGCTGCAGGAGGAATTGTTGACGGCTCAACTGAGGCCAAGCTCAAAGCTCAGGGTGTCAGCATTGCGGAAGTGCTGAAGAATAACGATGCGTATAATGCCCTCAAAAAGGCTGATGCGTTATTGATGACTGGCCCGACTGGTACTAACGTGAACGATGTAGCAATTGCATTGATAGCGTAAGAGTTTGCGGGGGAGCTGTGATGAATAGTTCCCCCTTCTTCATGTCTACAGGTCTCGCACAGACATAGCTGCTCCGATTAATCCCGCCTTATAGCCTAATGTACAGCTAACTATCTTGGGCATAGGAAGCCCCTTGTAGATTTCCCGCTCCACTTTCTCACGCAGAGGCACTAGCAATCTTTCTCCCTGCTTGCCTATTCCTCCGCCGACACCGATAACTTCAGGCTGTAATCCGTTAATCAGGTTAGCCAGTCCGCACGCAAGATAGCCCGTGTATTCGTCAATGATGTTCTCGGCTATCGCATCTCCCTGCTCTGCTGCGACAAACACCGTGTGCCCGCTTACTACTCCCTCAGTCTTCGCGATTTCCGCAAGCGTGCTCATAGGGTGCTCGGCGATCGCTTCCTTCGTCATGTTGATTAACCCCGTCGCTGAACAGTAAGCCTCAAAGCAGCCGTGCCTTCCGCATGTACATTTTCTCCCGCCGTAAGCTATCACCATGTGCCCGAACTCACAGCCCCGGAATATCTTCTCGTCGATCACGTAGCCCGAGCCGACTCCTGTGCCGAGCGTGATAATCATTGCGCTCTTCGCTCCCTTCGCACAGCCCGCAACTACTTCACCGAGTGCTGCAGCGTCAGCGTCATTCTCGAGACGTGCAGGGATTCCGAGTGCAGTACTCATCTTTTCGCCGATGTGGAAGTCATTCCAGCCGAGATTGTTGTTGTAGATGACTATTCCCTTCTCCGTGTCAATCATTCCGGGTGATCCCATGCCTGCAGCCCGGACATCTTTAACGCTGATTCCTGCTCCGGCTATCGAGGTCATCACTGCTCCCAGAATGTCGCTCAACACTACATCCTGCGGCCTGTCTGCTCCTGTGGGGACTGATGACTCGCTGATGATCTGCCCCTGACCGTCAACTACTCCTGCCTTGAGGTTCGTACCTCCTATATCTACGCCGATGTAATACGCCATTTTTCACGACTCCTTGATGATTTTGATTGCGTAAATTATATAATACTCATGAGGTGATAATTTCATGAAACGCAAATACTTTGTCGCAGCTTTACTCATTCTCGCAGGTGTATTCTCTTGGGCTGTCGCTCCAGTCCCCGAAGTTACACGCAGCGGCTACGCAATGAACACTCTGATTCGCATGACAGCTTACACAAAAGATGACAAGCTCATTGACGACGCATATTCTCTTCTCGCAGAACTCGATAATCAGCTCTCAATGTATAACCCTTCTTCTGATATATCGCGCGTAAATTCTCTGGCGGGCAGTGAGATGGTCAGCGTTCCGGCCTCTGTCGCTGAGGCAGTCAGGGACTCGGTGAGGCTCTATGAGGCAACAGGAGGAGTCTTCAACCCACTCATCGGTGCAGTAACCAGATTATGGAAGATTAACCGTGCGGACAACACTATACCTTCACATGAAGACTTGGAGTCTGCATTAGCTCTCACAAGCATTGATAATCTCGTGATTTTGGATGATGCTATTTTTCTGCGTGAGAAGGGCTGCGTTATCGACTTGGGGGGCATAGCTAAAGGTTACGCATCTTACAAGTTAGCACAACTCTTCACGAACAGGGGCGTGAAGTCCGGGCTGATAGACTTAGGCGGGAACATCTACGTTGTTGGGAAGAAACCAGACGGCGATAACTGGAAAATCGGTGTGCGCAACCCGCTCGATCCGTACGGAAATGCTGTGCTTGCATTGAGCGTGAATGACTGCGCGGTCGTTACTTCAGGAGGCTACGAACGCTTCAAGGTAGTTGACGGCAAAAGATACTCGCACTTCTTTGACCCCAAGACCGGCGAATCTGTGATGAGTGATGTGCTCAGTGTTACTCTCGTTACTCCGGACGGATCGCTCGCTGACGGACTCGCTACGGCGTTCATGATTGCGGGCTTCGACGAGTCGGCCAAGATTCTCGGGAGACTCTCTCCCATGCCGGGGGCAATATTCATCCGTGAAAGTGCTGACGGAAAGCCGGAGATTCTGGTGAGCGACAACCTCAGAGATGCAGTCGTAAAGTCTGAACAGCCAGTCCGGTTCTTCAGGGTGTCATCGGTTGTAGAGTCCTCTTTGAGCGTAGAGAGCGAATAATTCATCAGCATTCTGTTTATCAGGGGGCATTGACTTTATCTCGGCAATACGTCTCTCAATGCTCCCGCTTTTCAGTGCGCAGTATATCTTCACGAAACGTTCAGAATCAGAGCTGCAGCCCATCTGAGCGCAGAAATTCTCCCCGAGCCTCAGCAAACCCGTCTTCTCCGTCTCTCCTGCTGTCAGCCATAACTCCTCGAGGCCTTCCGTGTTCTCCGTAAGAGCTGCTGCTGCCGTCTCACGTGCAGACTCGTTCCCGAGAATGCTCATCGCTTCATCAAGGCTCAGGCTTCCCCTGCATTCGGGACTCCTCCAGAGCAGAGCGCACATTCCCGCTTCGAGTTCATCATTATGCTTCATGACGGGAGCATCAGGGATTTTCTCCCTGTCTGCTGAAACAGGCTGTGAGTCTTTGAGCAAATAACTCTTCACAACTTCAGGAGTCATAGCTGCAGCCTCACAGATACTCCCCATGTACTGGAGCACGTCGTCGAGAGGCAGCCTCGAGAGTCCCTCAAACAGTGCGTTTAATGCCGTGCGTCTTGTCTTCCAGTTCTGAAGTGCAGGCCTCAGAGAATCTACATGCATCATGATTAGGGGCTTGGCCGAACGTAACAATGCCTCGAACTTCTCGGGAGGGTAGCTGCTCAGGAACTCGTCGGGGTCTTTTCCGCGAGGTAGGTGTACGACGTGGACTCGGAGTCCGTGTTCTGCGAGAGTGTACATTCCCTTGATGGTGGCTTCCTGGCCCGCCGAGTCGGAGTCGTAGCAGATGAAGCATGTATCAGCGTAACGCGAGAGGAGTCCTGCCTGTTCGGGAGTGAGGGACGTTCCGAGTGAAGCGACAGTCTCAGTGAAGCCGGACTTGTGAAGCCGGAGAGCATCCATGTAGCCCTCAACGAGAATCGAGCGGCCTTTCTCCCTGATGGCTTTTCTTGCTGCGTCGAGCATGTAGAGATTCCTGCGTTTGCGGTACAGCGGGCCTTCGGGGCTGTTGATGTACTTCACTCCGTCGCCGTCAATAATTCGTCCTCCGAACGCAATTACTTTCCCAGTGATGTCGCGTATGGGGAAAATAACTCTGCCCCTGAAGCGGTCGTAGAGTCCGTACTTGCCTTCGAGAGCGAGTCCCGCGTCGAGAATAGCTTTGTCGGGAATGCCTTTGCTCCTGAGGTAGAGAGTGAGGCTGTCCCATGCGTTGGGGCTGTAGCCTAGGGAGTAACGCGCCAAGTCTTCAGGAGTGAATTTTCTGCGCGACATGTAGGCTCTCGCTGCGCCTCCTGCATTGCCCTTCATGCTGCCGGTGAAGAATTTTTCTGCAAGCTCAAGCACTGACGAGATGTCGGCTTCTTCACGGTGATATGCCTCGAGCTTTATTCCCGCCCTGTCAGCAAGAACGCCGAGTGCTTCAGGGAACGAGAGGCCTTCAGTCTTCATGATGTATGTGAAGATGTCTCCGGATTCGTGGCAGCCGAAACAGTAATAGCTCTGCGTGTCTGAGTACACGTGAAATGAAGGGGTGTTTTCCTGATGGAACGGACATAACCCCATGTAGCCCCGTGATGTTCTGCGGAGCTTAACGCGTTCGCTTATGATGTCCGCAATGTCGAGCGCATCACGTACCTGATTTACTGTCTCATTACTGCTAATGAATCCTGACCTCCTTCATAATCTTTTCTTTATCAAAGAATGGCGTAAAACCCCTAGTTTCAGCTATGTGGATATAAGGCACAATATATTATAATTCTCCCGTCATGAAAACGTTTCGCTTCAAACTCTATAACTCGGACTATAACAATGCATTGATGAGGCAGATTAATATTGCTGGCCTCATCTATAATCATTGTCTTGCTCTACAGAAAAGATATTACCGGCTGTTCGGCAAATATATTAATGCTAACCGTCTGAAGGTACACCTGACGAAGCTAAAGCGAACTAAGAGATTTGCGTATATGAGCAAGTTAGGTTCGCAGGCAGTGCAGGATGTAGCAGAGAGAATAGATCGAGCCTACAACTTGTTCTGGACAAACCTGAAGCGCAAAGTGAAGACCTCCCCGCCAAAGTTCAAGGCAGTACGAAGATATAAATCCTTCACGCTAAAACAGTCGGGTTGGAAGCTGGATGAACAGTGCGGACGCATAAGGCTGGGTAAGAAGTGGTACGGATATTTTCAGAGCCGTAAGATAGAGGGTAAAGTGAAGACAGTAACGGTAAAGCGAGATGCAGTGGGAGATATATACGTGTATCTGTGCTGTGAAGTTCAGTCAATACCAGTTAAAGCACGAACAGGTAAAAGCGTCGGCTTTGATTTTGGGCTGAAACAATTTCTCACAGGTTCAGACGGACATGATATAGCTTCACCTGATTTCTTTATGCTTAACGCGAAACGTATCAAGACCAAATGCCGCAAACTATTCCATAAGCAGAAAGGCTCACATAACCGAGAACGAGCAAGGCTTGAATTAGCGCGGGCGTACCGGAAAATGGAGAACGAACGCAAAGATTTTCACTTCAAGCTGGCGAGGAAATTGTGTGAAGAATATGCATTAATCAGCTTGGAGACGCTAAACATGAAGTGGATGGCACGCAAACACGGCCGAAAAGTACATAGTCTTGGCTTCTGTGAGTTTGTGAAGATATTGGAGTATGAAGCACAGAAATTCGGTACGCAGATAGTATTAATAGACCGGTGGTATGCGTCTAGCCAGATATGTAATAACTGCGGTTATAAGAATCCTGAGCTGAAAGATTTACGTATCCGAGAGTGGGACTGTCCAGAGTGTGGAGTACACCATGACAGGGACAGGAATGCGGCAATAAATATCCACCGAGTTGGGGCATCGACTCATAGAGGAGACGAAGTAAGCCCGGAGCAATCCGGCATTTGTTGATGATACTAGAATCCCCTGCCTTTAGACGTGGGGAGTATGTCATAATAATAGCCGTCGCAAATTTTCACAGGAGATGATTATTACACAATGAACCGCAAAAATTTTTGGGCAGCAGTTATTATAGCGTTATCGTTATCTGGTATTGGTTATGCTGATGAAGTAGATGACCTCCTCAGCTATTACGTCAAGCGTTTCAAGCCGGAAACAGCCTCAATGACAATTTCGCAGAAACCTGACAATACAGGACTCTTCAATGATGTCTACATGGACCTCAAGGGCGTAGTTATTGAGAATCTCCGGCTCGACCGTCTTACGTTCAGGATGAAGGGCGTGCAGTTCAACGATCCTTCAGAGTGGGCGAAAGGCAATGTGGAGTGCAGGAACGCAATGCAGATTCAGGCATCGGCGCATATTCTGGAGAGCGACATCAACCGCGCAATCGAGGCCAAGACTTTCGGCGGGAAGGACAAGTGGCATGATGTCTCTATGGCGATAACCCCTCAGGGTCTCAAGGGCAAAGGCTACTACACTGCTGACGTGAAACTCTTCAACCTTGATGTCCTGCTTGAGGTGAACAGCGGCCTCAAGATAGTGAAGGGCAAAGAGTTATGGCTCAATAATCCTGTCGTTAAGGCCAACAAGATGGATGTTCCGGACTACGTAACGAAGAAGGCATTAACGAGGATTCAGCCGCTTGTTGATCTGCGGAAATTCCCTCTGCCGATGTCCCTGCACAAAGTTGACCTCAAGAAGGGCAGCGCAACACTGACGACCCGGACGCTTCCTCAGGCACTGACTAAAGGCCTGAAGTACTCCTACGAGAAATAGTGAATCATGAATATCATTGACAGAAAGCGTTACACATGGGTAGTAATCTCCGCAGTTATTCAGGGCTTATTGCTGGGGATGTATGCAGTCCTGCCTTCAGGGCCTCTCCTGTGCATTCCCCTGACAGTAATATTTCTTGTGCCGTTCGTCTTCTGGCTGTCTCAGGAACACTGGGGACGCAGATTAGTAAACTTCCTGCTCGGCCTTACTGTTGTGCTCTCGGCGTTGTGGGCATACAGGCTCTGGTCGCTCTACTCTCATGAAACAGGCTTTTACTTCATCCCTTCCCAGCGGTCAGAATTAATCCGTGTGAGCATGGCGGTATTCCTGATAATTCCGTTCTTCCAGTGCAGGATAGCCGCGTGGAGCTGGAAATTCCCATACAGCGAGATATTCTTCCAGTTCTGCAGAAATCTGTTCCTGCTATTTCAGGCAGGGATAGTTATTGCGGTCTTCTGGGGCCTGCTTGTAACTGCGAGTCTTCTCTTCGACATTGTGGGCCTGCAGAATGTGCCGTTCCTGATATTCAACCCGCTGACAAGTGTTCCGTTGACCAGCCTGACAATCGCAATCTCAATCTCCGTAGCCATAAAGCACCCGGGCATTGACTCGCTCGGCAGGTGGATACTCTCCGTGCTCGCGTGGCTGCTGCCGTTCTTCTCGGTGCTGTCGGTGATGTTCATTCTGTGCCTTCCGTTCTCGGGACTCCGCAAGCTCTGGGACACAGGGCAGGCCTCAACATTGATGCTGCTGCTGCAGTTCGGGACAATAATTCTCGCAAATGCTGCATGGCTCGACGGCACTAAACCAGTCTTCCAGAACAAGTACGGCAACTTCCTGGCGAGGCTCTCTCTGCTGTGCCTTCCTGTGTACACGTCATTATGCCTGTACTCAGTTGGGCTTAGGATTCAGCAGTACGGCCTTACGACGGACAGAATACAGGCAATGTTCCTAGCGATAACTGCGGGAATATGGGGCTTGGGCTATGCCGGAGCAGTTGTCTTCAAAAAGTGGCCCGGCTCTATCGGCAGGGTAAACATCACATCAATAATCATCATGATAATTCTTGTTGTGCTCATGGATTCGCCATTGCTTGACCCGTACAGGCTTGCTTCGGAGAATCAATATCACCGCCTGATGACAGGGAGAATTAATGCGAGTGATTTCGATTACGTGTACACGAGGTTCAATCTAGGGCGTTACGGAAATGCTGTGCTCGGCGAACTCGAGGCCGGAGACTCTGAGCAGGTGAAGGCAGGGATAAAGGCTGCGAGATCTATTCAGCCTGAAGAGTATCTGCGGTACACATTGACGGGGATTCCGCCTAAGCTGAGGAGACAGGCAATAATCAGCGGTGCGAAAGTATACCCTGCAGGAAGAGAACTGACGGCAGAACAGGCAGAGTATTTTGCGGAACACTGGGAGTACTTCAAGGACGTGCAGAGGCCTCAAGATTTAGTGTTCGTGTTCGCGGATGTTGAGAGGAGCGGGCATGATGTGATTGTGCTTACGGAAGAAGGAGGGCTGGTGTATAACGTTGACGGTACGCCGAGACCTTTGGGAGCAGTGTCAGGGAAGTTCCGGAGTCTCGAGAATCCAGATGTGAGGACACTCGAGCCGAGATATTACGATCTGAGCATAAACGGAGTAGTTTTTCAGGTCATAGAGTGAGAGAAGAAAGAAGCTGCCTGTGAAGCGTTAATAGCCCCGCAGACAGCTTTTATTATGTCAGAGTGATGATGTGATAGCGTGAGAGAGGAAAGAGAAGCTGCCTGTGAAGTGTTCATGACATCGCAGACAGCTTTTATTATGTCAGAGTGATGATGCGATAGCGTGAGAGAGGAAAGAGAAGCTGCCTGTGAAGTTGCCTATGACATCGCAGACAGCTTTATTCGTGTCCACGCTGGAAGTGTTGTCCGCTTGTCAGGCCAGCGCGTCCAACAGACCCGCCCTCCCTCCCTCAAAACCTCTACTCCGTGAACATGTCCGGCCACAGCGGAAGCCACGCTCTCGACTGAATCAGTCCCGCATCAAGATACACCGCAAGCATAGATCTTCCCGGATACCCTGAAGACGACAGCTCGGTCGGCAGAGGAATCTGAATCTGCATGTGCGTCCGCTGAACAGGAAGCTCTAACGTGTTGCCAAGCGCGTAAAGAGTCTTCCCTCCGGTAAAATAGCTCGCTCTCGTCAGCCCCAGCGAGGGCACATCCCGCGCATAAATATCCAGCTCGAGTCCGTTCAGCACACAGAACTTCAGGAGCATCAATGTATCCTCAAGAGTCATGGGCACTGACGCATCAATGACAATATTAGTGAGCGTATCCTTATGCAGCAGCCAATACTGCGGAAGAACTGTGCGTATATCGCTCCCTGTCCTTACCTGCGCCGGCCTCACGTTCAGCGGGAAAACATAGCCGCGTGGCACTGGAGCATGAAGCAGCAATGCATCAAGCCTCTGCGGTCTCTGCCAGATAACATTTGCCCTCATGTTGCGCTCGTTCCAGACTGTCTGGGCAATTATCCGCGCACGGTGAGCATAATTCGTGTACGGTGTCATGAATGTTGCATCCAGAATAAAGCTCTCGTTATTCTCAACGTCTGCAGCAGTTACAGGGTTATAGACGCTCAGAAAGCCCGGCACTTCCTCGCGCGACGGCATCATGATTGTCTTGTAGATCTTGGAAGCTCCTATCTCGAGCCAGCTCACGTCTCCCTCCGGCGAGTGGAAGAATGACCAGATATTTTCCATGTTCTCATAGAGCGGCCCTGAGTTCCTGTTAGCGTATGACCTTGTCCCGAAGTCAATCATGAAGTCGTAAATGCTCCCGTTCTCACTAAGCACGAACAATTCGCCGGTCGTTGACCACAGCAGGTCTCTCGGCAAAGGCACTCCCCTAATCTCGAAATATTCACGGCTCACAATGTTCACGATGTAGATTCTGTCATTTGCCCTGTCAGCAACAGCGAGCCAGTCTGCATAAGACTCAATAGCTATAGGCTCGAACAGCAGATCCCCCGCTCCGAGAGGAGGACTCCATCTTCTGACCATGAGGCCGTTATTGCCGTTGTAGTAGAACGCAACGCATCTTTCTGCCGGGTCAGAGACAGCAAAGAGGTTAGCTGTGATGAGTTCTGCATCAGACACCACAAGCGAGGGAAGAGTCATAACGTAGTCCGGTGAAGTTATCCTGCTAGTGTCGTCGTCTAGATTCTGCAGTTCGTACAAGTCGCCGTTGGAGCTGAAGATCGTGAACGTCCCATCGCCCAGAGGAATAGCGATCACCGGAGCAGGTACGTCTACTTCGTGGAGAATCCCCGACCACGAGAACGTCCCCGAGACGAGATTGCGCGAGCCTTGCCTGATGAAGAGCTTGTCGCCGAACTGGTCAGGGACAGTTACGACCTCGCCGAGTGCACGGAGTTTCCCGAGTCCCTTGATGCTGAAGGGCCGGGTCTGCCCGGTGTTCCACTCAGTCTGGACTGTTGTCTCTGCATAACGCCAGCTTACAGGAATAGGCGCAGTCCCGAGCACCGAACGCAGGACGTTATCCTGTTCTTCAAAGATGCGGGCGATTCTCGGAGCAGAAGAATCCATAGGCCTGACTTCGAGATAGCTTCTGAGTGATGATAATGCTGCGTCAGTTTCGCCGGAGCGTGCAAGGTTGAGCGCACTCATCAGGTAATAGTCAACTAAGTACGTGTTCTGCTGGATTGCCTGATCAAGATAGACTTGTGCATCCCTGTAATCACGGCGCATGAAGTGAATGTATGCGTTGTTGAAGTAGCGTTCTGATTCGTCAAGGTTTGCTCTCGGAACTTCTGCAGAGTATGAGGGCTTGATGAGGCATGTAAATATCACGGCTGCCAGCAAAAATTTACGCATAGCTATAAACTCTCCTTAATGTCAATATGAATGATAAAGCTATTATATTCCGCAAAGTGCCAGATATTCATAAATTAACCTTGTAATTCCGAAAGTCTAAGGAGTATGATTAATGTGCAAAAGCAGGGAGTGATTAAAGATGAGCATTCAGAATATACAGGGCAGCACCCAAAGCAGCGAACTCTACCAGATACACAAGCAGAGGGAGACACAGCAGGCAGAGCAGGTACAGGCACAGCAGAGAGTGCAGGAAGCTGTACAGGCGGACGAGTACGACAAGGCGAATCCTGTCGGCCAGGAAGCAGAAGGAGTCTACAGTGTTTCCTATGACGACGAAGGAAACATGAAGGTGAACTACACACAGCCCGCAGGAAAGTCCGAGCCTCAGGCTTCAGGAGGTGCACAGGCAGCCGGAGGAGCAGGGCAAGCCTCAGAGAGCAGCGACGACAGCACAGAGAAGAAGATAGAGGAGCTGAAGAAACAGCGCGAGCAGATAAAGCAGCAGCTCAACAAGGAGCAGGACGAGAACGTGAAGAAGTCATTGCGTGCCCAGCTTCAGGCAATCGAGGCACAGATAGCCCAGCTCACAGCACAGCAGAAAAGTTAGTTCACTCATCACTGATTTCACGGATAAGCCTGAAGATAACGGAGGCCAGTTTTTGGGGGTCATGCCTCACAACACGGCCTTCTTTTTTGCTCTCGAACACTGACATGATAGACGCTTCAATGCACACACAGCCCATTGACCGGATTATTCTTCTCTGCGATTCATCCAAGTAAAGCGGACTCGCTCCGTCCTGTCGGTATGCCTCCACTATGTCATCAGGAATCTTCTCGCTGTTGACAATCAGGAAATTCGGCACGCACCCAAGCGCAGCACTTACCCAGTCTAGATGCTGGACGATGTTCATGCCCTGAGTCTCTTCCGGCTGAGTCATTAGGTTGCAGATGTAGACTTTCGGGACTTGCGAGTCCTTGAGCTTGTCTGCAAAGTCGGGCATCAGGAGATTCGGAATCACGCTCGTGAAGAGGCTGCCCGGCCCGAGCAGGATAACTTCCGAGTCATCGACAGCGTTAATCACGTCAGCGAGGGGTTTAGCTTCCGGAGGCTCGAGCCATATCTCGCTGAGTTCATGCCCGTGATGCGAAATATCGAGTTCTCCTCTCACGTCCTGCCCTGATTTCGTCCTGCCCACTAATGTAATGCCCTCCGTTGTTACAGGAAGTACTCTTCCCCTGATAGAAAGCAGATGATTCATCTTCTCTACTGCCAAGCTGAAATCTCCGCACATTTCCGTAACAGCAAGGAGCAGCAAATTCCCCAGACTGTGCCCCGAGAGTTCCCCTCTGTCGAACCTGAAGTCAAGAATGCTGCGTAATTCGTTGTCGTTCTCTGCGAGAGCTACTATGCAGTTCCTCACGTCTCCGGGAGGGAGCATTCCCCACTCGTTGCGGATACGTCCCGAGCTTCCGCCCTCGTCAGTTACTGCGACGACTGCGGTAATGTTTCGCGTGAAGGCCTTGATGCCGCGAAGAAGAGTCGAGAGTCCTGTGCCTCCGCCGATGGCCATGATGTACGGCCCGCTCGAGCGTCTCCTTCCGATAGAATGTTTCCCTGAACCGATTCTTATTCTTCCAAACAGGAAAAGTACTGCCAGCGTCGTTATTACTCCAAGAATAAAGCTCATCATTTATGTATCACACCTCGTTCATGACCCGATGCAGAGCCGGGAGTCCCGAGTCCCGCCGGTCGCTTGCACGCCATAGGCATCGCAATAATGTACGGCACGACAGAGTCTCTCCTGCAGAGCAATTGTCTCCGGAACAGGAAAAGTATTGTAGGTGTGGTTGTTACTCCGAGAATAAAGCTCATCATTTATTTATCACACCTCGTTCTTGTTATGATGCAGAGCCGGAAATCCCGCCCGGCAATCTATATACACTCCGAAGATAATAACGTACTGCTTGATAAAGTGCCTCCTGCCGGACACAGGCCTTCCATAGCTGATTCTTATTCTTCCGGACAGAAAGAGTTATTGCTGACGCTGCGATTACTCCAAGAATAAAGCTCATCATTGATGACCGTGCCCCTTGTCCCTATGAATTACGCACACTCCCTTATACTGCTGAGAATATGCCTCGTAAAGCCACTCCGCCATCGCTACGGATCTATGCCTTCCTCCTGTGCACCCTACAGAAATATGAAGCTGCCCTCTTACATTGTTAAGGAACTGCGGAATGAAGAAATCCAGAAAATTTTTCGCTAACTCTATAAATTTGTGAGTCTCCGGAAAGTCCAGCAGATATTTCTTCACCGGCTCGTCCTCGCCCGTTAAGTTCTTCAGCTCCTCAACATAATACGGATTCGGAAGACACCTCACATCCATAACATAGCTTGCATCCTGAGGCACTCCGTACTTGTACCCGAACGAGCTTATCAGTATTGATATTCCCCCGTCGTACTCGAAAAATTCCTTGAGGAGTCTTTCTCTGTGCTGGTGCAGATCCATCATCGACGTGTCAATCACAATGTCCGCACGGTCAAGCACAGGAGCAAGCAGTTCACGTTCTGCTCTTATGCCCTCTCCGGTTGAGAGTCCCCGGTTCAGCGGGTGGACTCTGCGTGTACGTTCATAACGCCGCAATAATTCTTCGTCCGATGCTGTCAGGAAGATAACCTTTACGTCTCCTCCCCATGCAAGCGAAATATCATCTATGACCTTCACAAAATTTCTGCTCACGTTCCGAACGTCAACAGTCGCGACGACTCCTCTGCTCTTTGACGCTTCAGGCCGCTCCGAAATCAGAGTGAACAACTGCGGCAGCAATTCAGGAGGCAGATTGTCTATTGTGATAAACCCGAAGTCCTCTAACACTTTTAGGGTCATGGTCTTTCCTGCTCCGCTCATGCCAGTAACTATGATAAATTGTTTCACGTTATTATTTTCCCCCTTATGAATCCGCGCTAATTGTACACCACAAAAACGCTGTGCTATAATTCCTTGAGCTTTTATTCCAACAACTATAACGATTTACTCAGAGAGGAGCACTTTCACACAATGAAGAAGGGTACATATCAGCCCCACGTAATCCCCAGAAGAAGAAAGATAGGGTTTCTTGCCCGTTCAGCATCACCGTCAGGCCGCAAGATTCTCCGCAACAGAAGGCGCAAGGGGAGAAAATTCCTGACACGTGCATAAGGTCTCGAAGCTCAGGAAAGGCTGGGAATTTGACTTGATATTCCGCACCGGCATTCGCGCAAATGGTGAACTGGTGCGGTTATTATATTTGCAGGATGACAAGAACTCTGACACAATAAAGTTCGGCGTGGCTGTCGGCAAGAAATTAGGCAAGGCTCACATCAGAGTCAGAGGCAGAAGAATTTTGCGTGAAGCGTTCCGTCATCTCTCAGACAGACTCACTCCCGGCCTGTCATTAGTGCTCGGCCTGAAACCTCAGGGCATAGAGGCCAAGACACAGGACATCCAGAGCGACCTGGAACGCATCTTCAGGCGCAGGAAGTTATTATTACTTAAGTAACACCCATGCTCTCCCGTCTAGCTGTCCTCCTGATACGCTCATACCAGATATTCATTTCCCCATACTTAGGCAAGCACTGCAGGTTTTACCCCACATGTTCAGAGTATGCCCTGCAGGTTTACCGTGAATGGGGCTTCATTAAGGGAAGCGTGCTGACATTCAGGAGGCTGCTGAAGTGCGGAGCATGGAATCCGGGGGGATATGATCCTCCGCCGAGGAGGCAGGTTTAACCCTCCGCCGAGAAAACACGAGAGGTGAGAATATAAACTATGTGGGCACAGGCCAAAATATTATTAGGCAACCTGTTAGAGCTTATTCACACGGCAATAATGAGCGTAGGCATAGGAACAAATTTTGCGTGGGGGCTGGCAATAATAGCCCTTACCCTGCTTGTCAGATTAATCATGCATCCCCTGACAGCAAAGCAGATGTCGAGTATGCAGAAGATGCAGAAGCTCCAGCCTATGCTGAACGTCCTGCAGGAGAAATACGCAGACGACAAGGACAAGCTGAATCAGGAGACAATGGCACTCTACAAGGAACACGGAGTCAACCCTGCGAGCGGCTGCCTTCCGTTAATCATCCAGCTTCCGATATTCATTCTGCTCTACGGAGTACTCTATGACTTCACAAAGGATGCGAGCTTCTCCGACGTTACATTTCTGGGCGTGAACTTGGGAGGCAGCGTTCTGACAACAGTAGCAGATGCTTTGAGGCTGGTTGACGAGTCCGGAGTCAGAATCCCGAACGAGCAGCTCGGCTTCGTGATGGTGCTCTTCTCGTCCTTCACGAACTTGAGCCTCCTGTTCTCCAACATAGGCATCTGGATATTCAACTTCATACTGCTGATACTGATAGCTTATCTCACATGGCTTCAGCAGCACCTGACCAGCGCAGGTAACCCCCAGATGTCAATGATGAACTGGTTCATGCCGCTGTTCCTGACGTTCATATGCTTCGGACTGCCCGGAGGAGTATTGCTTTACTGGGGCGTGTCGTCATTGATGGGCATAATTCATCAGATGAGAGTCTCGAAGAAGACGAGCGAAGAGATGAAGACGAAACCGGTGCTCTACAAGGAGAAGCCCAGAACGAAATAAATTCGGAGATGATGAATATATGATTGAGAGGAAAATCACGCTTGAAGCCTCAGATGTGGACGAGGCATTAATCGAGGCCTCCAAGCAGCTTAAGATACCGGTAGAGGAACTGCACGCGGAAATCATAAGCGAAGAGGAAGAGAAGAGAGGCGGATTTCTCGGACTCTTCGGCGGAAGGAAGGCAGAAAAGAGGCTGACCGTAGAAGTGAGCTGTGTAGCCAGAAATGATTTGCTTTCACGCGGAACTGATTTTGTGAATGACGTGCTGAGGCTGATGGACTTTAAGGCGGAGTGTGCAGCAGCCGAAAACAACACGCTCAATATTGAAGGCGAGGATGCAGCAGATTATGTTGTGGGACGCTACGGTGATGCTATACGCGGGATGGAGTATCTGGTGAACCTCGCGCTGAGAGACCCCAAGAGCGAGCCTAGACTGAAGGTAGATTCGTGCGGTTACCGTGAACGCAGGACGAAGAGTTTAGAGCGTCTGGCAGAAGCTACGGCACGTCAGGCAGTGAAGTTCGGGAGACCGATTCGCCTCGACCCGATGGCCTCATGGGAACGCTGGGTTATTCACTCGACGCTGAAGGATCACGGCGACGTAACGACGGAATCAATCGGTGAGCCACCGATGCGCAAAGTAGTTGTGATGCCGAAGTATGACCCCGACACCGTGAGGACGCCCGGCCCTGCGACCATGAGGGTACGTGCCCAGCGTGAGATGACGGAGCGCAATGAACGTGAGAGGCGCAGCAATTCTCCGTCGTCATCGAGGAGAAGGTTCAGGCGTTAGGTTAAGTATGATATTATGCCCCCGGCCAAATGCTGGGGGTATTTTTTTGTTGTTAATAATAATCATGCGCAGTCAAAGTGATATATAATTTCCAAGTTCACACAATATTAATCAAGGAGGAAAATTTCTCATCATGATGAAATATCTTCAGAAGATAGGCAGGTCTCTTATGCTGCCCGTCGCTTGTCTTCCCGCTGCAGGAATACTCTACGGCATAGGCTACTGGATTGACCCGGCAGGCTGGGGAAGCAACAGTATTTACGCCGCGTTCTGCATCAAGGCCGCAAGCGCAATCATTGACCAGATTCCCCTGCTCTTCGCAATAGGCACAGCTATCGGCATGGCTGACGACACAGACGGCACTCCAGCTCTCGCAGGACTCGTATCGTGGCTCATGATCACGACTCTGCTCTCGACAAATGCAGTCGCAATGTACTCGGGAGCCGAGGCCTCGCAAGTCCCAGCAGCGTTCGGGAAGATTCAGAATGCATTCATCGGAATTCTAGCCGGACTCATCGGCGCAACATGCTACAACAAGTGCAAGGATTACATTGCTCCTGACTGGCTCGCTTTCTTCTCAGGCAGAAGATGTGTCGCAATAGTTACGGCTCTGGTGTCCGCATTGGCTGCAGTTATTCTCTATTACATATGGCCGATGGTTTACGGTGCGCTCGTCGGCTTCGGAATATCTATTGTAGATCTCGGGCCTCTGGGTGCAGGACTCTATGCCATGCTAAACAGGGCGTTGATTCCGCTCGGCCTTCATCACGCATTGAACGCAGTGTTCTGGTTCGACACAGCAGGAATTAACGATCTCGGGCTGTTCTGGTCCGGTGCTGAGGGCGCAGTGAAAGGCACTACAGGAATGTACATGACAGGATTTTTCCCCGTGATGATGTTCGGACTCGTCGCCGGAGCTTTCGCAATGTACAGAGCAGCGACACCCCGTCGCAAGAAATCGGCTGGCGGTCTCCTCTTGGCCGGAGCGGTCGCGTCATTCTTCACGGGCATAACTGAACCTATCGAGTTCTCGTTCATGTTCCTTGCTCCGGGACTCTACCTGCTTCATGCTGTGCTGACGGGAATCTCCGCAGTCGTGTGCGCGTATCTGCCTGTGCGGTGCGGATTCAACTTCAGTGCAGGAATGGTCGACTGGATACTCAGCTTCAAAGCTCCGATGGCCGTCAATCCCTGGCTCATTATCCCGGTAGGCCTGGTGTTCGCACTCATCTATTACGTAGTGTTCTCTTGGGCGATAAAGACCTTCAACCTCAGAACGCCGGGGCGCGAGCTTGATGATGCAGGAGAGGCCGGGCTTATCGTGCTGAAGAATAATAACTTTACCGAGACGGCAAGAGCAATCCTTGAGGGACTCGGAGGAGCAGGCAACCTCAAGAGCTTTGACTACTGCGCAACAAGAATCAGGGCAGAAGTTGATGATTACCTGCTTGTTGACGAGACAAAGATTAAGAATGCAGGAGTGCCCGGAGTAATCAGGCCGTCAGAACATAATGTGCAGGTAGTTGTAGGGACGAAGGTACAGTTTGTGTATGACGAGCTGAAGAACTTAGTAGCTGCTGCGGCGAAATGAGAATATATCTCACGAAAGATTACGACGCTATGAGCAGGAAGGCAGCTAACATCATTTCTGCTCAGATAATCCTGAAGCCCGACTGCGTGCTCGGCCTTGCTACAGGCTCGACACCTCTCGGGCTTTACCGTCAGCTCGTTGACTGGCACAGGAAAGGCGATCTCGATTTCTCGGAAGTAATCACCGTGAATCTTGATGAGTACCGCGGACTTGGTGCAGACGACAAAGAGAGCTATGCGTCGTACATGAGGGAGAATCTTTTCTCGCTGGTCAACCTGAAGCCGGAGAACTGCCATTTGCCGGACGGTAAGATTTCGGACTCTGAAGAGGCGTGCGGGAAATATAACGCATTGCTCGGGAGTCTCGGCCGTCAGGACTTGCAGCTCTTGGGACTCGGGAAAAACGGACATATCGGGTTCAATGAGCCGGGGGAGTTCTTCGGGAAAGATGTGCACTGCGTGGAGCTTGCCAGGAGCACGGTTGAGGCAAACAGAAGATTTTTCGAGGCAGGAAAGAATGTACCTGCTTATGCGTACACTATGGGCATAAGGTCGATTCTGAGGGCAAGAAAGATTCTCGTGATTGCGTCAGGAAAGGATAAGGCCGATGCGGTGAGGGAGGTATTCTTCGGAGAGGTTACGCCCTATGTGCCGGGAAGTATTCTGCAGCTTCATAATGATGTAATTCTTGTGTGCGACGAGGAGGCGTTCTCTAAGTGTAGATAATGACGTATGAAGTCGAGAAAAACACTGTGAGCTGTCCTCAGATGACGGGGGCAGCTTTTGTTGTAGAATATGGGCATCACATTGACAGGAGGACGTAACTATGGAACAGGTATCAGAGCAGACAGCATCACCGAAACTTGACTGGCGAACTATTGAGATGTACGACGACGAGGGCAAGAGGATAACCAACGAGAAGACTCTTCGTGCTATGGCAGAGGCAGAGGCAATTGCTGACGAGTGGGCTATCCGCATTGAACGCAGCGGCATGGGTGAAAAAATGAGGCGGTATTACGAAGGAGGCGATAACTTTGACTCCGAAGAAGAAAACTAGCGGACGCAACCGTACACCTTTTCCGCGTGAAATTAGATATACCCAAGATTTTGCGGACGACTGGGAGAGGCTGGAGCAGTCAGGTAAGCATGATCTGCACCGTGTAAAAGAGGTTGTGTCGTTGTTAGTGATAAATGACGGCTCTTTACCTGCGGAGTGGCGAGACCATAAGCTGAATGGTAAGCTCACCGGCTTGAGAGAATGCCACGTTAAGGGTGATTTGCTTCTGGTATACAAGATACGTGAAGAATCGCATTGTGAAGTAATTATTTGCGTAAAACTTGGGACACATTCCGAAGTGTTCTAGCATGATGAAAATCAGGAGGCTGTCCTCACTAGATGGGGGCAGCTTTCTTGTGTGAAGGGACAAGAAATTTCCGGGCAGCGTGTACCCGGAATAATTACTCTCTGATAACTGCTAGTCTCCGCCTCCGCCTGCTGGTTCAGCGTCCTTGACCTTGCCGGATAACAGCGTAACCTCAAACGCCTTCTTAGTCCCAATCTTTGAGTAGCCCTTAATGGCCTTAATTGCTGTCTCGATGTTTTCCTTGTCGGAATCCTTGCTGAAGTCTACTGTAATTGTCCACACATCAGGAGTTGCTCCTTCAGCAGAATACGTTATAGCACCGCTTCTAAAGTCGCTCCAAGCAGGAACATATTCGTTATCTCCAGTTGTGGGCAAGAAAGCTGTTACATTTTCTGCAGCAGCCCCAGCGTCGCTGCTGTCGAACAGCTCCATGTAGTACAGTGAAGCCGCAGCCCGGCACGCATTCACATTGCTCACAATAGCTGCTGCCTTCGCCTTAGCTCTCGGGTTGCTCTTCGTTATCGATACTGACATAGTAGCTGCCAATGCTCCAACAATCGCAATCACTATCAGCAGCTCAAGAAGTGTTAATCCTTTACGCGCTTTCCTCAAATTCATACGCATACCTCCCTAAAATTATCCCCCCAGCTTTCACACTGAGGGGAGGTCATTAACTCTTACGCTATTATCTTCTGCGCCTCTTCCTGAATCTTCTTCAGGTGCTCCGGACTCACAAAGCTCTCCGCGTACAGCTTGCAGATGTTCTCCGTCCCTGAAGGCCTAGCAGCAAACCACCCGTCCGCCGTCGTAACCTTCAGGCCTCCGATCGATGCGTTGTTCCCCGGTGCTTTCGTGAACTTCGCCGTAATCTTCCCGCCAGCAAGCGTGTCCGCCTTGATGTCATCAGGCGAGAGTTTCCCGAGCTTGGCCTTCTGCTCCGGTGTCGCCGGTGTGTCGATCCTCGCGTAGAAGCTCGTCCCGTACTTCTCCGTAATCTCCGCGTAGTGCTCTGCAGGATTCTTACCAGTCGTCGCAGTTATCTCGCACGCCAGCAAGTCCATGATGATGCCGTCCTTGTCGGTCGTCCACACGCTGCCGTCCCTGCAAAGGAATGATGCTCCTGCACTCTCCTCTCCGCCGAAGCCCATCGAGCCGTCAAGCAGTCCGTCAACAAACCACTTGAAGCCTACAGGCACTTCACATAACTTTCTGCCTATGCCCTCAGTTACTCGGTCAATGATTGAGCTTGATACTACAGTCTTGCCGACCATTGCATCAGCTCTCCAGCCCTTGCGAGTCGTGAACAGGTGCTTAACTGCCACTGAGAGATAAGCATTCGGATTCATGAGGCCCTGAGGAGTTACGATGCCGTGCCTGTCATAGTCGGTGTCGTTTCCGAAAGCTATATCGTAATCATCCTTAAGCCTGATGAGATTAGCCATTGCCCACGGTGATGAACAGTCCATGCGGATCTTGCCGTCATGATCCGGAGGCATGAACGAGAACGTCGGGTCAAGGTTAGGGTTGACGACCTCGAGATTCTTGATGCCGTAAACTTCAGCGATAGGCTCCCAGTAATAGATGCCGCTTCCGCCGAGAGGGTCAGCACCGATCTTCAGGCCGGACTTCGCGATGGCCTCCATGTCCACGACGGACGCAAGAGCCTTCACGTAGGGCAGTACATAGTCGTAGAAATGAACGTTGTCCATCTTTACGGCACGCTCAAAAGGTACACGCTTGATTGACGCAACCTGTCCGGACTTGATAAGCTCGTTCGCCCTGTTCTGAATCTTGCTCGTGATCTCGGGGCTTGCAGGGCCTCCCGAAGGCGGATCGTACTTGATGCCTCCGTCAGTGGGGGGGTTGTGCGAGGGAGTGATGACCATTCCGTCAGCCTGCACATCATGAGTCCTGTTGTGCTCGAGAATTGCGCGCGAGACTACAGGAGTCGGAGTCGGTGCAAACTTTTCCTGAAGGATAAGCTCGACTCCCTGTGCGGCCAAGACCTCGACGCATGTCCTCATTGACGGCTCGGAGAGTGCGTGAGTGTCCGCTCCCAAGTACAGCGGGCCTTTGATGCCTTCGGCTGTCCTGTGCTCGACTACGGCCTGAGCTATCGCAAGAATGTGCTGCTCGTTGAAGCTGTGGAGTGCCGAGCTTCCGCGGTGGCCTGAAGTACCGAAAGCTACCTGCTGGGTCTTGTCGTTCATGTCAGGAGCGAGGGTGTAGTAGTCGCTGATGAGTGAAGGAATGTTTACTATTTTCTTCGCCTGCATAGAATAATTTACCTCCGTTCTGGATTCGTTAAAAATTTGGGATGTGTATAGTTTATATCGCAAATGCAAAAAATCATATGGGGAAAATAACTCTTTGCGTCTAGAGAACTTGCATTTCAGAATCAGGAGCGTAATAGCTGAAAATCTGTTCAAGGTTGATTCGTGTGCGCGAGTCCTGAAAAGCCGAGTCCCTGAAAATTGCGCGGTTAGGTTTCTGTTTTGCAATGTGCGTGATGACTTCTTCAGTGAGTTCCGAATCGAAGCACGCTATGATTTCTCCGTCTCCGTAGGTGAGAATGGTGAAGCCGCTGAAATTCTCTGAGGCGAGAGTGAGTGAGAGAGGGAGTCCCGAGTCGGTGATGCACATGAAGAGGAGGTCAAGAGGTGAGCGGTCGGGCTTGAGATTGTCGGCGAGGGAGTCGAGGTCGAGCGACTCGAGGTCGTCGGGCGAGATGAACACGTCGCGGAAGTTCGTGGAGTCGACTCTGAGAGTGCGGAATCCTGTATCAGGATGAATCAGGGGATGCTTGGAGACTATATTATTTCCTGCCCGGCGTATTCGTTCCCTGCCTATATCTGCGATAGTAGAGTAGTCGGACTTGGCTGCTTCGGATGAGGGAGGGCAGGGGTCTGGAAGCTGAATCATGATGAATTTGCGCGTGCCTCCGTCTTGGGCATTGAGGGACATAACGGCGTGCGCTGTCGTGGAGGAACCGGAAAAGAAGTCGAGAATTACTGCGTCATTTGGAACAAAATTCAGCATTCTCATTATAGGAGCTGTCAGCTTGGCCGTGTCAAAAACTTTAGCGTCAAACAATGACATAATTTCTGACGATGAGCCTATGAGTAAATCCATCCATGAACTATTCAGTAACGTTGTAGTGGTTGCAGGAATATAGTTCTCCGGCTTTCCATGCACTGACAAACGCAAGAGGTCAATATCTTCGGACTGCTGATTATACCATTCATCAATCTGTGCCTGTGTCGGATTATCAGTCTTCAGCTCAGACAACATGATGTTATAGTTCTTGATAGCAGCTTCGCTTCTCTCTTTGCTCCATCTCCATTGCCCGGTTTTTGGAGTGATGCCGAATAATTCATAGCGCATTGTAGGCCTGTCTGTGCCTCGCCATTGACTGCTCCATTTTCCTTCACGTTCATCTTCAAGGGGACGCAACTGCTTAGGGAATCTGTATTCCGAATTCTTTGTGTACAGCAAAATATATTCGAAGTCTTGCCCCAGTTTACTCAATGTATCAAATTGCGCCTGCACCGATTTAGCACCACGCCTGACCACAATTTGATTCCTGAAGTTATCTTCTCCGAAAATCTCATCACACATCATCCTCAAACGCGGAACTTCATTGTCATCTATAGAGATAAAGATAATCCCGTCATCACTCAATAGGTTACGCGCCAGCATCAGACGCGGATAAATCATGCTGCACCAGTCCGAATGATAACGCGGATTCGCCCTCGTGTTCTCACGGTAATTCTTCACCGTGAACAGCCTCGCTCCCTCACCGTCAAAGAGGCCGTATTCCTCCCTCGCTTCCTCCTCATCATGCGCAAAGTCATCACTGTAGATGAAGTCATGCCCGGTGTTATACGGCGGGTCAATGTAAATCATCTTCACCTTCCTCATGTATGACCTCTGCAGAATCTTCATCGCCTCCAAGTTATCTCCCTCAATGTACAGATTCTCCGTCGCCTCAAAATTCACACTCTCCTCAACGCACGGCCTCAGCACCTTATCAATAGGCCTCCCCGCCTCAAGTATTGCCTCTCTCTTGCCCGGCCACGTGAACGCGTATAATTCTCTTGCCTCTGTCATGTATATATCTCCAATCACAAAAAATCCCCGTCAACCGACAGGGATACATAGCTTCACCATTGATGATTTATGCGTGCCCCCAGAAGGTTACTCCGCGCTTCGTCCCCTCGTAGAACTCTATGATGCGCTGAATCTCAGGGATATACTCTGCTTTCCTCTCCACCGCCTCAGCAAGTGCCTGTGTAAACACCTTGTCCCTGCTGTAAAGCTCACGGTAGAACTTCATGATTACTCTGCGCGTCTCCTCAGCAATTCCCGCTCTCTCTAAGCCCACTTTGTTGAGGCCAGTCAGTCTCAGAGGCTCGCCCGAAGCAAGCGTATAGTGCGGAACATCCTTCACGACCCTGTAGAGTCCGCCGATCATGCAATAGTCCCCGATCCTCACGAACTGGTGAACTCCTGCCATGCCTCCGAAGACCGTGTGATTCCCGACCTGCACGAATCCCGAAAGCCCCACTTTGTTAGCGATGGTTACGTAGTCGCCGAGCCGGGTGTTGTGCGCGAGATGGACTCCGTCCATGATGAAGCAGTTATCCCCGACGACGGTCTCGTTGCCTTCGCCGGTTGCGCGGTTGATGGTTACGTTCTCGCGTATCAGGTTGTTGCTCCCGATTCGGACATACGACACTTCACCCTTGAAGCCGTGATCCTGCGGGTTGCCGCCAATTGCCGTGTACTCGCAGATCTCGCAGTTGTCGCCTATCGACACGTAATCCCTCACGCTCACATACGCACGCAGTAATGTACCTGCACCGATCTTCACATTGTCAGCAATCACGCAGAACGGCCCGACTGTTACTCCGTCAGCTATTTCTGCTTTTGGTGAGACTATTGCGCTCGGATGAATATTTACGCTCACAATCAGCCCTCCTTCTTCTTAGTGAGTGTGCTGCCTATTATGCACATGAACTCCGCCTCTGCTGCTACGTCATCGCCTACATACGCAACTGTCTTCACCTTTGCGGATGAACTCCGGACTTTCGTGAGTTCTGCTTTCGTAACGAGCTGGTCTCCGGGGCGGACGGGCTTTCGGAATCTTGCGCCGTCTATGCCTGCGAGAAATGCTATCTTGTCGCTGCTCTCATGTCCGAGTCTCAGGCCAAGTAATACGCTTGCAACCTGCCCCATTGATTCAAGAATCATCACTCCCGGCATTGTGGGGTCTCCGGGAAAATGCCCCTCGAAGAACGGCTCATTAATCGTTACGTTCTTGTAGCCGGTTACGTGTGATTCGTCATAGTCTGTGATTCTGTCAACCATCAGGAACGGATAACGCTGTTTCAGAATCTTCATGACTTCCAGAATATCAAGCTCTGCCATTAATTTATGCTCCTCTCAGTTTGTCTGCTAATTTCAAGTGTAATTCATGTCCTGCCTTCACTGCAATGATGTGCGCATTCACAGGCCTTCCCACAGCAGCAAGGTCGCCTATGATGTCTAAGACTTTGTGTCTCACGAACTCGTCAGGCCAGTGCAGACCGCCTTTTGCCTGTATTGTGTCGCCTATAACTATTGCGTTCTCGAGGCTGCCTCCGAGTGCCATTCCATGAGCGCGCAGGTAGTCTATATCCCTCTGCATTGCGAACGTCCGGGCTGAAGCGATCTCTTCAATGTAGCCTTCAGGAGAACTCACGAAGTCGAGAATCTGCGCACCGATATACTCATACTCGACTATGTAGGTGATTTGGAGTCCCTGATACGGCAGGGCAGCAACGAACCGCGATCTGTCCTCACCGTACACGCTCACAGCTTCAGCAAGATTCACGGCCTCATACTTTACGCTGTCGTGTGCAGAGTGCTTCAGCAATTCATCGCTATGGACGCTCACAGCCTCAGCTAGATTCACTGCCTCATGCTTCACGTCATCGTGTGCAGAGTGCTTCAGCAATTCATCACACACTGTGCGCGAGCATCCGTCCAGTGCGGGCATCTCTCCTCCCTCGACGGTGAGTCTGACTCCGCTCCAGATTCCGAGTCCGGCAAGCGCAGAGAACACGTGCTCGCAAGTCCTGACTCTCGTGCCGTCAGGGTAGATGTAGTCCGAGCCTCTGTTAGTCCCCGAGAGCGATAACTCCCTCAAAGGCAGCTCGTTATTTCCCGAACGCAATAACACTTCCTGTGAGTCGCAAGGCTCAATAGTTAATATGCAGTCTTTGCCGGAATGCAAGCCTTTGCCTGTTAATATAATTTTCCCGTTGAGCATCATAATTTTTGCAGCTCCTCTAATTTCTTCTCAAGCACACGTATTCTCTTGAACAATGACGGCAGGTCTGACGCTAACACTAATGCGCGCTTGGCCTCGTTGTGCGGACGTGCAGGAAAGCCTGAGACTATCGCTCCTGCTGGTATATCGTTCGTTACTCCTGTGCGTGCTGCGATTATTGCTCCCTTGCCGACCCGGACGTGATCCGTTATTCCTGCCTGCACAGAGATAGTTACGTCGTCCTCAATCACCGAGCTTCCAGCTATTCCGGTCATTGAACAGATGATGCAGTTGCGCCCGACCTGTACATTATGGCCTATCTGGACGTGATTATCTATCTTCGTGCCTGACGCAATCACTGTGTCGCTCATCGTCCCTCTGTCTATTGTGGTGCACGCTCCGATCTCCACGTCGTCGCCGATACTCACGCCTCCGGTCTGGGGAATCTTCACGAGTCCCCGAGGAGTGCGCTCGAACCCGAAACCGTCAGCACCTATCACAGCTCCCGAGTGAATGAGGCAGTTTTTGCCGACACGGACATTAGCGAGCAGGACAGCATTCGGCTCTATCACTGTGCCCTCGCCTGCAGTGCAGCCATCACCGACAAATGCATTTGCACCTATGTATGCTTCAGGAGAGATTTGCGCACCAAGTGAGACGACTGCAGAGGGATGTATGCCTTTGGGCTTGGCCTGATGCGAGAACAGCGCGAGAAGTTCAGGGAGTAAGGCTCTTGGATTCGCAGATATCAGCCCGTCCCGTGATGATGTGAATAATTCCTGCGGTGCTGCTATGGGAATATCAGGATGGAGCTTCTCTAGTGCGTGTTTGTCCCAGATTACGCACAGTAAATTTGTGTCTGCATTCTCAGGTGATGATATTCCTGCGATTTCGTGATTAGGATTGCCATATATATTAACGTTCAGCTTTTCAGCAATTACAGATAGTTTCATGATTATTCCTCCTTTGCTTATAAGTTCCATGTTTTCATGATACCTAACTTGTCTTCGCCCGTGCTGCTTAATCTGTCGCAAGTTCGGGAAACCACCTCCACAATGCATAAGGTCTTCTGACCTTCACGAGGCTGTGTTGGAAGTGCAATTTTCCGGTGATGATTATTCCTCCTTTACAAGTGCCACATTCCACGAATGCCTAACTTGTCCTCTCCCGTGCTGTCGTAGTACAGCTCAATAGATACGTGCTCGTCAATCCTGTAGCCTAACGCTGCTTCATGTACCTCAAGCTCCGGAGACCACCTCCACAATGCATAAGGCCTCTTAACCTTCACGGGGCTGTACTGAAAGCGCAGAAAGTATTTATTCTCCGGCCACTGCATCTCTATTCCTGCCCAGAAATCACTAACAGGCTCAAAACGTCCGCCTATCCTCCGGGTTATTCCGAAGTCGTCGAGCGAGAATATCAGCTCTGCATATATCTCCGGATTAAGTCTCGCAGGAGGCCCGAACCCAAAGAATACTCCTGCTTCCGGGTATCTGCCCTCTATACCCGCATATGCTGATACCCACACCTGAAACATAAAATCCTCGCTGTTCACGCTCGCCTCGAGTCCCGAGACAGTGTCCGCATGAAAATTCACTCTCACGTCAGCCTTCAGGTTCTCTACTGAGTGCCTGTCCTCCAGAAATTCACGCGCATGACTCTCTATCTCTGCCCTGTGTTTCTCTGCCCACTTCACAGGAAGCCCTACAAGCGGGGAGAACTCGGGAAGCAGTTTAGCCTCAAGGTCTGACCTGAACATTGCGGGGATAGTCCGTGAATATATCGACGGCTTCACTGCGAGCACCATATTTGAACTTGGCCTGAAAGCCAGAGTTATTAATGTCGCCTCATGCGAAATGTATATCTGCTGAGAGAACTCCCACCCCGGCAGCCTCTCGCTCACCATCCGGCCAAGACGCTCGCGCAATGCCTCGTCCGCCCACGTCAGAGCACTCTGGGGCACTCCGCCGAGCAGCGCACTCACATCTTCGCTCATGCCTGATGTGTCATTCACGAACCACGAGGCCGACATTCCCCGCAGTTCCGGAGCTGTGATTCTGACTTCAGGAGCAATTACTTCATCATATGCAGAAAAAATTACTGCAGGCTCTGATGCGCTAGGACTTACCTTAACGTCATAACCTGCAAATAATCTCGATGCCACCAGCTCAAGCGTCGCATATCTGTCTATCTCGGGGCTGTCTGGGATCTCGAGCCATACCGCATTGAGACTCCTAGATACTGCGCCCTCCAGCCACTCGGGGACTCCGGAGACAGTGAGCGCATAACACGGTGAGAATGCCGCAAGCAGGAACGCAAGCACCAAGCTAGAACATCTCGCCGAAACCGAAATACGTCCTGTTTTCCTCTTCACCCTTCGCATAGTCGAGCCTGAGATTCCCAAAAGGTGTTTTCACTCTCACTCCGAAGCCGTAATCATCATGGTAGTTATCCCAGTCCATTTTTGAGTCTGCGTTGCCTATGTCATAGAAACCTACTATCGAGAAATTAGAGTTTACCGGCATACGAAGCTCAAAGTTGCCCAAGTAAAAATTGCTTCCCTCAAATGAACGTGAATTGTAGCCTCGAAGTGTATTCATGCCTCCAAGTGAGTAACGCGCAAACAGCGGCAGCTCGTCCTCTGTTGATGAGCCTATCCTTAACCTTGCAGCAAACAATAACGGGTTCTCTTCCGTCCATGATCCGTTGGTGTCTGCTATGCTCTCGATTGCCTTGTTCAGCGATGCGTAAAATCTTGCCTGTGTCCAGTACTTCAGGTAGTTATATTCTCCTCCGAGTACTTCAACAGCCTGCTCTAAATTCGTATCCCACACAAAGCCGCTCGGGAATGACGAATACGGGTCGCGCTTGTCCCACGTCAATGCAAGCTCCACAGTCTGGTTCACTCCGTCCCACTGGGTAAGCTCGTCTATGTAGCCGGGTATTGCGTTGTGTATGTCCTCGTACTCGACATCAACGCGCCGGAGAGTGAGAAACCAGCTCCAGTCTTCATTGCTGAACTTCTTGCCTATTCCTGCAAACACACCGAAAGCACGTTCATCATACTCAAACTGTCTGTGCCCCTGGCTGTAGCGGTACACGTCATCGTAGTGCCTGTAGTTCACTCCGACTCTCCAGCCGAACGTGTGAGCATCCATGTAGGGACTCGAGAACGTCGCCCAGTAGCTCGCCTCGTCTCCCTCGTTGAAGCCGATCTCGAAGTTCATTCCGCGCCCGAAGAGGTTCGAGTCGCTGTAGGTCAGGCCTCCGGATAATCCGCTTTCTGTTCCGTAGCCAAGATTAAGGCCGATTGCTGCAGTCCGCTTTTCCTTCACTGTGATTATCAGGTCGAAAAAACTTCCTGTGTCTTCAAAGAAATCATAAGCAAGCCCTACATCCTCAAAATAGCCCAGTCCGTGAAGTTTGGAGAGCTGATGACGGAAATGTATCATGTTCAGCGGGTCGCCTTCCTTCAGCTTGATTTCACGGCGTATAACGTAGGTCTTAGTTTTCGTGTTGCCCTGAATAATTACGTCCCTCACTTTGGGTTCTATGATGGTTACGTAGATGCTCCCTCCTACTTGAACGTCTGAAATTCTGGCCATAACATAGCCGTCCTTGTTGTACTTCTCAATAATCCTGTTCATGTCGTTGCGGAAGAACTGGCGGTTGAACACTGTCCCGGGCTGTGAGAATACTTCTTTGCTTAACTGCTCGGCCGTGTATATCGTGTTGCCGGTGAAGCTGATGCTCTCTATCACCGGATTCTCCTGAACGGTGAACATGATAGAGACTCCTCCGCCTTCGGGCCTTATGTCGAAGTCCGCGTAGGAGAAGAAGCCCTGCTCGTAGATTGTATCTGCATCTTTCTGGAGAAGGTCTCTGCTCAGGATGCTTCCCGGTTTCGTCTCAACAACTCCTAGAATGTACTCTGTAGCCACACGTTCATTGCCTATGACTCCGACTGAAGTAATCTGTACGTCCTGAGCGTAAGCATACTGTGAACAAAGAACGGCCAGCAATGCAAGCAGCAAGAAAAATTTATGTCTCATAACAAATAAAGTCTCTCCCCTTTTTTTACTGAATCTTTATGACTGAGCTGTTATTCTTCAGGGCGCGCTGTCCCGTCTGAATCAGCGAATAAACTTTGTCGTATGGCACTGTTCCGGCTGATGGCTGAGGCTTGGCCGATGGTGTCTGTGCGGCCTGTGCACGCTTCGGAGCACTGCGCTTCTGTGCGGTCTGCTTTCTCGGCTGTGCAGGTGATGAAGGTGAAACGGCCTGCGCTTTCTGTTTCGGAGGCTCGTACTCATGGATGACGATTATCGGCCCTGTGTCGGCAGGCTCGGCCCGGACGTTACGGATCGCCGGGACAGGGAGTTCACGGGACAGCGGGACGACAGCGAGCAATACGATCATCACGGCGAGCGACAGTGTACGCAGAGAACTCATGACGCGCGGAAAAATTGTGCTTTCCTGCTGTGAACCCGGCCGGACTTTTGCCCACACATCCTGCCTCAAGTTCTCAAGGTCTGCACGCGCGCATTCAGCATCCATTAATGCAGTCTCCATTGCTCCGGAACTGTAGGACTGCTTCAATCTCTCAAGCCACCTGATTATTCCTGCAACTCTTTTTTCTACCAGCAAATAACTTCTACACTCCTTCCAATCCTAGCCAGCCTCGTATTCTGGCTATTGCGCTCCTGCGTAATCTGTATACATGACTCACGTTGCATTTCTTCTCCGCTGCTACGTCGCCGGGTTTCTTGCCCTCAAAGAATAATGCCTGCACTATCTCAGCTTCACGTCCCTCGAGGCGCGATATTGCTTCCGATGCGTTGAGCCAGTCCTCGTCGGTGCTGTCGGAAGAGTCCTCGGCGACCTGCAGCCACTCATCAGGAACTGGAGTCGGAGCGCGTTTCTCTGAACGTTCGAGGAGGTTAATCATCTGTCCGTGAATCTTGTGGTATGCGTAGGTTGAGAACTTGAGTTCGCGTTCAGGCTGGAACTTATCGACGGCCTTAATGAGTGCGAGCATTCCTTCCTGAATTATGTCCTGCCTAAGCTCGTAGTCGTAGATGTGCATTTTTCCCGCTATCCACAGAACTAACGGCCTGTACTCTATGATGAGTTCCTCTCTCGCGTCTAAATCTCCCTGAGAGCAGAGCTGCCATAATTCACTTTCGTGTTCAGAAGTCAGCGACATGCACAATCACTCCTAACCGGCATTTTCCGCACAGCCCATGATACTAACGGCCTGTACTCTATGATGAGTTCTTCTCTTGCCTCAATGTCTCCATGAGAGTATAGCTGCCATAATTCACTCTCACGTTCAGAAGCCCATCTTACGCTGTCAGAGCTTAACGCCATAAGTATCACCCCAAACAGGCATTTTCTGTCCTTCTTCTCCTGCACGGATATGCAGGTCGTCATTCGCAAACACTAAGCACGCCCGGCCGTAACGCATCTCTACTCCCGACATTGCACAGTTAGACACGTCCATATTCCAGACTTTATGAGGATTAAGTCCGCAGAAGACTGCGTAAAGTGCACGCATAATTCCTCCGTGTGAGATAACTGCTATGCGTCTGAATGAACCGTCAAGAATAATTTTCACCGCTCTCGTGAGTCTGGTGTGCAGGTGCTCCCACGTTTCAGCACCGTGCGGAGGGTTGAAGAAAGGATCTGCTCTCCAGAGTGAATATGCTTCATGATGCTTCGTCTGCAGGTCAGGGATAGACTGTCCTTCCCATGACGCAAAATCTATCTCCTGAAGTTCAGGAAGAATTACCGGCGAGAGATTATGTCTCGAGGCTACGGCTTCTGCTGTGAATAATGCCCTGTCCAGCGGGCTTGTGTATACGGCTTCAAGAGGCCAAGATGAGAGACGGGCAGCTAATGCTTCTGCCTGCTGTCTGCCGGTTTGTGTTAGCTGAACGTTAGTCTTGCCCTGAAAACGTATTGCGAGATTCCATTCAGTCTGGCCATGACGTGCAAAAATTATCCGTCTTGGTTCACCAGAGTCAGACAAAGTAACGAGCCTCCTTCATTAAAGTCAATTGATATAGGAAAATTTCAGCAATTATAGCATGTAGACTTGTTGCCTGTGCTATCATTACCTGCAAAAAATTTCTTGGAGTAAATACATGCCGGATTACAGACTTAGACCAGAAGAATTAGCAGCTCTTAACCTAAGAAGCCTTTACTCAGATTACGGGTACAGCTTTTACAGGATGAGCCGCTTTGAAGAATACGATTTCTATGCGGACAAGAAAGACTTTCTGCTCTCAAAGAATATCCTGACGTTCACGGATGCTGACGGAAAGCTAATGGCACTCCGGCCAGACGTAACGCTGTCAATAATCAGGCACATACGCAGCACAGAAGGTGTACAGAAATTTTTCTACGACGAGAAAGTTTACCGTGTCCCGAGAAATGCAGAGAACTTTCACGAGATAGCGCAGTCGGGTATAGAGTGCATAGGGAATCTCAGTGATGATGATGTGCGTGAGGTTCTGGAGCTTGCGGTTCTCAGCCTTCACACAATAGCGGACGGCAGAAGGTGCGTGCTCGATGTATCACATGCAGGACTGATAGCCTCGCTCGTTCACGAGAACAGGAACGATATTTTGAAGTGTCTTGCTGAGAAGAATATTCACGGCCTCAAGAGTCTTGATGTTCCTGAAGAAGTGATAGCTCTTGCGGAACTCGAAGGCTCGCCGGAATCAGCTCTCCCGAAGCTCAGGGACATAACCGGGAGTCATGCTCTTGATGTGCTGTCAATGCTTGAGAAATATCACGGCGAAATACACGTAGACTTCTCAACGGTGAACAGCCTGAACTACTACAACGGAATAGTCTTCAGTGGATACATTGAGGGAATAAGCGAGAGCATATTATCAGGGGGACAGTATGATAACTTGATGAGCATGATGGGGCATAAGAACGTGAAGGGGTTGGGATTTGCTGTGAACCTGAGCACTTACGGCGATACGGCTTCGCAAAGTGCCGCTCACTCCGTTCACGGCAGTCCCGCCCACCCGCCCGCAAAAACATCAGGCAAAGGAGGAATCCATAATGCTTAACATTGCGCTTCCTAAAGGCAGGCTCGGGGAAAAAGTCTATAAGCTCTTCGCAAAGGCCGGCTATGAATTTGAGGGAATACTTGACAGCAGCAGAAGGCTCGTGTTCGAGAATGAGGCTCTTCACATGCGGTGTTTCTGGGTCAAGCCGTTTGACGTTCCCGTTTACGTCGAGAGAGGGACTGCAGACATCGGAGCTGCAGGAAAAGATATATTGCTCGAGAGGAGTCCCGACGTGTACGAGCTTCTCGACCTCGGGGTCGGAAAATGCAGAATGGCCGTTGCTGCCAGAGAAGATTTTGTTGACGAGCCGGAGCGCACCCTGAGAGTGGCGACGGAGTTTCCGAACATTGCCGGGAATTATTACGCTGAACTTGGCCGGGACATAGACATTATCACTCTGAGGGGATCGCTCGAGCTTGCGCCTGTGCTCGGACTCTCTGACGTTATCGTTGACATAGTGGAGACAGGAACTACACTGCGTGAAAACAATCTGCGTGTGGTGAATTACTTTGCTGACCTGAGCGCAAGGTTAATTGCCAACAAGTCAGCGTACAAGTTCAAGCGGGAGATAATAACGGAGATAATGAGGAGGCTTAGAGGACATGATTAGGATAGTGAATGCTGAAGATTTCAGGAGAGCAGATATTAATCTTCAGGCTAAGGACGTGAGCAGCACAGTAGCCGCAATAATAGATGACGTGAGGGTGAACGGCGACTCTGCAGTGCTTGAGTACGAGCGCAGATTTGACCGCGTCGAGCTTTCGGGACTCGAGGTTACACGCACAGAGACAGAAGAGGCGTTGCGTGCTGTCGGTGAAGAGTACATTGCGATGCTTCAGAGGGCTGCAGAAAATATCCGTGCATTCCACACAAAGCAGGTTCGCACCGGATTCATGTTCTCGCCTAAAGAGGGAGTGATACTCGGGCAGAGAGTTATTCCCCTCCAGAGAGTCGGACTCTACGTTCCCGGAGGCACAGCGTCTTACCCCTCAAGTGTCCTGATGAACGCGATACCGGCCAAGATTGCAGGCTGCGAGGAGATAATCATTGCCACACCTCCGGAGATAAGGCCGGAGATTCTCGCTGCAGCACATGTAGCGGGAGTTACACGGGTCTTCAAGATGGGCGGTGCTCAGGCAGTCGCGGCTCTTGCTTACGGGACGGAGAGCGTCCCCCGTGTGGATAAGATCGTCGGGCCGGGAAATGTCTACGTCGCTGAAGCGAAGAGGCAGGTGTTCGGGAGAGTCGCAATAGACATGATAGCCGGGCCGAGCGAGATACTCATCATTGCGGACAAGAATAACAGCCCTGCACATTTGGCTGCTGACATGCTGGCTCAGTCGGAGCATGACAAGTTAGCGAGTGCAATACTCATCACGGATTCTCAGGACTTGGCCGGGAGCGTGAGCGGGGAGATCGAGTCGCAGATAGTGAAGCTCTCGAGACACGACATAGCCCGGGCATCAATTGATGACAACGGAGCAATAGTGATTGTGAAGAATATTGCTGAGGCTGTGAAGATAGCTAACGAGGTTGCGCCGGAACATCTGGAGCTGTGCGTTGATGAGCCGTTCGAGGTCATGACCAGAATACGCAATGCAGGGAGCGTGTTTCTCGGTAAGAACTCGCCCGAAGCATTGGGGGACTATTACGCCGGGCCGAATCACACTCTGCCGACGATGGGGACAGCGAGATTCTCGAGTCCGCTTTCTGTGGACGACTTCGTGAAGAAATCTCAGTATATCTACTACACAGAGGAAGTCCTGAGAGCCGCTGCAGGAGATATTGACAGGTTCGCGATGTCAGAAGGATTAACCGGACATGCGAGGAGCGTAACAATCAGGACAGAGCAGGAGGGAAGGTAAACAACTCATGATGTACCCGTTCATGGCCTTTAACGATGACACGGAAGTTACTCACTCAGAAATGCTGGCTGACGGAACAGTTAAGGTCTACATTGAGACTCCTACTGACGACGGCAAGTTCAAGAACGCGACATGCTGGCTGCCGATGTTCAAGTGGGAGGTCAACGGATATTCTTACCTTGAGATGCTGTTTCTGCGCCAGCTTGTGTTCAATCATGAATCTCTGATCTTGGAGTGCTCGCAGGACGGAGGAATTGACGGAGAATTTTAGGATGCCGACGATTTTATGGATAGGCAGGTACGTTATTTTCTTCTGGTCAGACGAAAGCAAGCCGCTTGAACCTGTACATGTTCACGTTGCATTCGGACGGTCTTCCGCTAATTCTGCAAAGCTATGGATAACCAGCGATGGAAAAGTATTGCTTGAACACAACAAGGCAATGATACCTCTTAAGGTTATACGCAGAATCATCAAAGTTGTAGAGGAAAGAAGCATTTTAATTCAGGAAGCATGGCAGGAATATTTTGGCGAAATACGCTATATCCGCTAAAATTACCGCGTGAAGAGAGATGAGGAAAATTTGCACTGCCATAATCATAATCATGAAATCATAGTTACCAAGCATGAATACAAACGCGTTGAGAAGAAATTAACCGTCCCTATTCCCACAGAATGGGGAGTGTTTAACGTCAGCGCGTACCGGAGCATCACTCAGGATGACGACCAGCACACACACTTAGCGTTAGTCATGGGGGACATCACGACTCACGAGCCAGTCCTCACACGCATACACAGCGAGTGTTTCACCGGAGACGTTCTCGGCTCGCTCCGATGCGACTGCGGCCCTCAGCTCCACACCGCACTCAAGATGATTGCTGACGAAGGCCGGGGACTCCTGCTCTACATGCGGCAGGAAGGACGGGGTATAGGCCTCCTCAACAAGCTGCGCGCGTATCAGCTTCAGGACGACGGACTCGACACGGTGGACGCTAATGTTGCTCTGGGCTTTCCGCCTGACATGAGGGAGTACGGAACAGGAGCGGAGATTCTTAAAGACTTAGGCCTCAAACGCATACGCCTCATGACAAATAATCCGGGCAAGATCTCAGGACTTGAAGAATACGGCATAGAGATTACTGAACGAGTGCCTATACTGATTGAACCGAACGAGTATAATTCTCGTTATCTCAGCACGAAAGAGCAGCGCATGGGTCATATGCTGAACATTTCATGAAGGAGGAATTATTGTGAAGATAACAGAAGGCAGGTTAATAGGTACAGGGCTTAATATCGCAATCGTAGCTTCACGTTTCAACGAGCTGGTAACCTCTAGGCTCATTGACGGGGCAAAAGATGCGTTAATGCGTCATGATGTTTCCGGCAGCGCAATAGACATTTATTGGGTGCCCGGAGCTTGGGAGCTTCCACTCATTGCTCAGGAGGTAGCACTCACAGGAAAGTATGACGCAATTATCGCGCTCGGTGCAGTCATCAGAGGAGACACTCCGCACTTCGACTACGTTGCTGCTGAGGCCTCAAAGGGTCTCGCAAGCGTCGGACTCAATCACCGAGTCCCTGTACTCTTCGGAGTCCTGACGTGCGACACGCTCGAGCAGGCACTCATCAGGGCAGGGAGCAAGGCTGGCAACAAGGGGGCAGACTGTGCCGTCGGAGCAATCGAGATGGCGAACCTTTTACGCAACATCAGAAGGCAGAACACTAAACCAGACACGGAGGAAAGAACTTACAATGCTTGATATTAAGTACATATTAGCTAACCAGTCAGAATATGCAGAGATGCTCAGGAACAGGCATCACGATTTTGACCTGAACGTGTTAGCAGGATTAGA
>JAFSUD010000072.1 GCA_017445405.1 Synergistaceae bacterium
CCTTAGGGCCAAGTGTTACGCCTTCTGTATCTGCTACTTTATCAATTCCCCTGAGCATTGCTCTGCGGGCTTCTTCGTTGAATGAAAGTATCTTTGCCATAATCTATTAATTTCCTCCTGCTTACTTCTCAATGATTGCTAACACGTCGCGCTCGCTGAATATTACGAGTTCTTCGCCGTCAACAGTAACTTCTGTTCCTGCGTACTTGCTGAAGATTATGCGGTCGCCTACTTTGACCTCGACGGGCTGCTTCTGGCCGTTGTCTAACACTTTGCCTGTGCCTACTGCTATTACTTCGCCTTCTGTGGGCTTCTCTTTTGCTGTATCGGGCAGAACTATTCCGCCTTTGGTCTTCTCTTCGCGTGTCAGAACTTTAACTACTAATCTGTCGCCTAACGGTTTAAGTTTCATGTTAATAACCTCCTGCTTAATGGCACTCAATTATTTATAGTGCTAACTCAATGACGCGCGAAATGATAGCCCCATAGTTTGAAAAAGTCAATACATGAATAACGGTAACGCTGAAGAAATAGCTAGAACTACTCAATCTTGAAGTAAGGTGCATACACATATAATATAAACCATCTTAGTTCAAGGAGTGATTAATAATGCCGGTGATTACGGTAGAAGCAGGACAGCTCACGAAGGAGCAGAAGGCGGAGCTTGCGCGGGAACTCACAGCGTCAGCCTCAAGGATTATGGGAGTTCCGGAGCAGGCATTTATTGCGCTCATCAAGGAAAACAGCCCCGACAATATCGGAATCGGAGGAGTGCTTCTCTCTGAGAGGAGGAAATCATGAAGATTCTTGTGATGATAATTCTTGCGGTGATGTGTGCGTCGTCAGCATTCGCATATCCAGTAACCGCTCCCGAAGGACACACGCTCAAAGTTCACTGGGCAGTTCTCGAGGCCAAGACGGGCAAGATGTCCGAGATGGCTGCGATAAGTGCCCGGACGGTAGCAAAGTATACCCCTCACGAATCAGGGAGCTACTCACTCTACGGAGCAATAGACTCAGAAAATCCTGACCTCATGAGAATACTTGAGATCTACGAGGACGAGGCAGCATATCAGGTTCACAGGGACAGCGAAAGTTTTAAGGCCTTCATTGAGGAACGCAAACCCATTCTCGGGAAGCTGACTATCCTTCCTGTTGACCCGATAGTTCTTGAGCAGAAAGCAGAGGGACGAGGCCGTACTGTGTCAATGGCACTCGTTGAGGTGAAGCCGGAATGCATGGACGAGTTCAAGGCGTTGACGGTTCAGGAGTTCACGAGGGCAGTTCGTGATGAAGCCGGAGTAATGGCACTCTTTGCGACGGCAGAGCAGGGAGACAGGAGCAATTTCGTTCACACGCTGGAGATATTCGCTGACGACGAGGCAAGAGAAAGCTACTTTGCGTCTGAGAAGTTCAGGGCGTTCAACAGCAAAGCAGCCGGATTAGCGGCATCAATGAGGATAATCACGAACAAACCGGCAAATATAGTGTTAAGCAGAAAGGGGCTGCATATAAACATGTTAGAGAGTCTGAAGCACACTGACCCGGAGTTTGCGGAGTTCTTCGGGAATTTTGCGTACGGTGAAGTAATCAGGGAGTCCAAGCTCGACGCGCGCACAAGGTATCTCGCGATTACGGCGACTCTTCTCGGGTGTCAGGGACTCGACGCGTTCAGAGCGATTCTTCCTGAGGCACTCGACTCGGGACTCACTCCCTCAGAGGTCAAGGAGGTCATCTATCAGGGCACGGCGTATCTCGGACTTGGCCGGACGTTCCCGTTCATCAAGGCGGCTAATGACGTGTTCGGGGCGAGAGGCATAACTCTTCCTCTTCCTGATGCATCGACGACAACTCCAGAGGACAGAGTCGAGAAAGGGAATCAGGCACAGGTCGACATATTCGGCGAGGGCATGAGAGGCTTCCAGAACGGCGGACAAATTAACCGCTGGCTTGCCGGAAACTGCTTCGGAGACTACTACACGCGCAAGGGTCTCACGCTTCGTGAGCGCGAGATGATTACGTTCTGCTATATCGCTGCTCAGGGAGGATGCGAGCCTCAGCTCACCGCACACGCAAAGGGAAATATGAACATGGGCAACGACAAAGAATTTTTGCTTGACGTGGTGTCTCAGTGCGTGCCGTACATAGGCTACCCGAGAAGCCTCAACGCAATAACCTGCATAAATAAGGCGGCGGAACAATGAGAGCGTTAATGATTCTTGCGGTGCTGATGATTACGGCATCATGCGCATGTGCTGACTCGGTGAGAGGCTACAGCGATTTTGTGCTCGTCAAGGGCGGAAAATTCATGATGGGCAGTCCCGAGTCGGAGAACTGGAGGAGCAGCGACGAGACTCAGCACGAGGCAACAGTCGGCGATTTCTGGATTGCACGCTACGAAGTTACGCAGAGTGAGTACAGTGAACTCATGCACGACAACCCGTCGACGTTTCGCGGAGACAGACTGCCGGTCGAGAATGTTACGTGGCTCGAGGCAGTGAGATTCTGCAACGCCAAGAGTGAAGCTGAGGGACTGACTCCCGTCTACAGAATCGAGGGCGCAAAAGTTACGTGGGACATGTCGGCTGACGGCTACAGGCTGCCCACAGAGGCCGAGTGGGAATACGCGTGCAGAGCCGGGACAACTACACCCTTCAACCTCGAGCACTCGATCGGTGCTGACGAAGCAAACTTTTACGGACATTACCCATACGAGATAGAGGAGAACTATTTCTCGCAGCAGAAGCTCTCCACAAAGCCGGGCATCTATCGCGGAGAGACGGTCGAGGTCGGGAGCTTCACGCCGAACAAGCTCGGACTCTACGACATGCACGGGAACGTCGGCGAGTGGTGCTGGGACATCTATGCAGAGTACGACTCATCGCTCCCTACAGGCCCGGAGTCAGGGACACGCAGAGTGAACCGCGGCGGAGGCTGGAATGACTTTGCGAAGAATATGCGGAGTGCGTACCGTGCTGCAGCTCCTCAGGAACGCAGACTCTACAACGTCGGCTTCAGGCTTGCGAGAGGTGCAGTCGGGACGGGAGTCGTCGCGAGTGAGGCTGTGCAGGAAGAATCACGTAAGGGCGGCAAAGTGTTAATTGCTTACTTCACGTGGAGCGGTAACACTCAGGGAATCGCCTACGAGATTCAGAAGCAGACGGGAGCAGACATTTTCGAGATAGTCCCCGAGCCAGCATACTCCGAGAGCTACAACACAGTGCTTCGCGAGGCACAGAGAGACCAGAGGAGACAGGCACGCCCGAAATTGAGAAAACATATTGCTAACTTTGCGGATTATGACGTTATCATGCTCGGCTATCCTAACTGGTGGGCAAGTATCCCGATGCCGATTGCGTCATTCTTGGAGGAGTACGACTTCACAGGGAAAACGATAATGCCGTTCTGTTCGCACGGAGGCGGAAGGTTCGGGCAGACGCTCACAGCAATAGCCAAGCTCGCACCTAAAGCGCACATTGCTGAAGGATTATCCGTTCATTACTCTGGAGGCGGAAGGCTAAAGGAGGATATCGCGAAGTGGTTAGCCGCTGAAAAGTAGCGCGTTAATGATTCCGTACCTGTTCACTACATCGGGTACGGAATCTCCATCTGTCCTGGTCGTATGTATGGCCTCGTTATGTCCCCGTCCCAATCATTGCCTATCGGAACAGCTCCCATACTGATTAATGCCATGCTGCCCTCTGATGAAGTGTCCCTGCAGAATAACGGACAATATTTATTCTTCAGGTTCTCGGCTGCTCCAGACCATGTAACGCTGTCCTTCATCTCAGCTCTTACAACAACTGCTGCTTCCGACTGCGCATAGATATACCTGCTCACTGACACTGCGCACTCAGAGTCAAAGTCAGCTCCCGGTATTGCTTCGGAGAGCACGAGCCTTCTTCCTGACGCGATCGAGTCCTTCACGTCCTTTCTCCTGATGAGCGCAGAGAGTCCTCCCGCAATGTACTCGATCACCGGCCATCCTTCAGTGAGTGCAGTCTGCACCACAAGAGACTCTGCTCCCTCTCCTCCCCCTGATGCCACGCCCAAACGTCTGGCGCATGTCTTCCTGACTGCCCGGCGCGTGAACCTCGAGTCGTCATCGTCAATTTCCTGCGGGCCTGTGAAGCCGACGACCCGGAGTCCGAGTATCTGCATATCTCCGGCGCAGTAGAACAATGGTGGGCATTTTTGGCCGAGTTTGCGTTTGAGCTGCAAAGGGTATGCATGATCCGCCCTCGTGTAAACGCTTATTCCTTCAGCAGCGTAACGGTGAAGCTCGGCGAAGAGTCCTGCGCTCCTGTCAGTGAGGCGGAGTAATCTTTGTGCGTATTCCTCAGACAGGCCAAGCTCAGACATGAAGCTGTGTGCGGAGAAATTCAGGAGATTGCGCGGCTCGAGTCTGCGGGCCATCAATTTTTCGGCTAGTCCGCTCCACTCTGAGGGCTTCAGGGGATTGATGCCTTCCGTGATGCATAACTGGCTGCAGAATATCACTATCGCCTGTGAATTTGCGTTCATCTCTCACATCTCCGAACTGTCCGCAAGCGCAAAAGGGTAGACTTCTTTACAGCCCCGCTCCATCAGCTTGTAGCCGCAGACCGTCATTGTCCATCCGGAGTCTATAACGTCATCGAGCAGGATAACTTTGTGAGGCATTTTTACCCTCTTGACGGAAAAAGAGTTCATTGCGTTCCGGCATTGGTGAGCACTGTTCTTCATGGCTTTCTGAGGAGCTGCCTCGCTCTTGGCCAGAAGGTCAGCAACATTCATATTCATCTTTACTGCGAGTCTGCCTGCAAAATTCCTGACAGCCTCAGACCTCAGAGACGGCACGAACGCAAGATGCCTCACGCTTTGCTCATGAACTAACCGTCTCAGAATACAGGCTGCACGTTCAAGCAGTTCATCACAGAATCTCCCTGATAATAACCTGCCGTCCATGACCATTTCGCCGTAGCCTGAGTCGCCGTACCTTGAGAGGCACAGCCCCTTTTTGCAGACATAAGCAATGTTCTTGTAATCAGGCCACTTTATGCGCGGATAAATTTCCATAAGCTGCTCGTTTATGTAGTCCGCAGCAATATCTACTGTTTCCTGATGAAGCGTAAGGCCGGGATATACATGTCCGCCAGTGCAGTTGAGGCACTTTCCGCAGTCGTGCTTCTCCTGGTCGTCGAGGCAGTTTACGGCGTATCTGCTGTAACACTTTTTTGTGGCTGCGAACTTCTGCATCTGCCTCATCTCCTGCCTGCGTATCCGTGTGATTTCCCGGTAACGTGCCCTGTCATAGAAAAATTGTCTTGGTGAGGCGTAATAAAGTGCTCCTTCTTTGTAGATAAGACCGTCATTCTGAAGAAAGGATAATGCTTTCTCAATTCTTGCTCTCCTGCAGTTCACAGCAGCCTCAATATCGCTGAACTTGATTCCCTCTCTGTCGGATATTGCCTGATATATGCTCCGGCTCTCGCGCTCAGTAGGAAATGCGCTCTCTATGAAGTAGTTATTTATCATCACGTCCTCGTACCCTCCGGTCATGAGGAATGCGTATGCGTCGCTTATGTTTCGTCCTGCCCTCCCTATCTGCTGGTAATACAGAACTATATTTGAAGGTGCCTGATAGTGAATCACAAATGTAATATCTCCCTTGTCGTAGCCCATCCCTAATTTCACGGTCGCTATTATTGCCTTGATCCTGTTAGCCTGAAATCTCCTGATTGCTTCGTCGTTGAGGCTGTCATCGTTGCCGGAATAATAGGGCATAGTCTTAAGCCCGTAAAGGCTGAGAAAGTTTGAGAGTTCCTGACAGTCTCCGCGCGTAAGGCAGTAGATTATCCCTGTGCCGGGAAGTTTGTTCAGATTCTCGAGAAGCCAGGCATAACGTTTAGCTTTAGTGTCGAGCCTGAGAATGTCAATGTGTAATGATTCACGTGTGAGCTTTCCACGGGAGACTGTTACGTCATTGCCTAGCTGATGCCTGAGGTCATTGACGACGCGGTCATTTGCCGTAGCAGTTACAGCGAGGACTGCGACGTTCGGAGGCATTTGGGCAATAACTTTCCCGAGCTTGCCGTACTCGAGCCTGAAGTCGTGCCCCCAGTCAGAAATGCAGTGAGCTTCATCAATGACGAACAGCCCGACTCTTATTCTTGGCAGCACCGACTGAATATCTGGTGAGAACAGTGTTTCAGGAGTTACGAACACCAGATCAAGTTCATCATCAATCATGCTGTCAATAATTTCTGCGCGCCTGTCCCGTGTTGTGCTGTTGAGTATGTCGCACTTGAGATTCAGTCTTTCAGCCATATCACGCTGATTCTCCATAAGGACAATCAAGGGGCTTACTACCATAGTCAATCCCTTTTCTTTCTGCCGGAGGAGCTTAGAGCAGATGAAGTAGACGAGACTTTTTCCCCAGCCTGTACGCTGAACTACGAGAGTTCTTTTGCCCTTCATGACTGCCTCAATAGCTTCATACTGTCCTTTGCGGAACACTGCATCTTTGCCATAGCTATGGCGCAACACTTTAGAAGCGTAGTTATAGATGCGTCCGTCAGTAATGTGATATTTTGCGGCCAAGCGCATTACTCCTTTCTGAATGTGTATGAGTGCTATATTATAAGAAATTTTCAAAGGAGTGAATATTGTGATAAGCAGTATATTTAGATTCATGTATTCATCAGGAGCAATGAAGTATATAGGTGCGTTTCTTTGAGGAGCAGCGAGCGGGTAATTCCGAGTCTCTGCGGAGTATCTGCCGTGCCGTTAGCTGTGTGCTATGACGATAACACATATAACCCTTCGCATCTGAATGTGTATGAGTGCTATATTATGAGAAATTTTCAGAGGAGTGAATATTTTGGTAAGCAGTATATTTAGGTTTATGTATTCATCAGGAGCAATGAAGTATATAGGTGCTTTTCTTTGGGGAGCAGCGAGCGTAATTCTAAGTCCCTGCGGAATATCTGCCGTGCCGTTAGTTGTAGGCTATGTCGCTAACACAGATAACCCTTCGCACTGGAGGGCATTCAAAATTTCGTTCGCCTTCTGTCTGGGGATAATCATTAACCTTCTGCTTGTAGGCTTCATTACGTCAAGTATAGGTATGCTGCTGGGAGGCTATGAACGCTTTCTGACTCTCATCACTGCAGGAGTATTTATTGTGATGGGGCTGCATCTCTTGGGAGTGCTTCACGTGAAGTTCTTTGCGCTAGGCTCTGGAGGAACAGGTACGGAGAGCCAGAATCTCAAGGGAGCAGTGATTCTCGGGATAGTGTCGGGTCTGGCCATCGGGCCGTGCAGTATCGCATACGTGAGTCCTCTGCTGTCTCTCGCAATGTCTAAGGCCTCAGAGGGATTCATTGTGCCGGTGATACTGGTGCTGTGCTATGCGCTGGGCTATAGTGCTGTGCTGGTGTGTGCGGGGACATTTGCGCAGATATTCTCACTCTTCCTGAACAGCGAGCGTGATAGCCTGACATGGTGGGCAGTGAAAATAGTGAATGTCTTCTGCGGAATTGCGCTGATTCTGGGGGGTGTTTACTTAGTAAATGAATTACGTTTTTTCGTATAGCCATGAGGTCAGGAAGTCCTGAGTCATTATCTCCCGGGCTTCCTGTTTTCTATTTCATCCCATATTCTGCGCATGGCATCAGCAAATATGAGTTCCTTACCTGTCCAGCCGTAAAGTATTGCAGTCCTGTATCCATACTCGGGAACAACAACATTATCGTAGCCCGCCGTCTGAATGCAATACACATTTACTCTCGGGTTAATGCGCTCGCGGTAGATATTCACGAGAGCGTTCACGTCTATATAGTTTCCGTATATGCAGCAGTCCAGAGCCTGATAATCAGCGGGGTTAGAGCCGTATAATCCGCCGTGCCCTGCCTGCATGTCAGAGTAGATGAATATGTTATCCCAGTGCTGCCTCTCTAAAAGTGCATCCCTGAAGAACAGCCACACTCCGTTTTCCGTAGCTCCGCCTAAAGTCCTGCCCAGTTCACTGACTCTCTGAGCCTGTGCGAGAACTCCCTCGTCTCTGTTCACCTGAACATTCCCCAGCTCATCTCCGAACGGGAATACCACGCCTTCATCACAGCTCATTGCGCCGATTACTCCGCTCAGGTTGCCTATCTCTGCAACGTCCATAGTCCCGTACTCTGATGTACACGTTCCCCATGCCGAGCCGGAATTGTCAGACAGGAACGCAGACCTTCCGGGCATCTTGGGGAGATTTGCGCACGCGATGTTCATGCACTCCTCGAGAGCCTGCAGAGTCTTGCTGTATCTCGTGTAGCCTTCAGCCTGCAGAGCCTTATACGCAGACAGATAACGGAACGGAAACTGCCTGCCCTTGAGCACTCCGCGCTTGAGATTCTCCAGAACCTCAGACCGAATGTCAGAGTCCTCAACTTCAGAGAATATCCCCCTGAGGTTACGCAGCAATGCCATGTGCGGAAGCCTTATAGTTTTCAGAATCTCCTGCCAGCTTTTCCCTGATGCCCTGAGACGCTCCCACGTGTTTTCGCCTTCGGGCATGCCGACTCTGCCTTCACGCATGAGGGTATTCACGAGCTTACCCTTTGCGTGAGAGATTCTCACTGCGTCAACGAGACCGATTCCTGCATTGCCGTACTTGGCCATAGAGTACGCATCCATTGAGCCTATGCGCTTTGCCCACGAACGCTTGAGAACTGCCGGGATTCCGCGCTTCGAGCCATTGCGTACGAGCCAGTACTGAATCTGATTAATCACGTCATCACCGCGGGACATGACTTTTTGCGCGATCTCCGAGAACTTGCCGGGGTGCGCTTCCGTGAAAGCTGTTCTGCCCGGGTGCTTTGAAGCTCTCACCATGATGACCTGAGGGTTAAGCCGCATAAGATAGCGTTCACGCAATTCTACGGCCCAGTTAAGGACTCCCCCGAAATCTGCATCAAGTGCTTCATCAATGGCTTTCTCCATGACCTGAGAAGTCGTCAAGCCCCTGTAAGGATTCATCACGTCAAGGCAGTAATCTATGAAGCTCCTGTCGAAGCCGTAAGTTCCCTCAAGAATCGTTGCCCTTGCAGTGTCTCCGTCCCTGTAGTACTGAGGCTCGCCGAAAACTGAGCTTGCAGTAATCATCTTCAGTGTGTCCATAGGATTCACAGTGTAGGAGATTCCCCCCATGAAGTTAATGATGGAGTGCCTGACCTCGTCGGCAAGCTGTGCGGCTTTGCTGTCGGGCTTAGGCTCGTAGGTTTCGTAGGCATAGGCCGGGCTTGCACAGCGAAAAATGTCAGCGAGACTGTAAGCTGACGGGATGGCGCGTAACGGCTTCGGAGCGGTGTATTCTGCTTCACGCTGTATGTGCCTGCCTTTTCCGCCTAAGTCATCATCGGAGAGCACGGACTTTTTCTCGAGCAGACGCATAGCTTCAAGATATTTTTTCCCTCTGTACGTCATTATGTCTATTCACCTCCTGTGAACATGATGACATGATAACCCGGAATGCCTGTGCACGCAATAAACTCACGGTTTAATGACAAAGCGCGGATGTGTGATAAAATTTCGCGTGTTGATGAGGAAAACAGCTTCATTGACACAGTACCGCAGCGGATCTCATGACTGCATCTATTTATATTCCATTAACATTAAGATTTCCGGTTAATCCGGACTGTCATAGATAATATTCGCGGTACGAAAGCGTCTGATAAAGGGGCAATGCCTCAGCTTCAGGCGTTTTGTTTTTTGCGGAAATGATAAGATCTCCTGATGATGAAATAACATTTAGCTTCAGGCGTTTGCGTAGATGATAAAGCCTCCTGATGATGAGATAACACGCTCACTATTCGGGAGGCTTTTTGCTGTCATGAATTATGCTGCACAACCGGGGAACTCCTGATCCTCGTAAATCAAAAGCTCCTCCATAGACACTTCCAGAAGCAGGGACAGCGCAAGAAGGTTATCAACTGTCGGCAGACTCTCTCCCCTCTGCCACTTGTAGACGGCCTGCGGATACTCGAACCCGAAGTAGTCCTGCAAGTCTCTCACTGTCAGCCCTGCATTTCGGCGCAGCTGCTCAATATTGCGCCCTGTCCTCAGCAGATCAATAACCGGAAAAACTGTTCTCACCGTCATAAATATTCCTCCTGTTCTTGAGGGTGGCTGTGATACGGAAATAGTTTCAGTGGGGGAAAGAGATTATAGCACAAAGAAAGCAGACCCGCATAAACTTCACGAGTCTGCAGAAGAAAGTCTACTTGTCAATGCTGCTCCAGAACTTCACGCTGCCTTCATGTGCAGGGACTTTTCCGGGAAGTGCAGTATCCGGGTCAAGCTCTCCCATGTCAGAAACTGCTGCTGCTAACTCCGCCTTGTGATCCCACATCGCACGGTTGAGTTCGTACACCAGAGACTCGGGAAGATCTCTGCGGATAACTATGCACGTGTAATCTCCTACGACCTTCACCGGCTCTGCTCCTTCAGGCAGGGACTTATAGATTCCCGGCTCAACCGTCAGCGTAACAGTTCCGTATGCCTCAGAAAGTTTGTCGAGTGCTTCCTGACTCACCGGCAGGATAACTACATCAATCATGCTCTCAATGCTTGAGACTACAGGCGCAATTTTCCCGACGGAGAACGCGAAACAGTCAAGATGATTCTCTGCGAGCAGGTCAGCTCCTCCCTCGTAAGATGCGTACTCGACCATGCCTCCCCAGTCCTGAAACGCTTTCCTGTAGTCCAGCCCGTAGGCCTTGTCAAACAGTGCCTTCACTACAAACTCTGAGCTTGTGCCGGGCCTGAGAGTCGCGAATCTCATCTTGGGTTTTCTGGCAACGATGTCCTCTACTGACTTGATGCCGTTCACCTGCGCAAAGTCCTTCCGCATGATGAAGTACGTGTACTGCGTGTACAGGTTGCTCATGATTACGGCGTTGCTGACTGCCCGGCCTCTGAAGTCTGCCTCTCCCTTGAGGGCTGCTCCGAGCAATGACGTTACAGAGAAGCCCAAGTCTCCGCGTCTTGCGTGGGCGTTGAGGATGTTCGAGACTCCTGCACCCTGAGAGCTTGAGGACTGAGGGAGTCCCGAGCCGTTCCAGACTTTGCAGAGAGCATCTCCGAGAGTTATCCAGTTTCCGCCCGGAGGCCCGGACATGAAGCGTAACTGTGAGGGCCAGCCTGATTTGTCCTGAGCATATGAGCATGAAGCGAACGTTGCGGCAAAAAGCAGAGCCAACAATAACTTCTTCATCATTAATGAATCCTCCTGTCATTGAAAATTTGTGTGATGAAGAAATTATACGGGTAAATTTTCCGTCAAGCTATAATGCGAAATCATGAAAGATTAGCTAGTTTTTGCTCACTGACATAAATACTATCAGCGCACCAAGTGATATTGCTGCATCGGCACTATGCGAAATCATGAAAGATTAGCTAGTTTCTGCTCACTGACATAAATACTACCAGCGCACCAAGTGATATTGCTGCATCGGCACTATGCGAAATCATGAAAGATTAATTAATTTCTGCTCACTGAAATAAACACTATCAATGCGCCAAGTGATATTGCTACATCGGCGAGGTTATACTGCAGGTCAAAAAATGGGACTGGTATCCAGTCAATCACGTAGCCCAGAAATATACGCTCAAGCAGATTAGACACTGCCCCCCCGGCCATGACGGACAGGCCGAGACGAGTCAGAGGCTTCATGTCGGCAAGGTAAATCACTGCGAGAATCACAGCACATGCTATCCCTGACAGCAGCAAAGCAATTCCCGGAGTGCCCTTCATGAGTCCGAAAGCAGCTCCGGGATTATGACTCACATTAACAAATCTGCTCACAAGTTCTCTCGCAAAATACTCGCCGAGAACGCACAGCACTATTATTCCTGTACTAATCATCTATTCCGCGACAAAATGTCTTGATGCCCTCTGCCACTCCGTCGTGGTCGCAGTCCGAAGTAACATGGTCGGCAATCTCCAGCACTTCCCTGCACGCATTGCCCATAGCCACGCCTATACCTGCAGACTGAATCATCGTTATATCGTTCAGGCCGTCTCCGAATGCCATAGTTGCAGAGACCGGAATCTTCAGGTAATCAGCAATGTACTTCAGGCCGTCTCCCTTATTAGCTTTTGGGTCGTTAATCTCTATGTTGTTCGGCACTGACGACGTGAATAACGCTTTGGGGAACACTACGGGTAATGCTTTCAGGAGGGATTCTCTGAGTTCAGCATCGAGAGTGTAAATCTGCATCTTCTGAATGCCCCGCGACTTGGCCAAGACTGCAGCAACATCATCAACTGGCTCTGCAGAATCACGGATTATCTTTGTCTGCCACGCTCCGGTCGTTACGCTCTCCACGCTGTCATAGCACCTGCGGTTCATGAGCCTCACTCCGTCAGCTATGCAGTCATACACCACAGGCAGCTCATCAATCACCCGGCAAAGAGTAATTCCCCTCTCCGGCGGCATAAGTGCCTCAGCAATGACCGTGTTATTCTTCACGTCTACTATCTCTGCTCCGTTCAGGGTTACGGCATAGCGCACGAACTTCATGCTCTTGACGTTCTCAGTGACTCCGAGCCATGCACGGCCTGTTACAGGGACTATTTCTATCCCCAAACCTGCAGCCTTCTCAAGGACTCTCAATGTCTCCGGCGTAACTTCCTTCTTGGTGTTGAGGAGCGTGTTATCTAGGTCGAACGCAACCAGCTTAGTCATCCGCAAGCCCCCAGACCTTGAAGCCCTCATTCAGCCTGTCCGCAAACGTCTGCATTGTCCGGGAGAAAGGCTCTGTGCTCGTCAGGTCAACTCCTGCCCTGCGCAAGATATTCAGGCTGTAATCACTGCCTCCGCTCTTCAGGAACTTCAAATAGCGGTCAACTGCTCCCTCTTCGTGATTCAGGATTGCAGACGAGAAAGCATTAGCCGCCGTGAAGCCTGTAGAGTATTTGTAGACATAGAAGGCCGTGTAGAAGTGAGGGATGCGTGCCCACTCTGTGCAGAGTTCATCATCAATCACCATCTCCGGGCCGTAGTAATCCGCGTTGAGCCTGCGCCATAAATCATTGAGGTACTCGGGAGTCAGGACTCCTCCGGACTCTGCGTACCTGTGAGTCCCGCGCTCGTAGTCCGCAAACATCGCCTGACGGAAGAACGTCGCCCGCACCATGTCGTAGTAGTAGCTCAGAAGCCATTTCCGCGATTCGGTGTCCTGCGAGTGATTCAGGAGGTACTCGAGGAGCAATGCCTCGTTCGTTGTAGAGGCTACTTCAGCGAGAAGGATTGTGTACTCTGCGTAAACCTGCGGCTGATTATTGCGCGAGTAATAGCTGTGAAGGCTGTGCCCCATCTCGTGAACGAGGGTGAAGACATCGTGCAATGTGCCGTCAAAGTTCAGGAGGACGTAGGGATTCGTGCCGTATGATCCCCAAGAGTAAGCACCTTTGCGTTTGCCCTTGTTCTCGTAAATGTCGATCCAGCGTTCAGCAATGCCCTTCCTGAAGTTCGCGCAGTACTCTTCACCCAGAGGAGCGAGGGCCTCGATAGCGAGACTCACTGCCTCATCGAACGTGTAAGAGTGTTCCGGCTCATGAGAGATCGGCGCGCTGAGGTCGTAATAGCGGAAGTCATCGAGTCCGAGTGCCTTTTTGCGGAGCTTCACCAGCCTGTGCATGAGCTTGGGGGAATATTCGCGTGCGGTGTCCACAACGTTGGAGTAGACCTCTTCGGGGACGTTATCGCCGAATAATGCCATGTCGAGCGAGTCCTTGTAGTGCCTCGTGCGTGAGTAAAACACGTCGCTCTTCACCGAGCCTGCATACAGTGCGCTGATTGCGTGCTGGAATTTCGCGTATGTCCCGTAGATTCCCATGAACGCATCATGCCTTACGCGCCTGTCCCTGCTCCGGCTGAACCTGTACCATCTCTCCTCTGTGAGTTCTGCAGTGTTGCCATCTTCGTCCTGAATGCTCGGGAAGGGCATATCCGCATCTGTGAGCAAAGAGAATGCATTTTCTGGGACTGCACTTATTTCTGCTGTCTTGGCCAGAAGTTCCTCAATTTCCGGAGTGAGTATGTGTTCGCGTTCACGCAGCAGCTTCCTGAAGAAGAACTCGTAGCGCGTGAGTTCGTGCTCGTTCTTGATGCAGTCGTTGATGTACTCGTGAGGGAGTGCCAGAATCTCCGGCTCGAAGAATGAGATTGCCGCGGTGTACTTGACCATCAGAGTCTCGGCGAGTCCGGCTAGCTCCATCGGCTTAGACTCCCGCAGGTCTTCATGGCTCTTCATGTTGGCGTAGGCGTAGAGTCTGCCAAGTTCGAGCGAGGCTGCTTCCTCTGCTTTGATGAACTCCAGCAGTACGGACGAGCCTTCACCGAGACGGCCCGAGTATGATTTCAGCGTATCGATTCTTGACTGTGTGTCGTCAAAGGCCTTCTGCCACTCCTCAAATGATGAGTATATTGCTTCGAGATTCCATTTATCTTTGTCAGGTATATTCTTTCTTTCCGGGACTTCGTTTATCGTCATGTTGCCTCCTCTAGTTGTCTCTGTAGTTCGCTGATGCTGCCGTCATTGCGGATTATGTGTTCGCACACCGACATTCTTTCCCGCTGGCAATAACGACTTCTTGCATCGTCATGTCATTTCCTCTAGTTGTCTCTGTAGTTCGCTGATGCTGCCGTCATTATATATCACATGCTCGCACACTGACATTCTCTCGCTCTGAGGGAGCAGGAATCCTTCACGCCTGCGTAACTCCCCGCTCGTCCACCCTCTCTGGAGTCTCCGCCTCTCTGCCCTCACTCTGAAATCTGCAGTGATGTATATTGCCTCGTCTATCCATTCCGGCCTTCCTGCTTCCGGCAGCAACGGAATCTCGAGCACAGCATTATCAAGACTGCGTGAGAGTCTATAAAGCTCCGACATCACGGGCGGGTGAATCAGTGCGCTGCAGAAATCATGTTCGCTCCTGCCTGAGAATATCAGCTCCGCAAGAACTGGCATGATTACGTTTCCTGAAGCGTCAAGTATCCTGCTTCCCCAGCGCGAGACTGCACGGGCCTTAACGTCCTGACGCTGCCACATGGATTTTGCAACAGCGTCCGCATCAAGGCACATGCAGCCCAATTTTGCAGATAATATTCCGGCGGCTGCTGACTTACCAGAACCTATATCGCCCGTTATTGCCCTTACTGCCATATTTGCCCTGTTTAGCGTTCTTGAACGTGTAGATCGTCTCGCGGTGGTGGCTGCTCCTGTCGTCTATTTCCTTGAACTCGTCGGGAATCTCTAGCAGGAATCGCGACATATCGTTAGCCTGAACGCTCCCGTAAAGCATCCGTGATAGTGCGCACGTCATGTAGAGTTTCTCCTCTGCTCTGGTCATGCCGACGTAACACAGCCTGCGTTCTTCCTCCATCTCGGCTTCGGAGTCCCGGCAGTCATCTCTGGGGCGGTGAGGGAAAATATCCTCCTCGAGTCCGATCATGAAGACTACAGGGAACTCGAGTCCCTTTGAGGCATGAAGAGTCATGAGTCCGACAGCGTCTCTTTCCGAGTCGTCCTGAGTGTCAGCGTCGGTGAAGAGTGCTGCCTCTGCGAGAGTCTCCCTCAGATTTCCGTCCGGCACAATTGACTTCAGCTCGTTGACGTTCGACACGCGGTCATAGTAGCTTGCTTTGTCAAAGTTCATGAGATGGCCTCCGTAGCCCATGTCCCCGAGCACGTAATCTACTGCTGCGCGTATTCCGTCATCTGCAAGGTCGAGTATTGCGCACATGTGAGAAGCGAACTTCTGCATTGACTCTCTGGCCTTCTTGGTGTTTGCCTTCCACGCTCCCATCTCTACGGACGACCATAGCTGCGCGGGATTGTTCAGCACCCCGAAGAGCTGGGAGTCTATCCACTCGCCCCAGCTCCCGAGAGACTTAGGCCCCATGCCCTCAATGATGCTGTGAATCTTTGATACCCGCTCAAGAGACAATGCATCACTGGGATTCATGGCCAGCTTCAGGATTGCTAACACGTCCTTAACCTCCATGCGCTCATAGAATGACAGCCCGCGTATTATCCTGTATGGTACGTCGTTCTCAAGAAATTTTTTCTCGATCAGGCGGCTCATAGAGTTCTGGCGGTAAAGCACAGCAATATCACTGTAGCTGTAACTTCTTGCCCTGCGCAGTCTGTCTATTTCCTGCACAAGAAAATCTGCCTCCTGAAGGTCGCTCGAGGCCGTCATCATGCAGACTTTATCGCCGGTCTTCTTGGCCGTGTAGAGAGTCTTCTTGAGGCGGTTGCTGTTGTTGCGGATAAGCGCGTTCGACGCATTCAGAATCATCTTCGTTGAGCGGTAATTCTCCTCCAGCTTGATGGTCTTAGCTCTCGGGAACTCGTTCATGAAGTTCAGGATCACGTTAATATCCGCACCTCTCCAGCCATAAATTGACTGGTCAGGGTCTCCCACTGCGTTAATCGTGCAGTGCCTCCCGACAAGATATTTCAGCAGCAGCGACTGCGGTTTATTCACATCCTGATACTCATCGACGAGAAGCCACGTTATTCTGTCCTGCTCGTGAGCCCGGATTTCGGGCATTCTGGACATTACCTCGAGCGGGAGAATCATCAGGTCGTCAAAGTCTACTGCGTTGAGCTTGCGGAGCCGGAGTCTGTACTCGTCGGCGATCTCGCGCATCTCCTGATTGCTGATGAAGCTGTTTTTGCTCTCAGGCGACCATGTCATGTAGTCCCGTGAAATTATGTCGAGAACGTCAGAAGCTCCGCGTTCGCTCTTGCGTTCAGAGAGTATTTCCGCGAGCATTGACCGCGAGTCGTCCCTGTCGAACACTGTGAAGCCTTCGCGCAGGGCGACAATGTCCCGTGCTGCCTCATGATGCCGGAACAGGAAGCGCAGGCCGTAGCCGTGAAATGTTCCTGCACGGACTCTCTCTGCTGCCTGGCCTGAGACGAGGGAGTCAATACGAGTTCTCATTTCTCCTGCGGCTTTGTTGGTGAAGGTTACGGCCATTATGTTATCGGGAGATGCTATGCCTTCACTGATGAGCCAAGCGACCTTGTGAGTCAGGACTCTGGTTTTGCCGCTCCCTGCTCCTGCAAGAATTAACAGCGGCCCGTCCTTATAAGTTACTGCCTCGATCTGCTTTTCCGACAGACGAAGCAGTATGTTATCCATGTTATGAGTAGTCATGTCTCAGCAAATATTCAGCTCTCAACTTCAAGAAAGTCTATAGCGAACTCCAGGCCGGTCAATAAATCAACGTCCCGGCTTCCGCAGTGAATGCACAGGAATTCTGAATCGTCTGTTGTCCATGTCCTGCCGCAATCATGACACCTGAACGTTGCAGGAATGAACATCACGGAGAATGAAGCTCCTTCTGCGGGCGTGCCTCTGGACAGCGACGCAAAAATGAACGTCATCAATTCCGGGTTAATCTTCCTCATTGCTCCGGCCTTGATAAGTACCCTGTTTACTTTCCTGAAGCTGAACCTCCAGCATATATCCTGTATCGTATTGTTTATTCTGCTGGTAAGCTGAAATTCATACATGCTACTTCTTCGTGTACAGGAACGGCCCTGCTGATTCAAAGCCTATCTGCTGATACCCGAATATCTGTTCCGTTGACCCCACCAGAAAATAGCCGCCGGGTGCTAATGCGTCAAAGAACTTCTTGTAGAGCTTAGTCTTTGTGTCAGCGGTGAAGTAGATAACGACATTCCGGCAGAGTATCAGGTCAAACCCTGCTCCGAACGAATCATCTATCATGTTCATCTTCTTGAATGACACTCTGCGCTTGATCTCGGGGTTCACGTCGTAAGTCTGGCCTGCGTCCTTCGTCGTGAAGTACTTCGCTAAATATTCCTTCGGGACGTTGAGCAGGTTAGCTTTGCGGTAGTTGCCGCGCTGGGCTGTAGCTATTGCTCCCTGATCTACATCGACGGCGAGGACGGGATTCATTGTGTCGAGTCCGCAGACTGTCGAGAGTATTGCGAGGGAGTAAGGCTCTTCGCCTGTTGCGCAGCCTGCACTCCACAGCTTGAGACGCTTGCTCTTCCGCTTCTCTATCAGTTCAGGAATTATCTTGTCGCGCATCTTCCACCACTGAGAATCATTCCTGAAAAACTCTGATACGTTGATGGTAAGGTGATCCAGAAACTCGCGCAGCTTCTTTTCGTCCTTGCTCATCATGTCGTAGTATTCGTCATAAGTCTTGCAGCCCCAGCGGCTCATAAGCTCATGCGTCCGGCGGTGAATCTGTTCCTTGTAGGAATTAAGATCTATGCCGATTAACTTTTTGAGCTTCATCTTAAATGTGGTGTAGCCGGGTGAATTGTACTGGCTTCTTTCCTCCATTACGGGTTATTCCTCCTTCTTGTAATATTCATCAAGAAGACGCAAAGTGCATTCTTTTTCCTCATCTGACAAAATATCAGAACTGAGAACAGTGCGTATAATTTCTTCCTGCCCTAGCCTGCGGCCTATTTCGTAAGACTTCTTGTAGGCTTTGTCGTAGGCCTTCTTGTAGGCTTTGTCGTAGGCTTCCCTGTAAGCTCTATCGTAGGCCTCTTCTTCTACTCTCTCAAGGTGATGCTCGTAGTCAAGCCGTGCACGCTTATTGAAGAAATACTCACGCACAAACATAGGGTGCTCCTCTAACAGTTTTTCGTAGGCGTGTATGACTTCCATTGCAGCGTCATATTCTGCCTTATCCATTATTACAGCTCCTTCGCAAGCTCAAGCGGTACATTCAGCCTTTGAGCTGTCTCATTATCAGTGCAGCGATACCTGCACAAAAAATGTGCTATGGCTTCAAGAGTCCGTCTTTATCCGTGCTTCCTGCCTGTCTCTTCATGCCGCTTGCTGTTAAGGTCTTTGCGGGTACGTTCAGAGATCGCGTAGTTCCGGTACTCTACAGGCTTCATTTCCGACAACATCAAGGCTTTAGCCCCGTGATAAGCTCAATAGGCATGCTAAACATTTCCGCAATCTGTTCATCAGTCATGCCGCTTTTGGAGCGCAGGACACGAAGCATTTCTTCTCGCCCCTTAATGAGACCGCGCTTCTCGCCTATCTCTTCATGCCGTTTGTTGTCGCGGATAATCTGATCCTCAAGGTCTTTGCGGGCACGTTCAGACATAGCATAGTTCCTATACTCTACAGGCTTCATTTCTGACAACGTCAAGACTTAAGCCCGATAATAAGCTCAATAGGCATGCTAAACATTTCCGCAATCTGTTCATCGGTCATGCCGCTTTTGGAGCGCAGAATACGAAGCATTTCTTCACGGTTTTCTTCACGGCCTTCCTCGCGGCCTTCCTTACGCCCTTCCTCGCGGCCTTCCTTACGCCCTTCTTCGCGGCCTTCCTCACGGCCCTCTTCGCGGCCTTCCTCACGGCCCTTAATGAAACCGCGCTTCTCGCCTCGTTTTTCTCCGCGCTTCTCGCCTATCTCTTCATGCCGTTTGTTGTCGCGGATAATCTGATCCTCAAGGTCTTTGCGGGCACGTTCAGAAATAGCATAGTTCCGGTACTCTATCGGATCCATCCGGAACTTCTTTTCCGCTTCAAGCAGCTCGCTTACCACCGGATTACGTTCTGCAAGTTCTGCCATGAATTTTTTGCCTCCTATTCTGCCGAAATAGCACAATAATTCCTCGAACTTGTCCTTCAGCTTCATCTTCGAACGGCGCAGATAACGCCTCAATAACGGCATCTCTACCATGTGGAACTCAACTTCACGCATGGAGTATTCATGCGTCTTGGCATTCATGAATCTATGAAGCGTGTACCATTCTTCAGAACGGGCAGGATTGCCGATTAACATAAAGTTCATCAGGCCTATGAAGATTACCGGCCGAAGCTCCTCATATTTCCCTCCGCGCTCAAGCTGAGTCATGTAGTCATTGGCTGCGTAGTAAAAGCTCCTCTGCATGAAGTAATCTTCCTTCATGTTCTGCACCTCTATGTGAAACAGCCTGCCGTCCTTCGACCTCGCAAATACATCAAACCTTGTACCTTTGGTGTCCTCAATACGCGCAACAGTCTCACGGTCAAGAAACTCCACGTCCTCAATCTCTACTGCCTCTTCACCTTCCGGCACATAATGACTCAGCACAGCATTCAAGAACGCTATAGTCAGGTGTTTGCGTTCAGGAGAAGCCAGCACGTACTTGAAATATACGTCGTTAAGCCTGTTGAACGGCCCGGACAGCCGAAATTCTTGATTAATCTTCAGGAATGTCAATCCTCAAGAACTTCTTTCTCCTTGACCTTGTACACTTCATCTATCTTCTTGATGTAGCCGTCCGTTATGTCCTGAACGTCCTTCGTCAGCTTCTTCAGGTCGTCCTCCGTAATCTCTGAGGCCTTTTCCTGCTTCTTCAGTGCCTCGATAGCGTCCCTGCGGTAATTCCTGATGACTACCTTTGCCTCTTCCGCCTTCTTCGCGAGAATCTTCGTCAGCTCGACTCTGCGTGCCTTCGTCAGTTCCGGAAGCGTCAGCCTAATCACTGTCCCGTCGCTCTGGGGAGTCATGCCTATGTTCGCGGCCAGAATAGCCTTCTCCATAGCCTTTAGTGCTCCCTTGTCGAACGGCGCAATCTGAATCACTCTGCCCTCAGGAATGGTGATGTTGGCGAGCTGCTTTAGTGCTGTCGGCGTTCCGTAGTAGTCTGCCTTTATGTCGCTCACAAGCCCGGGATGCGCCCTGCCTGTGCGTATCGATAAGTACTCATTCTGCAAAAACGTTATTGCTTTGTCCATATTCTCACGTAAAGCTGCAAGTTCATCCTTAGGCATTGTAAGTTAGTCCTCCTTCATAATTGTCCCGGTTTTAACGCCGTCAATGATATTCTTCACCCAGCCTGAGTCATGAATGCTCATCACCCAAACAGGAATCTTGTTCTCCCGGCACAGCGCAAACGCTGCCGTATCCATCACCGCAATGTTTCTCTCGATAGCCTCGCTGTAGGTCAGCTCGGGCAGGAACTCCGCATCAGGGAACTTTTCCGGATCTTTCGTGTACACTCCGTTGACCTTCGTCGCCTTCACGATGCAGTCAAGCCCAAGCTCTGACGCTCTGAGTGCTGCTGCTGTGTCCGTCGAGAAGAAGGGATGCCCTGTACCTGCTCCGAAAATTACTACATGTCCCGACGCAAGAAGCTCTCCCGCGCGTTCCCTAGAGTACAGCTCCGCAACCGGGTACATGCCGATTGCCGAGAGCACTTCCGCCTTCACGCTGAGAGTCTGGAGCGAGAACTTCAGGGCTAAAGCGTTCATGACAGTGCCGAGCATGCCGATCGAGTCGACCTGTGCGTGCCCGAGTCCGTAGTTCAGGGCATCACGTCCGCGAATCATGTTGCCTCCGCCTATCACCACTGACAGCTCGATACCTGCCCTCTGAATCTCGGCCAAGTCCTGAGCAAAACTCTTCACAGTCGCAAAGTCTAAGCCTGTGTGTTTATCACCGGCCAGCACTTCACCTGAGAGCTTGAGCAATATGCGCTTATACTTTGGCATAATATCAGCCTCCGTTAATGACAATATCCCCAGCGCAAATTCACACCGGGGATAATTGCTGTCTTGTTACTCGCCGATACCGAAACGCTCAAAGCGTCTCACAGTAATTTTTGTGCCTAACTTTTTGCCGGTCTCATCAACAAGCTGCTTAATCCTCTTGTCGGTGTCGCGGATGTATTCCTGCTCCATGAGGCACACGGTCTCGTAGTACTTCCTGAGCTTGCCGGGGATAATCTTATCGACCTTATCAGCGGGTTTGCCCTCATCGATGAGCTGCTGACGGTACACTGCCTTTTCACGGTCAATCACGTCTGCAGGAACATTCTCAGGGACTAAGTACTGGGGAGCTGCTGCTGCGATCTGCATGCAGATTTCGTGTCCAAGCTCCGCAAACTCCGGCTTACCGGCTGCTGCCTTATCCTCTGCGTCGAGTTCAACCAATGCGCCGACCTTGTAGTTGCTGTGAATGTAGCAGAATGCTCTGCCGTTCTCTGCGTCGAAGCGTGCGAATCTCTTGAGGACGATGTTTTCGCCGAGCTTCGCGATGATCGCCGTAACGAGTTCGTTAATTGTTGATCCGGACTCGTGGACGCTCTCGAGCAGTGCGGGAACATCAGCGTACGTGTTGGCTGTGAGGTGCGCAGTAATCTTGCTGCCCAAGTCGTTGAACTCGTCGGTCTTGGCCACAAAATCGGTCTCGCTGTTGATCTCGACCATGACTCCGAGCTTGCCGTCCTTGCTGACAAACTGGAAGACTCTTCCGTCTGAGGCTGTGCGCTCTGCCTTCTTGGCGGCCTTCGCTAAACCTTTCTCGCGCAGATAGTCAATCGCCTTCTCCATGTCGCCGTTGGACTCAGCAAGAGCCTTTTTGCAGTCCATCATTCCCGAGCCTGTGCGCTCGCGTAACTCCTTAACTTTTGCGGCTGTAATCTCTGCCATCACTTAGCCCTCCATTTCCTCATCGTCTATATTGCCCTCGTACTCCTCGTGGAGTCTCTCGCGCTCTGCCATGCGTTCCTCGTCGGTCATCATGTCGGAGCCGCTGAGTTCCTGAACGGGGATAATCACTGCGTCTTCGCCCTGCCTGCCCTCGATGACTGCGTTAGCCATGAGGCCGGTGATGAGCTTGATTGCCCTGATTGCGTCGTCGTTGCCGGGAATCGGGTAGTCGATGACTTCGGGGTCGCAGTTAGTGTCTACTATTGAGACAACAGGAATCTTGAGCTTGCGGGCCTCAGCGATGGCGTTTTCTTCGCGTCTGGGGTCAATGAGGAAAATTGCATCCGGCGTTGCGGTCATGTTTGCGATGCCGCCGAGATACTTCTCAAGTTTGAGCTGTTCCTTCTTGATTGCTGCGGTCTCTTTCTTCGTGAACTCCTCCCATGTGCCTTCCTCGTCATACTTTCTGAGTTCGAGCATACGGGAAATTCTGCGCCTGATTGTCGGGAAGTTGGTCATGAGTCCGCCGAGCCAACGCTGGTTGATGTAGTACTGTCCGCAGCGTGTTGCTTCATCCCTGATGGTCTCCTGAGCCTGACGCTTTGTGCCGACGAAGAGGACGTGTCCGCCGTTAGCTGCTGTCTCCCTGATGAAGTCATAAGCGCGGTCGAGGCCTCTGACTGTCTTCTGCAGGTCAATAATGTAGACACCGTTGCGTTCGGTGAAGATGTAGGGTTTCATTTTGGGATTCCAGCGGCGGGTCTGATGTCCGAAGTGGACTCCGCACTCAAGAAGCTGCTTCATACTTGCTACTGCCATAAAGAATAATACCTCCTAAAGGTTAATCTACGCACCCGCTCGTAATCTCATGACGAGACACCTTTAACGTTAAGCAAGTGCTTGAAATTTTTATTGTGCTGATAGCTGGTAAGTATATCACAAAAATTCAGCCTCCCCTGATTCAGAGAAGACTGATGATAATTTGCGTCTAGAATACTATTACATGAGAAGCAGCCCTGCAGCCTATATCAACGTGTTCATTCCACCGGCCAAGCTCAATTTCCGGCAATGACGGGATATTCACGCTGTCAATTCTGAGCGGCAGACGCACATCATAATCTTCAGTGAATGTGTACTGACTGCGGAGGGCAAATGTCATCTCAAAGAGTGAGCAGAATTTCTTGCCGCTGAAGGAAATATAATTGCCGTTGTTGTTCGCGTGAAGATGGACGAGCTGATGAGTGCGGTTAATTTTCCTGAAGACTTCGAGCACAAGTTCAGGGTTATCATGATTGGGTATGTTGTGGAACTCGAACGTCATCTGCGAGAACTGCGACAGAGTCTCCGAGCTTACCTGCTGAAAGAATCCCCACTCTGCCCCTTCAACATCCATCTTGAGAATCATGCTGCGTGTATTCTCGTGATGATTCAGTGCTATCAGCTCATCAAGAGGCCTCAGCCTGTCGTCATGAATAATTCCGTCTGCTATGCCAAGTTTTGACCAGTGGAAGCGTGGATTCTCTTCGGGCAGTGCATCTATTGTGTGATCGAACATGAACACGTCATAGCCTCTTGAAGCAATGTCCTTGTCCCACGAGACATCGCCGGCAATTCCGAATGAGTAAGCTATGTTTCCTGCCTGAAAGTCATTCAGGAGAATATATCCTCCGTCATGTTCGCAGCCTGTTCTGACAAGATCAAAACCTTCTGCTCTGGATATGTGTAGCAAATCCTGAAGCTCACGATAATACTCAGGGGAAGCAATGAACTCCATACTTCTAATTGGATTTGAGTGTCTGCGGAGAAACATCATAACGTGTCTCTTGAGTCTGCCTGTTCCTAGCATGACTGAACCCTCCCATTACTGTACAGGCGCAAAGAAACAGCAAAATCTCCTGCAAGATTTTCACAAAGATTTTTCCTGCAGGAGATGTTATAATTTGCGTTTATACCTGAATTTACGGGCAGACTAATATGCGTTGAGCGTTGAGCGTTGAGCGCATTATAGCGATACTAAGCATTCTTGTCTACACCTTTCGTGAAATTTTGCGCAAACAGTTTATCACACACATTACTTCATTTCCAGAGACTCCAGTATCTCAGAAAGCACATCACCATTGCGCTCTATTCCAGTTCCGATAATCAGAAGGTACAAATCTTCATCGCCGTCTATAGCTGCCTGGCTCACTCCGTTGTTGAACTCGAACGTGTAGCCTCCCTCTTCATCTTCCTCCGGAGCTGTGCCGTTCAGACGACGCGAATACTCTTCCGCAAGCTCCGCAATCGTCTTCCCGCCGGGATTATCTGCCGTTATCGAGAGAGAGCCTGATTTATCAGCAGCCGTAACGGTAATCACGTTTCCGTCTTCATTGACCGACCAGCCTTCAGGAACATCAAGCGAAAAATACCTGAACTCCATAACCTCAGCACAAGCAAATGAACTCATGCACAGCACCATCATCACCAGAAACACAAACTGTTTCATTACTTCCTCCCCCTTATGTTCACGAGATTCAGCCTCAGCGCATTAGTTACTACACAGAAGCTCGATAAGCTCATAGCCGCCGCACCAAACATCGGGTCAAGTTTCCAGCCCCATAATCCTGCAGCTAACGGAATGCCTATCACGTTATACACGAACGCCCAGAATAGATTCTGCTTAATGTTGCGCATAGTTGCACGGCTGAGTCTCACTGCTGCAGAGACATCACGAAGGCTGCTCTTCATCAGCACAACGTCCGCAGCATCAATAGCTATGTCCGTCCCCGCGCCTATAGCAACGCCTATATCTGCACGCGTGAGTGCCGGAGCGTCATTGATTCCGTCCCCGACCATCGCAACTTTGCCTTGTGCCTGCAATTCACGAATCACGCTCTCTTTTCCGTCAGGGAGAACTCCGGCGATAACATCATCGACTCCTGCCTCTGCACCTATCGCTTTTGCTGTGCGCTCGTTGTCCCCCGTGAGCATCACTACTTTCACGCCCAGCTCCTGCAGCTCCTTCACGGCCTCCTTGCTGTCGGGCTTCATCGTGTCAGCGACGGCAATAATCCCGAGCAGTTCATCATCACGCGCAAACACGAGCGGAGTCTTCCCGGCTTCTGCGAACTTCTGAGCCTCACGCGTAAATCTCTCGTCTACGTTCACCTTCTCGGTCAGGAACTTCACGCTGCCTCCTGTGAGCGATGAGCCGTTCGCGAGTCTGGCAGTGAGTCCGTTTCCCGGCAATGCCTGAAAGTCTTTTACCTCTCGTGCAGAAATCTTCTGCTCCTTTGCGTAATCTGCAACTGCACGCGCTAATGGATGCTCGCTCCTAGCCTCGAGCGAATACGCAAGAGAGATTAACTCATCTTCCAGAATATCCCCTGCTGTCATGATGTCCGTAACTTTAGGCTCACCGCTGGTGATCGTGCCTGTCTTGTCGAGAGCAGCAATGTTGATTTTTCCGGCCTCCTCGAGAGATGAAGCGGTCTTGAAGAGTATTCCGTTCTTTGCGCCGACACCATTTCCGACCATGACGGCAACAGGAGTCGCCAAGCCTAACGCACACGGGCAGCTGATCACGAGCACAGCTATTCCGTAGGACAATGCATCGCCGAAGGACTTTCCCGCAATCATCCAGCCAGCAACGACGCACACGGCTATAGCTATTACTGCAGGCACAAATACTCCGCAGACTTTATCCGCAATGTTGGCAATGGGGGCTTTTGTGGCTGAGGCATCGCTCACCATCTTGATGATCTGCGACAGCGTGGTATCTTGGCCGACTCGCGTGGCCTCGCACTTGATGTAGCCGGACTGATTCACCGTAGCTGCTGATACAGAATCGCCCTGTGCTTTGTCGACGGGGATACTCTCGCCTGTGAGAGCCGACTCGTTCACGGCTGTTGTGCCCTCGATGATTACGCCGTCAACAGGGATATTCTCGCCGGGCCTGACGACGAAGACGTTTCCTCTCTGCACCTGCTCAATAGGGACTGTGAGTTCCTGACCGTTGCGTATTACTGTGGCTGTCTTGGGGGCTAACTTCATGAGGCCTCTTAATGCGTCGGTTGTCCGGCCTTTGGAGCGGGCCTCTAACATTTTGCCGATGGTGATTAGAGTCAGAATCATTCCTGCTGACTCAAAGTAGAAGTCATGAGTCGTGAAGGTATGCTGTCGCGTGGCTGCGCCGTGCTGCGCGACCATCATGAATAACACATACACGCTCCATGCGAAGGACGAGAACGACCCCATAGCGACGAGAGTATCCATGTTAGGGGCGAGGTGAAGGAGAGTGCTGAATCCTGACACAAAGAATTTCTGGTTGATGACCATGATTACACCGGCCAAGAGCAACTGTGCGAGTCCCTGTGCGACGTGATTACCCTCAAAGAATACTGGCAATGGGAGATTGAGCATGTGTCCCATCGAGAAGTACATCAATGCAAGCAGGAAGATTAGAGATGCGGCGAGTCGGCGTTTGAGCTTTGGAGTCTCGTGGTCGGCTAAGGCTTCTTCCTCCTGAGAGTGAGAGACTGCAGCGGGTTCTGGAGTCTTGAGGCTTGCACCGTAACCTGCTTTCTCTACAGCAGCTATGATGTCTGAGACTTTGGCTGTGCCCTCGACGCTCATTGAGTTAGTCAGAAGGCTCACAGCACATGATGATACTCCGGGAAGTTTCTTGACGACGCGCTCGACTCTTGCGGAGCAGGCCGCGCATGACATCCCCGTAACGTTATACATATCCGGCATAATTATTCACTTGCTTTCCTTGTGAGATTATGCCGTCAATTATATATCCTTGATGTGTAGCCAGTTAGGATTTATGACACTCTATAGTCCGCATGTATGGCATATACATTCCTGAACAGTCCTCGCCGCGCCTCCAAGGTACAGGAACATACACTATTTTGTTCTTGTCCCTGCTGAGATACTGTGCCCACCAACTGAAGGTTGAGTTGCTGATGATGAAGTGCTTGCATGTATACATCAGGCGTAATTTTTCCCAAACAGGATCACTTCCGCATTCGTACTCAACTTCAAACGGGAAATGCATTATCCGCTTCACTTCCTCCACATCGTCCGAGAAAACGAAGAACCTGCAATGCGGCAGCTCTTTACGAATGGCCTTCATCGCTGTGATAAAGTACTCTTCCGTACATACATTGAACTGCGGAAGAGACAGAAAGTCGCCTCGCCTGATTGATACACACACAGATTCAGAGTTGCTTATATCGTCCAGAAACGCTGTATTATGCGGAAGAACGTCATACTTAGGAATGAACTCTTCAAGCAAAATATCTCTTATGCTGTCAAAGTATTCATATGCCTCAAAGTAGGCGGACAGCACTATATTCTTAGACTTTGACGGATAAGGCCTGACGTAGCGTGAGTTGAAAAGCGGTTCATATTGTCCGAAGAAATTCATGATCCTTTGCGTGAAGGAAGCATCAATCTTGAAAACTCTGCTTGGAAAAAATTTGAGTGTACATCTCGTGAACAGCGACCTAAATACCTGAACAAAAATTTGAATTGGTGTCAAGCATTTTATGAACGGCTTCATTGCTTGTTCGCAGTCTTTGATTCTGAAATGCTGCAGAAAATTACATTCTTCCATCTTGAGGCCATACTCGACGAAATTAAGGATAATCTTATACGAAGGGTAATATTTTTCCTGAAGAGCACGCGCAAATGCATATTGGAATAACTGGTTGCCTGTTCTGCCGTTAAAGCGCACAATAATCCTTCCTGCTTCCTGCTTCCTGCTTCCTGCTTCTATTATATTATTCATAGTTTGTCAACCGCTTTCCTGTGTATTTATGCAAAAATTCCCCCCGCATTATTACGAGGGGATTATGTGTGTCAATTTACTTCCACAGTTCCCACTTGGCTTGGTCGGTGTGAAGAAGATGATGCGATTTCTCACCAAGAGGCTTGCCTAAGTACTCAGCATAGCACTGCTTGATTGACGGGTTCTCGTGCGAGAATCTTAACGTCATAGCTCTGTCCATATCAAGAAGGATTCTTCCTCTGCCCTCGCCAAGCTCCTGTCCTTCCTCGATGGGCTGTCCGCCTCCGCCAGCACACCCAGTCGGGCACGCCATGCACTCGATGAAGTCGTACTGTGCCTTTCCGCTCTGCACGTCCTCACAGAGTTTGCGGATGTTCCCTAAGCCGTGAACTACTGCGATCCTGAGCTTCGTACCCGCAATCTCGAACGTTGCCTCCTTGAAGCCGTCGTAGTCGCGCACGTACCTGAACGCGTTCGGGTCGGGGTTCTGCCCTGTAACGAAGTAGTACGCCGTCCTCAAAGCTGCCTCCATGACTCCGCCGGTCGTCCCGAAAATGTGTCCTGCTCCTGATGCCGTCCCGAGCGGTGCATCGAACTCCGACTCCTCGAGCGACTTCACGTCGATTCCCTCAGAACGAATCAGCCTGTCAAGCTCCCTCACCGTCAGCACAACGTCAATGTCCCTCGCGCCCGACGCATTCATGCACTCAACATCGCACTCGTACTTCTTGGCCGTGCAGGGCATGAACGACACGTGGAATATCTTGTACGGCTCGACACCGAGAATTTGAGCGTACCACGACTTGATGATTGCTCCGAACATCTGCTGAGGTGATTTCGCGCTCGAGAGCTGTGGCACTAAGTCCGGGAACTCCATCTTGATGAAGCGTACCCAGCCCGGGCAGCATGACGTGAACATCGGGAACTTCTCGTTCTTCGCGTTCTTGAGCTTCTCGACGAACTCGCTCGCTTCCTCCATGATTGTGAGGTCGGCGGAAAAGTCCGTGTCGAACACGTAGTCGAACCCTACAGCACGAAGAGCACTCGCCAGCCTGTTCTGTGTCGCCTGCTCATGAGTGAGGCCTAACTGCTCGCCCCATGATGTCCTGACTGCAGGAGCTACAGACGCAATCATGATCTTGTCCTTCGCCGCGAAAGCATCACGTACTTTCTGGGTGTCGTCGCGCTCAATGAGTGCACCTACAGGGCAATGCGTAATGCACTGTCCGCAGACTGTGCAGTCCACCTTCGTGATGTCCTGCCCGCCGGTAACGTCTACCGTTGTGCGCGAGCCGGTCTTGGCGATGTCCCACACATGCATCTGCTGTACCTTGTCGCAGATCTGTACGCAGCGCATACACTTGATGCACTTGCTTGCGTCCCTGATGAGCGGAAAATCCATGTTCCACTCGAACGCCGCAATGTCCTCATGGTAGGGGAACTTGTTGATGCCCAAGTCAGCAGCCGTCGACTGAAGCTCGCAGTTGCCGGAACGTATGCACTCGGGGCATCTCGCATTGTGCTGGGAGAGGATAAGCTCGACGTTAATGCGTCTGGCCTGGCGTGATTTGGGGCTGTTCGTGAGAATCTTCATTCCCTCCTGCACAATGGTGTTGCAGGATGATACCAGCCTGTCCTGCCCCTCAATCTCGACTACGCATACTCTGCAGGCTCCGATCTCGTTTACCTTCTTCAGGTAGCACAGATGAGGAATCTTTATGTGATTGAGCTTTGCGGCCTCAAGTATCGTTGTGTTCTCCGGGACCTGAATCGCTTTGCCGTTAATTGTTGCGTTTACCATTCCACTTCACGCCCCTCTCTGAATTTTCCGAAGCCGTAGTAGTCGCACCGTAAGCACCTGTTGCTCTCCTGCTCCATCTCTTCCTGAGTCATGCCCTTCTCCACGAGCTTGAAGTCATGGATTCTTTGGTCTATCGGACGCTCGCGCATCTTGACGCGCCCGCATGCAGGCCTGTTGTGAGGCACTGGGTCAGGAATCTCAACAGGAAGCGTAATCGGGTGATGGAAGCCGAGATACTCATCAATGTTAGCTGCTGCAACTTTTCCTGCTGCGATTGCACGAATGACGGTTGCAGGGCCTGACACGCAGTCTCCGCCGGAGAATACTCCGTCCATGTTCTCGCCCTTGACTGCCTCGCTGTCGAACGCCTCAATGCAGCCCCACTTCACAGCGATTCCGGACTCCTCGAAGTTGTGAGAGTCTATGCCCTGACCGATTGCGACAACAACTATATCTGCCTCAATGCGGATTGGCTCTGCGCTTGCATCTTTGGGTGCGGGTCTTCCGCCCTTGATGTTGCTAATCATCTGCTGCTTCACCCAGAGAGCTTTTGCCTTGCCGTCCTCGCCGACCTCGACCTTCAGCGGTGCAGCAAGCTCGAGAATCTCGCAGCCCTCAACCTCTGTAGCCTCGACCTCTTCAGCAAGTGCGGTCATGTCGTCCTTGCGCCTGCGATACGCTAACGTAACTTTGTCTGCGTTGAGCCTGAGTGATGAGCGTGCGCAGTCCATAGCGACGTTACCTCCTCCGACAACAACAACTTTCTTGCCGTGGAAGTCGGGGTAATCGTCGTCGCCGATTCTGCGGAGAAGCTCGACTGCGGACATTACGCCCTCTGCGTCCTCGCCTGGGATCTTTAGGGACTTGTCCGTGTGTGCACCGATGGCGATATACACTGCGTCGAACTCTTCACGGAGCTTTGAGAGCGGGTAGTCTTTGCCGCCAATCGATACTTCTTTGTGTACCTTGATGTCTCCGGCTGTGAGAAGAGTCTCGATCTCTTCATGCAGGACTTCTCTCGGAAGACGATATGACGGTATGCCGTAACGCAACATTCCGCCGAGTCTCTTGCGCTGCTCGAATATCTCCACGCTGTGTCCCATCATGCCGAGATAGTAGGCTGCAGAGATTCCGCTCGGGCCTCCGCCGATAATGGCTACCTTCTTGCCGGTTGCAGGAGCTACCTTTTCGCCCTCACGGTAGACCGGCACATGTCCGGCGTTGTCAATCGCATAGAGTTTCAGGCCTCTGATGTTGATTGCGTCATCGACCATTCTTCTGCGGCACTTGTTCTCGCAGGGGTGCTCGCAGACCATTGCGCAGACACTTGGGAAGGGGTTATCTTTGCGGATGAGTCTTACTGCGTCGGCATAACGTCCAGCGTTGACGAGCGCGATGTAGCCCGGGATGTCGACGTGTGCGGGGCAGAGAGTCACGCAGGGTACAGCGTGGAAGCCGTCTGCTGTGCAGTGGTGGGCTTTGGCGTGTGCTTCGTAGTCATCACGGAATCCCTTTACGCCCTTGAGCACCATGTTAGCGGCCTCGTAACCGATTGCGCAGTCTGCGGAGTCGGTGATGGTCTCTGCGGTCTTCTCGATGGTGGCGACGGTGGACATGTCTCCTTTGCCGTCGATGAGGTCCTCAATGAGACGCTCGAGCTGTGGGAGTCCCACACGGCATGGGACACATTTACCGCAAGTTTGTGCGGCACATACTTTCAGATAACTGCTTGCAAGGTCCAAGGGACAGAGTCCGGGAGGTGCTCCTACTACTCTGCGTTCTAAGTCCTTGTGAAGCGATTCTACTGTTGCCTGAGCTTTCGTTTCGTTGGTTATGCTAAGGCGACTCAATATGTATCACTCCCTCGTTTATGTTATGAAGTTTTACCCGTTGGATTGGGATATTATACTCTGTCTGACTGGGGTTAGGCTACACAATAACGCAGAGGCCTTTGCTTGACCCCTGCGTCAATGTGCCTGTATATCTTTATGCTTGTGAAGTCTCTAACTTCTTGGCCATGCGCCGGACGGTGAAGACTGAGAGTCCGGTGTATTCAGCTATCTCGGTTACGGCTATCTCTCCGGCTTCGAGCATACGCTGTGCTACTTCCTTCATTTGCTTCTCTAACAGTTCCTTCATGACTTCACTCATTTCTATCACCCCCTCTTCGTCCTCCTTGAAGTACCTGACACGTTCCGCAAGAGCCTGATAATTCATATCCTCCGGCCTATCACAGGAAACATCATGAAATGCAGAGACTGCGGGAAAATCACGATCTCTGCATATATATATTTATGCTTGCGAGGCCTCTAACTTCTTGGCCATGCGCCGGACGGTTGAGACAGAGAGTCCTGTGTATTCAGCTATCTCGGACATTGCTAATTTCCCGGCTTCGAGCATACGCTGAGCAATAGCTTTTATCCGTTCTTCATACTCTTTCTTCTGAGTTGCGAGCAGCTTTTCCATGACTTCACTCATTTCTTTCACCCCCTCTTCGTCATCCTTGAAATACCTGACACGTTCCGCAAGAGCCTGATAATTCATATCCTCCGGCTTCTCACAGAAAATATCATGCACAAGTTTTCCGAGTGCCGTACCTGAATCACGGTGAGCTCCATTCACGTACACTATATGCGTCTCGTCTCCGAAGGGCTTTCCTGTCTCACTGATAACGCGGTCTATGGTGTATAGCGGCAGGTCTCCCTTCAGTACGTCGTGTTCAGTGATGAAGATAACGTACACTTCAGGAAGCACCTTGAAGTCTCCGCCCTTGTCAAGACTGTTCGCATCTATCATGCTGGCATTCATCCTCGCACGTTTAGGCTCTGCTCCCTTGTCCGCCCGCTGAAACTCGATGTCGTATTTCCTGCCTTCTGCATCTTCGGCCAGAATATCAAGCCTGACTTCACGCATTAACCCCTTCATCGTTACCTGTGTCTTCGCTGAAGTTATCTTCAGGTCATCGCGGCCAAGTATCACACGCACAAGGAGTTCTGCAGCTTCAATGTTGCCGTCAAAGCACAGCCCCATCAATTCATCATCAATGAGCCTGAGCTTCTGGATTTCGTCATAGTACTTCGGCTTCGTCATCACTTAGCAAGTTCCTCAAGCCTCAGCTTCACGGTGTGCTTCACGCTCCCGAATGCTCCGAGCACCTGCAGCATCCCTTCTCTGCGCTCACGCTCGCGTCCCATGATGTAGCAGTTCGACGGCTCGAGTCCCAGCACGTAATCCGTCGTCTTCATGTTCTTCCACTGCGCAAGAATCGGCAGCGTATCCAGCGACCACGACACTTCAGCCATAATCCCCAGCTCGGGATTCTTCAGGCGCGCGTACGGCTCGCTCTCCATCTCGTTGAAGTACACCTGCTCCTCTTCTCCGTCTATCGGTGCGCAAAATCTGCACTGCTCACTGAGTCCCTTTTCTGCGTAAGGCGTTCTCGGAGTCGTCCTGCGTCTCTCTGGCAGCTCAAGAAATGCGTGCTCACTCAGCATCGGCCACCCGAAGTTCATGTGATAGAGCGTCATGTACTCGACAGGCTCGGGCGTGAGGTTAGTTATCTCGTCGTCAATCCGCACTTCGCTTCCTAATACAGGGATAGTGTATCTGCGCTTGAGGGAAAAATTGTAGCTGCCCTGCTGAGTCTCCTTCAGTTCGCCTCCGACAACGATATTTTCTCCGTCAACGTAGCCGAATACTCCGCGCGCTGATTGTCCGTGAATGCGTCCGTGAAGAGGCTGGAATCCTCCGTCCTTGTCGTCGGTGTTCTCCGGGCCTGCAGAGAGGAGTCCGCAGGTGAAGAGCATTCCGCCGGGGAAGTAACGCCCGAACTCGTTGCTGACAGGGAAGAAGCGCGAAGGCGAGTCGTAGCCGTTCTTGGTGGTGTAGCTGATGTTTACGCCCTTGTAGCGCAGATGCCCGATGTCGAGTCCGGTGTCGGGGAGAATCTCCAGCTCGAGTCCTCCTGCTGTGATGACATGATAGACCGCGATTCCCCGAGCGTTGCCTTCATCGAGGATCATTCTTCTGACGCTGTAGACCTGCTCATCATTGCCGACGTAACCGTAAAATTTCCTGCTGTCCATTATGCTTATACCTCCATTTATGATTTTACTGAGAGGGCGGGAGGGCGGGAGGTTGGACGCGCCGACATGTCAAGCGGACAACCCTTTACAGCACTGCCCCACAAATCACCCTCACCAAAACTTACGCACTGTAACTTTTACGCTAACACATGTTCCACGAATTTATCAAAGGCTGCCGTTCCCTGCGCATCCCTCTTGTAGACTCCGCTGTCAGTTAGCACCTGCGCAAATACATGCCCGACTTCATCACGGAGCATCTTTCTCACAGAGTCTTCACCTGTGAGTCCCGCATGTTTCTTCCTGAGTCCTTCGTACCACACTTCATGTGCCTCAAGCTCTGACGGGAGAGTCTCCCTTCCCTCAAGCCACGCACCGCATATCTTCTCCAGCGCACCCTTGAGCCTCGCAGGAAGCACGGCCAAGCCCATAACCTCAATTAAGCCGATATTCTCTTTCTTGATGTGATGAACTTCTGCGTGAGGGTGGAAGATTCCCAGCGGATGCTCCTCGCTCGTCCGGTTGTTGCGGAGCACTAGGTCAAGCTCGTAATCTGTTCCTCTCCTCCGTGCAATGGGCGTTATCGTGTTGTGAGGCTCGCCGTCAGAGTAGGCCAAGATTCCCACGCTCTCATCAGTCCATTCGCGCCACGCAGAAAGCATCTTATCCGCAAGCACTACGAGCTTCTCCGGATCTGCCGAGACAAGACGCACCGCAGACATCGGCCACTTGATGCGCCCGACCTTCACCGCAGAGTCAGCATACTCATATTCACGCTCATACGGTGCAGAGTTCATTGCGAAGACGTAACGCCCTCCCTGATAGTGATCGTGTGAGAGTATTGACCCTCCGACTATCGGCAGATCTGCATTTGAGCCGACGAAGTAATGGGGAAACTCCGTGATGAACGCAAACAGATTCTCGAACGTCTCGCGGCATATCAGCATCGGCACGTGATTTCCGTCAAGCACAATGCAGTGCTCGTTGTAGTAGCTGTACGGCGAATACTGGAAGTACCAGTCCCGGCCGCTTAACTTCACAGGAATCAGCCTGATGTTCTGGCGCGCTGGGTGTCCGTGATGGCCGTAGAAGCCTTCATTTTCCTTGCAGAGTAAGCATTTTGGGTAGCCGGTTGACTTTATCGTCTTGGCTTTCGCAATGTCCCGGGGGTCTTTTTCTGGCTTGCTCATGTTTATTGTGATGTCAAGCTCGCCGAACTCTGTGGCACTCTTCCAGCAGATATTTTTTGCTGTCCGCTCGGAACGTATGTAGTTCGACGACACTCCCAAGCCATAGAAATAATCAGTAGCCTTCACCGGAGAGTCTGCCCTGAGTGCGGAGAATCTCTCTATCACGTCTGAAGGTCTCGGAGTTAGCACGCCCATTAACTCAGTGTCGAGGAGATCCCGCTCGGTCTCTGTGTTCTCGATGAGGTTATGCTCTGCTGCCCAGTCTAGAATACGCGCAAGAATCGAGTCCGGAGACGTGCCGAAGTCCTCGTGAATCTCTTCCGGCGAGAACTCGTGAATGCCGAGAATGCCTATCAGCGAGTTAGCAGCCCAGATTGTGTCGTCAGGAGTGATGAGCTTATGATGCAGCGCAAAGGCCAGCAGCCTGTTTAGTTCGTGATTGACCATAGGAATCAATACCTTTCATGAAAAATTTGTATGTGTTGGGGAAAATGTAAACGTGAAAAATATTGTAGCAAATGATATTTATGCTGTCTCTATTCCTCGTTCTAGTGAAAATATATCATCAAGGTTCATTGGCTTTCCGAAGTAATATCCCTGCGCCTTGTCAAAACCTATTGTGCGCAGATAAGAGAGCTGCTCCTCATTCTCCACTCCCTCAGCCAGTGCCTGCATACCCATCAGGCGGGCCATTTTCAGGTTGGAGCTGATTATGTACTTGGCCTTCTCGGACTTGTTGATGTCGAAGCCGTGAAGAAACTTCATGTCAAACTTTATCGTGTCAAAGTTGTAATCCTTGAGAACGTTTAGTGATGAGTAGCCTGATCCGAAGTCGTCCATCCAGACTTCATAGCCCATTGCCCGGAATCTCTCGATCCCCAAGTTCAGGACTGTGCTGTCCTCATCGCCGACGCTCTCGGTGATCTCGATGTGGAGCATATCTCTGGGGATGCTGTTCACAGTTACGGCAAGCTCGACCTCCTGCAGAATGTCGCACAGCTCGAAGTCCAGACGCGACAGGTTCACGGAGACCGGCAGGACCGGGAGTCCCTTCATGCTGCGGGTTCTGTAGTCTCTGCAGACCTGCCTCAATGCGTGAATGTCGAGACGGTGAATCTCTCTGTACTCCTCAAGAGTCGGGATGAACTCTGCGGGAGAGATATTGCCGAGTTCTCCGTCGCTCCAGCGTGCAAGAGCCTCGCACTCGCAGATTTTTCCTGTCGCTATTCTCACGATAGGCTGATAAAGCACACGAAGCCTGCCGTCCTGTATTGCGTCATCTAGAGTGTCAAGAATATGCTGCTGCAATGAAAGCTCACGGCTCATCCCGTCATGGAACATGCACGAACTCACAGAATGATTCTTGCGGATGCTGTCGCACGCCAGCTTTGCCCGGTCGCATGATGACCTGATGTCCTCGCTCTCTGACGGAAAGTAGAGTCCGGCTCTCAGCCTCAGCGTAATATCCTCATGAAGCGCATACAAGTATTCCTGAATCATGTCGGTGTTCAGCTCTGCGCTTGTCCAGTCAGTGAGGACGACGAAGTTATCATCACTGAAGCGGCCTGAAAAATTGCTGTTCTCAGGAGGAAAAATTATGCGGATTATTCCGGCTATCTCGCGCAGAAGCAAATCGCCCCGTGAAAATCCGAAGCGTTTGTTGTACATCTTGAAGTTGTCGAGGTTGAACCAGATTATCGCTGTGCCTTCAGAGTTGGAGTGCAGGAATTGCCCGGCCTTGTCGTGAAAGGATGAGCGGGTAAGTAATCCGGTGAG
>JAFSUD010000073.1 GCA_017445405.1 Synergistaceae bacterium
GAATACATACTTGTTGTGTTCTGGCTCGACGGCGAGAGTGCAGAGGCAGAGGCTAAGGCCATAATAGACAGCCTGAAGAAGTAGCAGGCATTGAGCAAAAATTCTCCCTCTGTTCCAGAAAAGCAGGGGGAGATTTTGTGTATAGAGATGATGAATGATTACGTTATCCGTTTGGAACGGGAAGAAGAACAGCGTGAAGTTGAGGAGCTAGTGAGGGAGGCTTTCTGGAACGTTTACAGGCCGGGATGTCTTGAACATTACGTACTGCATCAGCTCAGGAATGACCCGGCATTTGTCCGCGAACTCGATTTTGTGATGGAGATGAACGGCGAGCTTATAGGCCAGAACATGTTCATGCGTGCGGAGATTAAGGCTGATGACGGCAGGAGCATTCCAGTAATGGCGATGGGTCCGATATGTATACGCAATGACCTCAAACGCAGAGGCTACGGAAAAATTCTGCTGGATTATTCACTTGAGAAGGCTGCAGAGTTAGGGTGCGGTGCAGTATGCTTTGAGGGGAACATCGCGTTTTACGGCAAGAGCGGATTCACTTACGCCAGCAATTACGGAATACGCTATCACGGTCTGCCTGAAGGTGAAGATGCGTCATTCTTTCTGTGCAAGGAACTCATCACGGGTTATCTTGACGGCGTAAGGGGCGGGTATTCTCCTCCGCAAGGCTACTTTGTTGACGAGGCAGAAGCAGAAGAATTTGACAGGACGTTTCCTCACAGAGAGAGGCAGACTCTTCCAGGCCAGATATTCAAATAGGGGGGATTAACGAATGAACTATGACGTAGTGATTATAGGCTCAGGCATCACAGGAGCAAGCATAGCCCGCGAACTCTCGAAGTACAAGCTGAGAATTGCGGTGCTAGACAAGGCCAGTGAATTACCTGCAGGAGCGAGCCGAGCCAACAGCTCAATGATTCACGGAGGCTTTGACGACAAGCCCGGCACAGTAAAGGCAAAATTCTGCGTGCCCGGCAACAAGATGTGGCACAAGCTCAAGGATGAACTCGATGTACACCTCGATGAATGCGGATCGTATGTGTGTGCGTTCAGCGATGAGGAGACGAAGCATCTCGGTAAGCTCTTGGAGCAGGGGAAAACTAACGGTGCACCCGGTGTAGAGATAATTTCAGGAGACGAGCTGCGCAGGAAAGAGCCTAACGTCTCGCCGGATATTGTTGCTGCGTTATGGTCTCCTGAAGCAGGAATCATCAACAACTTTGAGGCTGTCAACGCAATGATCGAGTCAGCAAGAATCAACGGTGCAGATTTGTACCTCGAGACTCTGGTTACTGACCTTCTGCTCGATGGGAATCAGGACATACGCGGTGTAGCAACGAACAAGGGAGAATTTCTCGCGCCTGTCGTGATTAATGCCGGAGGAGTCCACTCGGGCGAGATAGCCTCATGGGCTGGGGATTACAGCTTCAGAATCATTCCCACTAAAGGCGAATACTTTTTGCTGGACAGAACAACACGGGGCTTCATTCACAGCTTCTTGTTCTCGTGCCCGTCAAAAGCAGGCAAGGGAATAACTGTATTGCAGACAGCAGAAGGCAACTTGATGTCCGGCCCTACAGCAACAGAGCAGGAAGACCCCGAAGACAGAGCTACAACTCCTGAAGGCCTCGCTGAAGTCCTCAAGGGGGCAAGAAGATTAGTCCCTAATTTCCCCGTCAACCTGAACATCACGACTTTTGCAGGAGTGAGGGCGAACACAGAATCGGGAGATTTCGAGATAAGAGCACTCGCCAAGCCCCGCGGATTCGTCAACGCTGCGGGCATAAAGTCTCCTGGCTTCACGTCAGCTCCGGCAATCGCAGAGTACATTGCTGGCCTCATCAAGGAAGAACTTGCCGACAGAATCACTCTCACACCCAACGACAAATTCATTCCTGAGCGCAGGAACATTCCGAGATTCCTGTACATGGACATGGATTCACGTAAGGCTCTCGCGGAAAAAGATCCCGCCTACGCACAGATAGTTTGCAGGTGCGAGACGGTAACAGAGGGACAAGTACTAGAGGCCATCCGCAGAGGCGCAAGGACGATCACCGCCGTGAAGATGATGACTCGTGCAGGGACGGGAAGATGTCAGGGAGGATTCTGCTGCCCGAGAGTTGCGGAGATACTATCGCGCGAGCTTGGGATTCCGTTAGACGAGATTACGAGGCACGGAGGCGAGTCGAAGCTGCTTGTTGGGAAGACGAAAGAGTTTCTGCTCAAGAAGGAAGGTGCAGCGAATGAGTAAGAAAATTGACGTGCTGATTATCGGTGCTGGCCCTGCGGGAGTTGCTGCTGGCATAGGTGCGAGGCGTGAGGGCGCAGAAAATGTAGTAGTCCTCGAGCGTGATTGGGATTTGGGCGGAATACTTCAGCAGTGCATTCATCCGGGCTTCGGACTTCGGACATTCAAAGAGGAACTGACAGGGCCGGAGTACATGCACAGGTTCATCAAGCAGGCACACGATGAGGGCGTGGAGTTCAGGACTAACACGATGGTGTTCGAGATTGACAAGGCAACTAATACCGTGTGGACAATGAATAAGGAGCGCGGAATTGAGGCACTGAATCCCGGAGCAATTGTGCTCACTATGGGCTGCCGTGAACGTCCTCTCGGAGCGATACGCATTCCGGGAACTCGTCCGTCGGGAATCTACACCGCCGGAACAGCTCAGAGATTCGTGAACATGGAGGGCTACATGCCGGGCAAACGTGCGGTGATTCTCGGCTCGGGGGACATCGGACTCATCATGGCTCGCCGTATGATCTGGGAAGGCGCAGAAGTCGAGGGTGTCTACGAGGTCATGTCTTGGCCGGGCGGACTCAGGCGTAACATTGCGCAGTGCCTTGACGACTACGGAATACCCTTCCACCTGAAGACGACAGTAACCCGCATTCATGGACAGGACAGGCTCGAGGGCGTAACAGTTGCGCAGGTTGATGATCACATGACTCCAATCAAGGGAACAGAACGCTACGTAGAGTGCGATACGTTATTGCTCGCAATAGGCTTAATCCCTGAGAACGAGTTATCGCGCATGGCAGGAATAGATATTCACCCTGTAACGGGAGGGCCTGTAGTTAATGACCTTCTCCAGACGACGAACCCCGCAGTCTTTGCAGCAGGAAATGTCGTGATAGTGTATGACCTCGTGGACAACGTGAGCGATGAAGGCCTCATTGCCGGAGCGAGTGCCGCTAAATTTGCCGCAGGTAAGCTCTCAGGAAGTGCACGCAGAATCCCCGTGAAGGGCGGAGAAAACGTGAGGCTGTACTCTCCGCAGTACGTTACCGGCGAGACGGACGCAACAATCTTCATGAGAGTAACTCACCCGATAGAGGGAGCTTGCAGAGTGTTCGCTGAACCCGGACTCTACTCACAGAGATTGAGGTATGCGCGTCCCGGCGAGATGAACGAGGTGAAGATTAAGGCCGAACAGATTCGGAATCTGCCTGACCTGCAAGAGATAGTGATAGACATCCAGCCGGTGTAAAGGAGTGATGAAGCATGAGTGAAGAAAGAAAGTTTATCTGCGTGTCGTGTCCTCTGGGCTGCGGGCTGACGGTTACGCTTGATGATGCCGGAGAAGTCCTGAAGGTTGAGGGGAATACCTGCGCACGCGGTGAGAGCTATGCACGTTCTGAGGTGAAGGATCCGCGGAGAGTGTTTGCGTCTACGGTGAGAGTGAAGGGCGGGAAGCTGCCTGTGTGTCCGATAAGGAGCAAGACTCCAGCTCCGAAGGGGAAGCTGTCGGAGATTGCGAGAGCTGTTGCAGAACTCGAGGTTAATGCTCCCGTGAAGATAGGCCAAGTGCTGATTCACAATGTCTGCGGAAGTGATGTAGATATTGTGGCGAGTCGAGATTTAGCGGCTGTGTAGATTAATCCCCCGTCTGTTGTTTTGGCGGGGGAAATTTTGTGTGTCAGATGCCTAAGACTTCACGCAGAAGAGTATTCGTGAATAATCTTGCTCCCTCACGGTTCATGTGATCATTGTCCGCAAAAACTGCGTAATCATCAGTATACCTTTCATCATGAGAGTAGTCATAATATTCTACTCCTGTATTTTTCACAACTTCACTGATTGCGTTATAGAAATCTGCAAAAAACTTGGGGTCATTTTCCCTCACGAAGTCAATGTAATCCCGCGCATATGGAGTTGTAACTAGTATAGGCCTGCAATTTCTCTCTCGGCACATGTTTATCATGTCATAAACAGCTTTATGGGCATCATGTTTATAAATTCGCTGTCCGCTAGGAGCTACGTGAGATGCAATATGCCTTGAATATACGCCTACTACTTGGCTCAAAGCCTTATCATGATTGAATTTTGTTGTCTGTGAGTTTTCATGAGGCGGGCACAAGAAAGAGTATATGTGCTCAAAAAGACTGACAATATTTCCGTCTGCAATTGCAGGAAAATAATTCACATAAAAATTAGTCTTCGCATCATAGTGCTGAATAAGTTCAGGCCTTAGAAATCTATAGTACCTTCTATTCTTTGACGCAAAATCTTTAGTTTCAGGATCGTCAACTCCGAAAAATGAGAAGTCAGATATTATTATGAAGACTATAGCTCCCGCCTGAAGATTATCTTTATAATTCTCAAGTATTCTGCAATCATACGGCAGAGATTGTCCGCCCATAGCAAAATTGAAGCATACATATTTGTCTTTCACATCAATGTAATTGAAAGCTCCTCCATGACTGCTCCCAAAATTGCATATCTGTATGCCGGATGGAACACCTTCCACGAACTTATCGGCTTCGTTGTGCTGATGCCTGTACATTTCGTTAATACACAAGGCTATGCTGGACAAAATGACCACGTAAATCACTAATTTGACTAAAAATTTTTTCATGACATTTTAGAACTGAAAATATACAAATTCAGTTGCTACTCCTTTCGGCGATAAAAATAGTACGATAAGACCGAGCGCAAGATAAATAAGCCATCTTACAGTGAGGCGGCTCCGGCTTATTTTCTCCATAGCATTATGTTTGGCAAGAGCTGAGAAACAATCATGGGCAAACAAAATAAAAATCAGTATGCTCACTGATATAAAAGCTACTCGTTCAATACGCATGGTGTTAAAGCCTATACGCAAATAATAAATATGCCTAGCTATTCCGTTAAACATGTTGGAAAATACGTAAATTGCCTCACTTAGACTCCCAGCCCTGAAGAACACCCAAGCCATCATCACGAACAGGAACGTCAAGCACACCCTCACTCCACGCATTACGCCGTGAACCTCCTGCTTCCTGCTCACAAACATATTCTCGACAATCTGCGCGAGTCCGTGAACAGCTCCCCAGAGCACGAAAGTCCAATCTGCCCCGTGCCAGAGTCCCGAAATCATGAACGTAATCATCAGGTTCATGTTATGCCTGAACTTCCCGCACCTGTTCCCTCCGAGCGGAATATATACATAATCCCTGAACCACGTGCTCAATGAGATATGCCACCTGCTCCAGAACTCCCTGATACTCGCCGAGAAATACGGACTCCTGAAGTTCTCCATCAAGTCAATTCCTAGCATCTTTGAGCAGCCCCTCGCAATGTCAGAATACCCCGAGAAATCACAATATATCTGCACCGTGAAGAAGAACACCGCCAGCACCAGCGCGAACCCCTCATAGCTGTACACGTCAGCAAATACCCTATCGACATACACAGCCACAACGTCAGCAATGCATAGTTTCTTGAAGAAGCCCCACGTCATCAGCTTTACGCCGTATGTCGCCTGCTCGTAGTTGAACTCATGAACCGCCTTAATCTGCGGCAATAGATTATTTGTGCGCTCAATAGGCCCTGCAACTAGCTGCGGAAAATACGACACGAACAATGCATACACGAAGAAATTTTGTTCGGGCTTCACGCTTCCCCTGTACACGTCAATCACATAGCTCAATGTCTGAAAAGTGTAGAAGGATATTCCGACAGGCAATAACAGCTTTAATGTCATAGGGTGAAGGTGAAGTGCGAACATGTTCATGAAGTCGACGAAAGCTCCCGCAAAGAAGTTGAAGTACTTGAACACGAAGAGTACGCCCAGACAAGCTATTAACGTTATAGAGAGAATTAACCGCTTCATTCTCTGCGAGTCAGTTCTGTCGAGTAAGAGAGCTGCAAAGTACGAGGCTAGCGTCGTAAACAGAATGAGCACCACGTACTTAACATTCCAGCTCATGTAGAACCAGTAGCTCGCGATGAGGAGAATAGCCGTCCTGAACTTGTGAGGCAGTCCCCAGTAAAGTACAAAGACAATCGGGAAGAACAACGCGTATTGCCAGGAGTTAAACAGCATAGTGTTCACCTCCTGAAGTTTGAGGTATAATTACAGTTTCAGCTAAGATTTGTAAGTGTAGATTTAGACGGGCACAGTGATGTGTGTGTGTGTGTGTTAAGAGAATACAGCCTATACACTTTCACGTCAAGCTCCTTCCGTAAATTAATGATTGCAGATTCTACCACACGCAAGCGTCATTTTTTCGGCGTGAATGGGATTATTAATCTTCACGTTTTGGGATAATATATTCAGCAAATCTCAAAGGAGGATTAATCTTAATGGCATACACAGAAACAGAGACTAAAGGCTGGCTTCAGAGGCTTGGCGAATCGGTCGGAGGAATAGCTACAGGCTTCGTGTTGATTGCCCTTGCTACTTGGCTGCTCTGGTGGAATGAAGGACGTACTTTCAAGACCGCAGGAGCTATCGGTGAAGCTGAACTAGTTACTCAGGACGTGCAGGACATCTCCCGCATTGATCCAGCACTCGAGGGCAAAGTCATTCACGCAACCGGCAGAGCTGACACCCGGGACGTTCTCAGAGACCCAATCTTCGGAGTCGAGGTCAACGCAATCAGCTTGAGGCGCGAAGCAGAGTATTATCAGTGGGAGGAAGAAGAGCACACTGAAACCCGCAAAAAGCTCGGCGGAGGAGAAGAGACCATCCATACCTACACCTACTCCAAGAACTGGGTATCGCGTCCCATAAATTCC